>JAUILP010000011.1 GCA_030432875.1 Oligoflexia bacterium | reverse complement strand
ATTCGGACGATTGGATGGATGAATCAAAATTCATTGAAAACCTTACTATCATTAACCTTTCCCGTCATTCGAGCATCGCGAGAATGACGGGACCTTGGGAATAGAGGAAGAATAATGATTTAGGAGGACAATCTGGCGTTATTTTGCCTGTCGTGGGCAAAGATAAAAGATTGGGAAAAATTCTCGTTTGAAGAAAATAGCACTCCAACCAAATAGGGGTCGAATTATTTGGGGGAAATATTTTGAAAGAATACATCGGGTATGTTTGATTTAGTGCTGGTGTTTCTGGATCGAGCACGCCGGCTGGATTATTTATTCGAGAATAAATCTCGTGCCTTATAGAAAACCCTTTTATGACGATACCAGATATTCCATCAGGTAGGGTGTTGGAATAGATTTTATTTATCTGTTCTTTTAAATCAGTAAGGCCTAGTGAAGAGTGCGAAATGACTTCCCTTAACGCTCCCGTCTTGGGTACGCCCTCTTGGTTCTCTTGCGCAGATGAAGTTATGCTTTCAGAAATGAGTAAATCATCACCATATTTTGATTTTGAAAGAGAGCAGCCTACAAGCAAAAGAAGAATGCTTATCTTACCCGTAAAAAAAGTTTTATCGGCTTTAATGGTTTTTTGTCTTGGTGAGCTTGTCGGTTTTTTACCATGTCACAAATCCTGATCATTCTTGTTTTCGTATGCATGAATATTAATGGTAAATATTTTACTGACTTTCTAAAGGGTGGTGACCACGTTAAAAGTTTTAATGCCAAGCAGCACTTCTAGATCCGCAATAGCCTTATTTAGTACAATTTTTACCGTGTTATCCCGTTCAATTTTTAGTTGATTTTTGAGTGCTGTTAGGGCCTCTTGCGATGGAATTTTTGCCAGCAATTTTATTGCCATCATGCGTACGTCTGCATAATAATCAGTTATTTGACTCTTTAGAGCAGGAATGCAGTCAGCGCTCATAGTCCTATTTTCCAATAGGCTTAGCACGGTTTCACGAACAAGTGATTCATAGGCATCCATGATATTTATGAGGATAATAGTTGCTTGGGTGCTAGGCACTTTGTCAATAAGTAGGGCGATAGCTTTCCTCACATCCACATAATAGGCGGAGCTAAATGACCATTTAAGGTTTGATAAATAACTTTCTTTCATGGCGATCGAGTTAAGATAATTAATTATCTTTATGCGAATGGACTCAGTGCTGTTGGACATACTGTCGATGAGTAAAAGTATAGATTTTTCTGTATTCATTGCGATAATGGTGTCAAATGCCCACTGCTTGACTTCATCATAATAGGAATAAAAAAGTGTCTTCAGATCTAGGAGAAACGAGTCGTCAATATTTCTTTTCGTCAATTCAGCAATCAAGCTGGCTCTAACGCCGGGGTCTGATTGAGAAAGATTACGAATAATGGCGACAGTCGCCTCTCTACCAGGGATGGCGATTAAAATTCGCGTTACTGCTTGTTTGACATCTACGTATGAACTATAAAATCCCGTGACTAAAACGGGAATAAAATCAGCGGTAAATGTCATTTTTTCAATCACGGCAATCATCATTCCTCTAAATACAGGGTCTGGGTCTGATAAATTTTTAATGACGGCTTGATATGCTGCTTTTGTGCCGATCTGTAAAATCAACTCAAACATCTTCATGCGTACATCTAAATAGGGGCTTTTAAATTGGTTTTGTAGGACTGTAATGTATATGTCTGAGTATGTGTAAGAACCTACGATTTGCAGCAGTGTGGTCCGGTTTAAAGCCAAGGGATCTGAAACATTTTCAATGATCATTTTCATTGCTTCAAATGTATTCATTTTTGCCAGGGCTCTTGCTGCAGCAATACGCGTTTCAGGGAAGGTGCTTGTTAACTGCTTTTTTAAAAAAGGGAGAACTTCGTTGGTAAAGGTCATGTTTTCAATTATGGCGTATGCTACAAGGCGCACGTTTTCTTCGGTATGGGACATATAGGAAATAAGTTTTTCTAGTGCCGAGATATCTTTAATGCTCGCAAGCAGAGATAGAATAAATTCCGCTCCGTAAGATGGCACTTTCCCTTTGATCCTTTCTTCGAGTGCAGGAAGGTGAGTTTTATTTATGCCAAATACGAGAAGGGCATTATAAGCCTGTTTGGCGATCTCAAAATCTTTGTGTGTTAAAGAATTGATAAGAATATTTAATTCGGAATCTTCTAAACTGAAGCCCTCTATTTTGGTTAGAGCATCAAGGGCTCGCAAAAAAGTATCTTTATCTTTTGTTTGCAAGGCGAGTGTGGCTAAGTCAATGTTTTCTTCTAGAGTTTCTCCTTCAGATATCAACATAATTGCCGATTGAAGGGTAAAAAGATCCTTTGCCATGCCAAATGTCAATTCATGGAGATAGTTTTTAAACTGATCTTCTGGCATAAGGCGCTGTAAGGTGCGTAAATAGTGGAAAATACTGCGACCACTACGAGCATCTGATATGAAATTTTTCTTGCTACGCAAAGATTTTAGGATTTTGGGTGATATTTCCTGAAAGAAGCTTTCTGTTACAAAATCTTTTTGATCAATAAGCCAGTTGCTTGAGGCTAAGATTTCCTGACTGACTTCAGAAATTTGTAAGGTTTGCCATTTTGATTCAAGAGACATCGACAAAAACTGAGCTTTACCAATAGCCGTTCCCGTTTGTTCTAGAATGATCTGCGCGGGTGAATGCGCTCTATTTTTATCGTGAATTGAATATAAATATAAACTTCCTGTCGGAGTATAGTTATTCTTAGCGTCTAATTCAAAAAAATATGCCATGGGAAACGGATAATCACTATATTCAGACGCAATATAATAAAAAGTTTTTTCATTTATCCTTACCAGTTGATCCCAAAGTTTTTCGGAGACTTGTCCTTCTCGGCAGTGCGGTCCAGCAAGAAAAAATCCACATTCTCTCAGGGCGACGAATATATTGCCTGCACTTCCCTGGAGATTTTCTTCAGCGCGAAAAGTATAATCATCCAGTTTGATTATGTCCAAGTAGGTGACGGAAACTTGGAATTCGTGAGTGCTTTGAGGGATATCCTGGTAATCAAGTTCATCATCTGGAGACAAAATTCCATAAAAGGTTTTAGGCGCTTTGTCGTTTTCTATGGGGGTGGCTGGCTTCTCCTCGGGTTTTTCGCTTACGAGTTCGCTGCTTACCGCGCTGCAATCTTCTTGAAACTTTAGGTCTCGTTCTTCAGAGGCGCAAGAGTTATTAAGTAAATCATTGAGCAAGGTGCGGCAATACTCTAAAAGGACCTCGTGTTTGTCAGTGCCTGAAAAAATATGCGAACCCGTATCACAGCTATCGCCCACAAATTGGTAGCTCTTGTCGGGAGTTGGAGGGGATACAGTGGACTGTTGTGAGGAGCCGCACGCTGCAGCCCAGAGAATAAAAGAAGCTAAGAATAAAGCGTTGCAACGCATAAGGTTTTTACCTTCCGTGATAAAAAATAAAACAATAAATTTAAGTGCGAGACCTTTTATTTAATATATATCAGTTTTAGATTTTTACCAACCAATATGAGCCTAAATAGCTGTTAGATTGACAGGTTGTGAATCCTAGGGAAGTGTTTGGCCTGCAATTACGCCCCGAACAAAACCGATAGGATTTATTGGCATAAAAGTTGCAGCGTGAAGGCATACTAATAAAAATTTAGCTGAGGAGACATGCTATGAACAGCTTTTCTGTATCCAAAGAAAGCAGACGTTTTTTACTTATCGATGATGATACTGAATTTTGTACCTATTTCAGTCGTTATGCCCATTCTATCGGAATGACTTTAGATTTTTACACTTCACTTCTTGATCTAGAGGCGTTTACGACTAATTCTGCTTATGATGTTGTGATCATAGATTTTGATCTGGGTGCCCACGTGGGGCCAGATTTAGTGAATTATCTTTCTGCCTTGTTTGGGAACATTCCTATTTATTTAGTGAGCGCTTATAGCAAAGAAAGAATTCAACCTTATCTTGTCAATCATCCTACAATCGAATATATTTCAAAATCATTAGGTTTTGCCAACATAATAGCGACAATACAAATGCGTTTAATGAGCCCAGAATCTCATCAAAAATTAATTAAGGGCGTGTCTCATAATCGAGACAGCAAGGTGTCGCGCAAAAGGGACAATTTTGCATGATTTCTTGATTAATCAAATTGGATCTTTTAGAAATAGGTAAGTTCCCGATGAATCTTTCATTTTTTTGGCGATCGCCAAAATTTCAGATGACATTGCGGTACGTCTTCGCTTTATCACTTATTGGGGTGATTTCGACATTTCGCACCCTTTCACGCCAATCTGAATTTAGCGCGCAGATCGCTTTGCAGAACCTCTCTGATACCATAAATGAGCAGCGAGCAAGCTTACTAAAAGTGGAGCTGCTTGTCGAAGGTTTGCTATTGACTGATGACGTAAGAGTACATAATCGCATAAAGCCAAATCTTATTTCGGAACTCGCGCACTTAAAAAAGACCTTACAAAATCGAGAAAAAGAAAATATAGAGGATATTCATAAAAGTATTCCTCTTGAAAAAAATATTCCGATTCTAAGGCTTGCTATTAATGACCTAAATGAAAAGGTAAAGCTTTTTATTGACAATGTAGATCAAGTTATTTTAAGCAGTGAGGCAACTCTTAAGCAAACAAGGGATTTAGTCGCCTTTCACAACACAAAAAAATACCTAGAAATAGAAGAAATCCATAAAATTCTCGATTCTACCTTAAGCTATGTGGGGCATGAAGCTATTTCCACATTTTCTAAATGGGACCTAATATTTTATTCGGCAACTATTTTAACTCTTATATTAGTTGCCTTGTTCCTTTTTAGGCCCATGGTACGCAATGTCGTTTTTAGAGAAAATGAGCAAAACAAAGCGACAGATTTTTTGGGAAAACGCAACACGGAACTGGCTTTATCGCGGGAGTCCCTCCGTCAGCAAACACGGATATTAAAGTCAATGCTTTATGGTTTAAGCAATGCCATCATTGTGGTTGATGAGAAAAAAAAGATTATTTTGCAAAATAAAAGCGCAGAAAATATATTTGGAGTTTTGGATGAAGAAAATGGCCTAAAAAAGAGCTTTAGCTATCTAAAAAATGCTAACAGGGCAGAAAGTAAACCTGGCGATAGCGATGAAGAAGATATCCTCTCGCAAATCATGCAAAGCCGGTCTATGGTAGAAAGGCGCATGATCTTAATCAATGATAAATATTCAGATGGTCTTCAATTAAAATTACATTCTACGCCGCTCTTTGATGAAGAAGGTTTTCAAAAAGGCGCTATTTTTTCGTTTACAGATTTAACCGAGGGTATTAACCGCGATAAAGATGTTGAAAAGGCCCGCAGTGAAGCTGAAAGAGCTAACAAGGCAAAGTCAGAGTTTCTTGCCAATATGAGTCATGAGATCAGAACACCAATTTCTATTATACTGGGTTTTATTGATAAGCTTCTTCTGACTGATCAAAAACCTGAAGAAATAGAGTCATCATTAAATACAATTGCTAGAAATGCCCGAAATTTGAAAGAACTCATCGATGGGATCTTAGATATTTCAAAAATTGAAGCAGGACAACTGCAAATTGAAAAATCTCGCGTCAATCTCCATGATTTGATCAATGAAGTTTATGGAACAGTTGTGGAAAAGGCCCGTGAAAAAAAGCTTAACTTTAAAATATATGCTGATACCCCAGTGGCTAAAATTATTGAGACAGATCAGCTGCGCTTAAAACAAATACTCATCAATGTCATTAGCAATGCTATTAAATTTACCCCGTCAGGACATGTGTTTGTGCGACTAAGGATGGTACAGTGTGATGAGGGGGCGGGGCGGCTTCAATTTATCGTTTCAGATACCGGCATTGGTCTGTCCTCTGAAGGAAAATCTCGTTTATTTCTCCCGTTTGCACAAGCAGATAGCACGACAGCAAGAAGTTTTGGGGGAAGTGGTCTTGGGTTGGCTCTGTCACGAAATTTAGCCAGAGCCTTGGGTGGCGACATCGTTTTAGCTGCTTCAAACCTAAATTTGGGGAGTATGTTTGTTGTTTCTATCGATCCGGGAAAAATCGATGAAAATGAGCTATTAGCGGACATACCCGTTATAGAATCAAAGTTATCAACCTATAAAAGTCCCGCAAAGTTAGATAATCTGGAGGGTATAAAGGTTCTGATTGTAGAGGATGTCGAAGAAAATCGCGATTTATGTGTCCACTTTATTGGCTTAGCGGGGGCAGAAATTCAGGTCGCGGTTGATGGTTACGATGCTTTGGAAAAAGCCCCGCAGTTTAAACCAGATGTTATTCTCATGGATATTCAAATGCCAAAAATGGATGGGCACACCGCAGTTAAACATTTACGTGCCAATGGTTTTAACGGCGGAATAATAGCCACCACCGCCCATGCGCTCCGTGAGGAAAAAGAGCGATGTTTGCAATCCGGGTTTGATGAATATTTGGTCAAACCTATTGATTTTCACATTGTAAGCCAGCGCATTAAAAGTTTGGCAAATTCCACTAAAGCGCAGCAGAAAAAGACTGAAAATCAGCTACTGCCAAAAACTTTGGTTGCCAACCCGATTGTCGAGGGTATTAAGAAAAAATTTGTACACAACCTTTCTGATCGTCTCAGTTTGATTTCAAAAGCAATAGACACCAAAAATTTAGCCATTCTTAGGGAAGAGTCTCATAAAATACGGGGTGTTGCTGGCGCCTGCGGTTATGAAAACCTCGCCAGTGATGCGGCTTTGGTCGAAGATGCGATCTTTGATCATCAAAAAGAAGAAGTGATTATTGATAGAGCTCGTAAGCTTGAACAATTGACAGCATCTATCATTGCACATAATATGGGAGGTGATGTTTAAACCCTTATATCCAAAAGCCAAACCTTGAAAAATTCAAAATCATAGGGCATTGGGGGCGATTTTATATTTTTTAGGATGCTATGCAGCCAGTCGGTGCTAGTATGAGGGGTAAGGTAACCTAATGGCAAGTATCCTTGTCGCAGAAGATGAACCGATTTACAGTGAGCTTCTCTGCTTCTATCTTAGGGCTAGTGGCTTTACGGTCCACGCGGTAAGTAGCGTCGCAGAAATTTTGCCTCTTCTCGCCAGGCGCACCTTCGACGCTTTGCTCCTCGATCTGTTTTTAGGCCAAGAATCTTCGATTGATGTCCTTCCTGATATTGTTCATGAATACTCTAATGCTCAAATTATTATCATGAGTGCTCAGGGCACGGTCAGCCTTGCCGTCACTGCGATGGAAAAAGGGGCGAGTACTTTTCTCACGAAGAGTCATGATCCCAAAGAAATCGTAGAGCAAGTGCAAAAACGCCTAAATGATAACCAGGACCTGAGGAGCTCTCCAGACGAACTCGCGCGGCAAGAAGTTTTAAAGAAAAAATTTGTACTCAAGTCCTCGAAGAGTAAAAAACTTTGGACAGTGGTAAAAAAACTCGCTGCGGTTGATGTCAATGTTTTACTGCAAGGTGAATCAGGGTCGGGCAAAGAAGTTGTCGCTCGTGCAATTCATGATTTATCAGTTCGGCGATCACGACCTTTTATTGCTGTTAACTGCGCCGCCGTCCCTGAACAGCTCCTAGAATCTGAATTGTTCGGGTATAAGAAAGGCGCTTTTACTGACGCTAAGAATGACTACAAAGGTATATTTGAACAAGCTCAAGGAGGAAGCCTTCTCCTTGATGAAATTGGTGATATGCCTCTTGGTTTACAGGTAAAATTGCTGCGCGTTTTGCAAGAACGTAGTGTCAAGCCACTGGGTTCGAGTCAACTTATTCCGGTGGATTTTCGTTTGATTTCTGCTAGCCATCACAATTTACGTGAAGATGCGATAAAGAAAGTTTTTCGCGAAGATTTATTCTTTCGCATCGCTGTCGTAGAAGTTAATGTGCCAGCGCTTAGGGAGCGCAGTGATGATATCCCAGATTTGATCACGATCATTGTGGACGAATTAAGAGAAAAATATGGAAAACCGCTAAATGCCTTTAGCGATAAAGTGCTTGATAAAATTTTGCACTATGCCTGGCCGGGAAATATTAGGGAACTACGCAATGTCATAGAGCGGGCTTATGTTTTGAGTGAAGAAGGCACCTTACTGGAAGAGGATTTATTTCTTGAGCCTTCCGTGGATCTTATGCAAAACCCCCAAAATATCCATCAAGTCAATTTGACCGAAGCCCGAAAGATGTTTGAGCGGCATTATCTCAAACAATTAATGGAGCTCACGGGAGGTAATGTAACAGAAATGGCAAAAGTGTCTGGTAGGTATCGTACCGATATTTACCGCCTCCTATCCAAGCATGGCTTATCAAGTAGTGACCACATCAAAGATCAGTAAATTATTTTACTTCCAAGAAACGCTATTGTAATATCTTAAGGATTATAGGCAATGTGCTATAGTGTTATGATTGAGCAGGATCTGCGAAAAATCGCCCAAATATTTGCGGCCAAAATAAATGAGCAGGCTTTTTCTCGTTTAAACCATAACCATGAAGAAGCTCCGAAATCTTTCAAACTTCCCTCCTCCGAGGGGCGGATCTATCCCAACACCTGGAGTCCCATTATTTTGAGCAATAGAGGCCAAAATATCGTGGTGCCGATGAGGTACCGAATTCGGCCTAAAGGCAGTGCTGCGGAAGTCCCCTCTAAATTCAATATGTTTAATTGTCGGAGTGATAGCTTATCAAGCCGCCAAACTTGGCGAAAATTATTTATGCGCCAGCATGGAATCATTGTCCTTAAGGGGTTTTATGAATGGGTCGTCGAGAAAAGTACGCAAAAGAAACAGGTTGTTTTTTTTAGTGCGCAAGGCGAAAATTCGCTCTATGCTCCTGTTTTATGGGATGAGTGGAGGCCTTCCCTTGATAGCGAAAAAGGTAGGGACACAAGTATCATAAAATCATTTGCTATCGTGACGCGGGAGCCAACTCCAGAAATACTTGCTGCTGGACACGATCGATCCCCAGCTTTTTTGGACCGATCGGCGGCGCTAAAATGGCTAATTCCTGGACACATTACCGAAAAAGAAGCCTATCAAATACTGGATCAGGGACTAAGTCCCACATTTGAGGTTATTGCGGCACAAGCATAAGCAAATTTAATCGCGTAAAAAAATTATCGCATGGTAAATGCGACATAAGGCAAGGAACTCTATGATTTTTATCACTCTTGGTGACCCGGTCAGTATTTTTATTGAATGCCTGCTTCCTCATTTGAAAAAGGCCGTCAAAAATCACGCAGTTGTGCTCATAGGTGCGCGAAAGCTTTGGCAGGATCAAACCGAGCATTTTGGAATGCTTAGAGGCTTTGAAACGCCAGTACATGAACTGACGGAAATTTGGAACGGACCCGGACTTTACTTTTTTGATATTGCTCCGCGTTTGAAAAAAAACGCCAAAGATTTATCAGCCAAACAAAGAGGGCAATTGGCGTTTAAAGCCCTTCTAGCGCTTAAAAAAATTTCACTTTCAGGACATGCTATACTCACGGGGCCTATAAATAAGGAGTATACTGCTTTAGCCGGGTTTAATTATCCAGGTCAAACAGAATATTTTAGTGAGCTCGGAGGGGCAGAGGCACTGATGTATTTTAGTGGTAAAAAATTAAAGCTTGGTCTGGCTACGAGTCACCTCCCGCTTAGCGATGTGCCGGGCCAGCTAGGCATAAAATTACTGAAGAGTAAACTGAGGCAACTCGATGCGGTTTTGCGTCTTTTGGAGGGTATTCGTTCGCCAAAAATTGCCGTTTGCGGTTTAAACCCCCATGCTTCCGATGGGGGACTATTTGGCACAGAAGAAAAAAAAATCATTAACCCCGCTATCCTACAGCTTAGGAGCGAATCATCTCATAAAATCAATCTTGAAGGGCCTTTGGCTGCTGATACTGTGTTTTATCAAACGCATAAAAAGAAATATCATGGCATCCTTGCTATGTATCATGACCAAGGTTTAGCTCCCCTAAAACTGCTTGATTTTTCTACAGCTGTCAATGTGAGTTGGGGGTTGCCTTTTTTGCGGGTATCTCCTGATCATGGACCAGGGGAGGATATCTTTTTGAGTGGTACTGCCGATGGGCGGAGCACAAAACGAGCATTGGATTTTTGCATGAAATACGCAAAATCTGTAAAACAGTCTGGATAAAATCAAAATGAAATCAAAGCTACCAATCGAAAATAGCTATATCCATATAATTGGAGCATCACAGCATAATTTAAAAAATATATCGGTCAGAATTCCTAAAAACAAAATAACTGTAATCACTGGAGTCTCCGGTTCTGGGAAGAGCAGTTTGGCCTATGATGTTCTTTTGGGTGAAGCAAATCGGCTTTTTTTTGCGACCTTGTCCAATTATTCGCGGCAATTTCTCGATTTGTCTGCAAAAGCCAGTGTGGTCAAAATTACCGGTCTTTCGCCCGCAATAGGTTTAACACAGCGTGAAACCCGCCCTTCAGTGCGTTCTCATATCGCGGGATTTACAGATATTGGAGAGCTTTTGGGGGCTCTTTTTGCTAATTTTTCGCAAACCTATTGTCCAGAGCATGATCTTCCCACTGAGGCAGAAGATCTTGATCAGCGGACGCAAAAAATTATTGCTGATCATGAGAGCGATATTATTGCCATTATGGTTCCCATCGTTACCTCTCGGACAGGAGCTTTTGTCGAGACCCTAACCCAATACGCAGAAAAAGGTTTTAGCAAAGTTTGGATTGATGGGGCTTTAACATCTTTAATTCCTTTACCAGTCCTCGACAAAAATAAAAAACATACCCTCAAACTTTTAGTTGATGCTATTAAAGTCAGTGAAACAAATCGCGCGCGACTCAGCAGGGCACTTGCCACGGCACTAAAGGAAGGGAAGGGTTTTGCTGAGTACGCGCTTCTCGATAATACTAGCGAAGGTTCCCTTAAAAAAAACGTCCATTTTTCATCTAAGGGTGGCTGTCCTCTTTGTCAGTACACCTGGCCTAAGTTAGATGGTCGGTATTTTTCTACAAACTCAATTGGTAGATGTGATGCTTGTGACGGTATTGGTTCTCTGAAGAACAGGGAAGAAGTAGCAACACATGGTGAGGATGATTTGCCGCCTTTAGATTCGCCCTGTCTCAAATGTCAAGGGACCGGACTTGGTACGGTAGGCTTTTTTGCGCGCCACCATGGTTTTCGTTTGGCCGATATTTACCAAAAAACGCCTGAGGAACTCCTGCCGATTTGGGTTTCATTAGTTTCAGGTGTTGGGCTACCTAATAGTCAAAAAATACTTTACTTAGAAATCGAGCAGCGACTAAAACGACTTTGCCAACTTGGCTTAGGGGCTTTGTCACTAAAAAGACGACTTCAGACGCTTTCTTACGGCGAGTTGCAGAGGCTAAGGCTCGCACAAATACTTGCTACAGATTTATGCGGTATTTTGTACGTAATTGATGAACCAAGCCAGGGTTTGCATGACGATGAACTGGATATCTTGCGCACCGTTTTTAATGATCTCAAACAAAGAGGCAATACGGTAGTTCTTATCGAACATGAGCTTGCTATCATCGCATCAGCTGATTGGATTATCGATCTTGGTCCCGGTGGTGGGACTAAAGGAGGTAGGGTGGTCGCGGAGTTTAGACCCGATGAAGCTTCAAAAAATGCAAAGCTATCAAATACGGCTTATTTTCTTTCGGCCTTTCAAAAACAGAACCTAAAAAAAAACATAAACCCGGTATGGCGGGAAAACTCAGCTGTTCATCCAGATCCTAAGTTTTTAAAGATTGAGCAGCCGCGCTTATTTAACTTAAAGATGGCGGAGGCTCGGTTTTTACTAAACGGAATCAATCTTGTGACGGGATTTTCTGGGTCGGGAAAAAATTCATTGGTGTTAAAAATTTTGGCTCAGAATGTTCAGAAATATTTGCAGAAGTCAAAAGGCTCACTGATGCAGTTTGAAAACTGCAAAGAAGTGAGTGGGCTTTCATTTATTGAAACCTTAAAAGTGATTGACCGTATGCCTGTTGGGAAATCTTCTCAGTCTATGGCCATAACTTATTTAGAGATTATGAGTGATGTTCGTAGTTTATTTCTCGCAACTTCGCAGGCTCAAGTTTTAGGGTTAAGTTCTCGTGATCTTAGTTTTCAGGGGGGAGAGGGACGCTGCCCAGACTGTCGTGGTCGCGGTTATATAGTTCGCAAAGTTAAGTTTCTTGCTGACGCTGAAGTACTATGTCTCACCTGTAGTGGTAAGAGGTTTAGCGACCGAGTTTTGCATGTTTTCTACCATGATCGTAATTTTTTTGATGTCTTAGAAATGAGCTTAGATGAGGCGAGTGTTTTTTTTAAAAACCATCGCAAAATCTCTCATCGCTTAAAAATTGCCTGTGACATTGGGCTAGGCTATTTGAAGCTTGGCCAATCCACGAGTACTTATTCTGGAGGAGAAGCACAAAGAATTAAATTAGCTGCGGGCTTAGCTCGGAAATATTTTGATGACAAGACTCTAATAATCATTAGCGAACCTAGTCTCGGGTTGCATAACGCGGACATTGAGAAGTTTGCCGCCGTCTTAAGGATTTTGAAACAGCAAAAAGTTACCACTATTGTTATCGATAATCATTCGGCCTTTCAGCATATCGCCGATTGGACACTACGCTTAGGGCCAGGTTCTGGAATCAATGGAGGGCATTTAGTGAGTTGGGGCTTTGAGGAATTTCCTCGATATGTCATTTGACAGACTTGGTTTTGACGAGCGTACCGAGCTTCTGGTGTTCTGATATTGGGAAACGGGCGTATAAGCTACTAGGAACACAAAAATAGGTCATACTGATGGAAGGGTTTTTACCGTCAGGTTTGGGGTAGGGGTATATAGTGCGGGTCTTTACCGAATAATGATCAAGGACCAAATACCCTGCCTTGGTTGCTAGGCTGCGCCAGCTCAGTAAACTTTCAGCATCAGGGGATTCTGGTGTATCAAAAACGGGCCTCAGTCCTTGTCCTGAAATTTCGTGAACATACTTAAAACCAGCATGATAGGTATTCCAGGCTGTCTGCCTGATGTCATGGTCGCTTAAGCTTGATTCTTCAATAAATACAAGAAGTATTCCCATA
Source organism: Oligoflexia bacterium (assembly GCA_030432875.1). Taxonomy (GTDB): domain Bacteria; phylum Bdellovibrionota_B; class Oligoflexia; order Oligoflexales; family JAGOVF01; genus JAUILP01. The sequence continues at coordinate 54,132 of JAUILP010000011.1, read as the reverse complement.
TCGTGATAGGCTTTGAAAACCGCAATCATGGAGGCGTCAGTTTGCTCCCGTACTTCATGAAAACCATTGCCAACAAACATTACGATATTTTGTGAAGTGGTGACATTTGCTTTTAGGAAGTCATAAAGTGTTTCTGGTTTACCGATATCAGCATTAGAAAGGAGTAGCATTTGCGGGGGAAGCTCGCCTTTTTTTTGCGCTTCAGCAGCGCCCTTTATGGCATCTTCTTCTAAATCCGCTCCTATATAAAGCATATCTTCTGTGTGTAGAGGACTATTCCAATGCTGTTTTGTTGCTTCTCCTTTGCCAACAGCATGTTCAATAAAGACATCGTACGCAAACTTAGTATCATTTTTGAACCGCTCAAGGGCATGCAGTGCTGCAGTAAAGGCTTTAGCATTCGCTTTTTGGCTTGCGTCGATATTAGCTCTGCGGCTGACCCACGCGGTGGCTTTTGCGTGCCTATACTGAGATTGGGGATGAGAAAAATATGATTGATACGCATAAATAATGCCAAATGGCCCGGCACCACGACTAAATACTCGCTCGCCTAGTAAATTGACTTTTCCTTTTGCGTTAAAGTATCCCAAGTATTTCAGTAGAGATAAAAGGTAATGATTTGAATCAGTGAAGACTTCAAAAAAGGAAGTTCCAAGAGTAAGAAGTTCATTTTTTTTAAGCTGATGTGTCGCTATAAGAAGAGGCACAATTCTAAAACCGAGTTCTGTTTTTAAGCTATCAGCATGCCATCCCTGTTCATGGGTTTGTAAGGAAGGTACAGTAAAAAAATCCCTTACAAAATCTTCGTCGGTGAGTTTTCCCAAAATGAAGTATTTAATCGTGTCAACAATATCACCTTTAAGGTTTTGGGGAATATGCTTTAAGCTAGGGCTATCCAAATAGGCGTGGAAAAATGCAGGTTTTTTGTAAAGACTCTCCGCCCTATCTATGAGTCCACGGGAAAACAAAAAATCAAGATCGACTTTAATGCGTTTTTCTTTTAGGTCAAATTGCTGAGCAATATTGCTGAGCGAAAATTCTTCAGGTAAATGTTTGACGTCAATACCTAATTCGGTCCAATTGGATAGAATATTTTTGAGGACCCAAAGATCTGTTGGCGCACAAATATTGGCCGTAAAGATAACCTGTCGGCATACGGCTAGAGCTCTTTGGACAGAAGCATGTTGATCGGGATCAGTTATTAGCCCGCTACTATTAAAAAGATGCTCTAGTTTAAGCAGGACTTCTAAAGCTTCTTCACCCTGTTTAAATAAATAAGAAACATTTTCAATTAAACACCTGTAAGCCGATTCGGTGAGAAAAGGATAACCAGCAGTAGACATTTTGGTTTCACTGAGCAAAATATCAACAAAATGCCTCGCTAGGTCCAAATTTATTGGTTCATTTTTTAAAACTTGGAGAATTTTATCCTGCACAGAAATCCTCATGTCGCCGAGCTTCGCTGCTCGCCTTTTAGGTTGGCATCTTTAGGAGTTTACCGAGTTCAAGCATAGCCTGGGTAATCCCTGGATAAATATCTGCGATATTTTTTCCAATCATATAGGCCGGAGTTGTAATGATTTTATGCTTATGATCAACAACACAGCGATCAGCAGAACACTTGACGTGGCGTACACCCATTTTTTCAAGAGTTGAGGCAATATCTTGATCGTCTCCTATAGTTATTTCAATTCCGAATTCCCCAAGGGCTTTGGCTAGAATTACCGGCGCAATACAAATAGCTGCAATCGGCTTTTTAGAAAGATACATCGATTTTATAAGTGCTTGCAGCTTGGGCTCGACCTCCATACTCACCCCATCGCGAGCAAAGGTGGAGAGATTGGCTTTGGCGCCAAATCCGCCGGGAATAACAAGAGCATCGATATCATCCGCTTTGAGAAGACTAATTTCTTCAATGTCTCCTCGTGCTATACGCGCACTTTCAATGAGGACATTACGCTCTTCCTCCTGCGCCCTTTCTCCCGAGAGGTGGTTGACCACGCGTACCTGAGAGTGTTCAGGAGCTGCAAAAATGAGGTCATGTCCTTGTTGACTTAAGGCAAGCATGGCGAGAACGGATTCATGAATTTCTGATCCGTCTTGGAATCCACAGCCGCTGAGAATAATTCCGATTTTATGGCGCATTTTATACTCCTTTCTCTAGCAAGGTTATAGGAAAAAAAATCAATTTTTTTAAAATATTAAACCGATTGATCCCGGTGCGCAAGCGCAGAGAACATTCAAGGAATATTCAAAAAAATGTCTTACATTTCCATTTATTTGTGGTTTTATCCTAAAATTGCATTTTTCCTATAGATTCAATTTTGATTATCCGCTACCTATATAGTATACTAAATTCAGTCACACTATATGTGCGATTTTTGCCGGTGACAAAATTTAGGGACACACTAGATATACTGTAGTTTTGATTCATTCGTAGCGCCCAATGTCATGATAGCAATGGTTAGGGTGTAAGGGGTACAGTAACGATGAGGTTCACTCAGCGCCTAGCGAGTTTTATTCTCTATAGCTTCCTTCTAAGCTGTGGGTCCGTAGAAAATTCATCCTCATCAATCCAAGACTCAGCAAATGCTGCTCAAAGCACTTCTTCTACATCTAATGAATATAACCCCCTGTGGAAAACACTGTTTGCTTGGGGCGAGCCGGTAAGTCTCGGAGATAGAAGCGTTGTGATGCGCCCGGTTGATTATCATTATTTTTCAGGTGGCTTTAACTGTGATGTTAAGTCATCTCTTTGGATTATGCATGTTCTCGATTCACAGTCTGTGATATCTGGACCAGACAACAGTGCATGGCGAAAATTTGACTTTAAACCAGATGAAACCCTTCCCTATAGTTGCCGGACTTATTCCAGCGACTTCACAAACTCAGGTTTCGATCGGGGGCATTTGGCACCCGCAAAAGATTTTCAAGCTTTTGGGAGCACGGCTGTTGAAGATTCTTTTTATACAAGCAACATTTCTCCACAGGTTGGTATTGGTTTTAATAGGCATTTGTGGGCAGCTTTGGAGAAGGCTTCGCGTAGCTGGGCTGTTAATAAAGGAAAGATTTTGATTTACACGGGTCCCATATATGATGACGCTGCCCCGAAAGACATTCAGTTTATCGGATACTATCATCCGATTCGTGTCCCGGATGCGTTTTACAAAGTTATAGTTAACATTCAAGATGTAAATTCTCCTAAAGTCCTCGCTTTTATTATGCGCAATATTGATCACCGTACAGTGGAATATCCCAACAGCAAGCAAAACCCCAAGTGCGATGATTTTGTGAAAAGTATCTACAATCCTTTGTCGAAAAAGTGTCCCCGTGACAATATCTCTAATTTTGAACGCCACCAGGTCAAATTAGAAGAAGTGGAAAAACAGGCCCGCATCACATTTTTCCCTGACATGGATGCCAAGCTCAGCAAAAAACTCAAAACTAAAAAAGAGAAACTTTGGGATTATGACCCAAGTGATTATTAGTATTTTTTGCCCCCCCCTAAAAAAAAAGTCACAATTTAAAAAATATCCAGTAATACGATAATTTTGTCTTTCGTTTGGGCAAATTCATGCCTGCCTTTGGTCTACAAGTTGCTGAGCACAATGTTGCATCACGTAAGCCCATCCATTTCAACGAGGGCAATGAATCCTACAATTTAGAAGCAGGATACTTCAATGAAATCGGAGAGTTCATTATCGATGGTGTTATAGGTAAGTCAGGAGAAGATTTGTTTGCCAGTGAGTCTGGAGCAACCTTAAAAACGGCTTATTATGTGGGAAAAAATTCCCAGATTGGTTTTAGTGCTCTCAGCTTAAAGGGGCCAGTAAATCAGCGGACCGCTGTTGGTGGACAATTTGTTTTGGGTATGGGAGCTCATATATATTTGTTATCTGATTATGTGGTGCATAAAACTAAAGCTCTAAAGTCCGAAAATAAAGCTAATGATATGACGGGTATTTATAACTACACAAAATTTGGTTGGGAAGCATATCAGGGAGTTATGCTGCAAGCTGGATACGAGCATAAACAACCAAACCGAGATGATAAGGATAATATTTCTGATGCCTATGGGCCTATAATTCAGTGGTTTCCCTATCCCCATTTTGAGCTATGGTTATCAGCCCAGCAAACTCAGGACAAAATGTACGGTCAGAGCGTAAAAGGTAAGACTTTTAGTGCGATGGCGCATTATTATTTTTAGAACTCTGCTTGTGTAATAAATTGGGTAATACCTACAATTGACCACCAATTACTCCTAATTGATCGGCATAATTTAAGCGCCTGCCAAATTTAAGCTGTTAAGAGTCAGATAAATTTGGTGGGTTGCTTTTTTGGGGCTGATCTTTTCTCTAACAAGCTATAATCTCAGTGTTATTTGGCGTGAGCCTCCAGGCTCAAAGATCATAATCGTTGACAAAACGAAGTTTTTTATTATATGGGTCATGTTTTAAGCAAAAATTCCTACTATTACTCACTGCATGGAAGAAAACTATTATGATGCGTAACTTAAAAAATGTTGAAGGTCTTCACCGTCTCTATGGGACTACGAGCCTTTTAAATTTAATCTTGGTATTTTTTTTAGCTTCTCTTAGTTTTGTGACCTTAGCAAACAACCCACCAGGATCAAATGGCACTATAAAAATTCAAGGACAAGACATTGATTCTATTCCTGATAATGACCCCCATCCTGGCTGTGAGTTTGATGTCGAGTGGTATAATTTTGATGAAGGCCCCAATTTAACAAGCCAAGTAAATTTTACCGCTATTGCTCCTACTGCGGGGGGAACTCTCGAGTTGGGTGGTATCTTTATTGGAGAGGATCCCGCGGATGGCAGTCTTGATGCCCGGCATTCTTTCGATATCCAATCAATATTTGCTGGGGTTGAGGCTCATCCCAACCAAGGATATCACACGAAGTTAGAAATATTAGCGACCGACGGCACCCGAAAAAGTAAGGTTTTTTGGGTCGAATGCCCAGTACAACCTCCTCAGTGTGCTAATCCACCGCTTCCTCAGTTATCGCTGCATTTTTCGACTCCGGATTTGGGGGGTGTTGCGAGTCTGGGGGAAACGTTTCAGGTTGAGTTAGTGGTAACAAATAATGGTCAAGTCGATGTCAGTGAGTTCTCTATGGGTTATTATGTCGACTCTGCTTTTCTTAGTTTTGTTGCAAATGCGCCCCCTTCGGGTGGGTGGCATTATCCTTGGGCTGCTAATCAAAAAAATCTAAAGCCAGGGGAGAGCGTAAGCCAAACGGTTACTTTACAAGCGCTTCGTGATACCAGTGGCAATATCGGTGGTTTCGCCGAAAGTCTCTTCCATGTTGACAATGTTATGGTTGACCCTGATGGATTTGGCGGCCAAGATCCCTGTAACATTGATATTTCGTATCAGTCATTGTTAATACCCATAACGATTTTAGGACCCACTTCGGTCAATTTCTCAAGCATGGGGGTAAAACCTAAAGATGATCAAGGTTATCTGGTTTATTTTGAGACGGTTAATGAAAGTAATACTGCGGGGTTTTACATTTATAGACTTTCCGTCGACGGAAAAAAAGTTTTGGTGAGTGACTCTCTTTTGCCCGCTCAATATCCGGGCCAACCTCAGGGCGGCTATTATGAAGTTTTTGATAGGGTCGAGATGAATAGTCCTGCTTCCTATGAAATTCAGCATTTAAATTTTTTGGGTATTATCGATGATATTCAAACGATTATCGTCCCCAATTCCACTGCTCAAAAACCAACTGAAGATGAGCTTTTAATTGAACATCCTATTGGCAGCGATGCCTACGGAGATCCCGGGCCTTTTGGCGCAGCAGATAAAAAATTGGCCGAAAAGAAAGAACCTGCGAAAGGGGAGGCCAATAGCAAGGAACCAGTTTTTTTTCAGGAAAATTCATCTAATTTGGGTGAGATTAGCTACTGCCTATATCAGATGACGACGGCAGGGGATTTCGGGCATCCTGAGCAGCTTAAAATCACAGGCTTTGCCTATTCGCCTGATTCTCACTACAATAGAAAAGCTATTCGCTGTCATAGTCTCAAGGAAATGGCTACTCATGTTAAGTTTGATGGCCTAACCCCAGGATATACTTATACTGTGCAGATTGGCATGCGCGGACCCATTGGCCCTTTGGTTTATATACCTGATGATGGTCAAAGGCATGAAGTCATTTTTAAGTTTGGTCCCGGCGGAGAAATGTGGGCAGAACCTCTATCGCTTTATAGTAAGTCCTGGTGGCTGAATGTTAGAAGTGGCTTTGAAAAAATTAACGTGCCTGATCGAGAGGTGAGTCGTTGTTTGGCAAAACTGCCTCCCATAATTTCTAAGGACAATCGGAAAAATTCTTGGTGGAATGTGGATCAAGATCCCCGCACTGGTTTTGGCATCAATGTGGTAGAGGCTATAGAAAATATTATTAACCGCGATGGGGCTTTTCGTGCCATGAAATGGGCCGCTAGTACGCCTATTTTTGATTATAGTCGCTGGAGTGATATCATGAAGAAAAATTGTTTAAACCCATAGAGATTGTTTTATTTATAAAAAGCGATGAGAAACATGCGCCTCCAGATGTTAATGACATCTGGTGGCACGATAAGGTGTTTATCTTTTAAAGCATCGCTAGCTCCTGCGTCGCGAAAAAATTTTCCATTGAAAAACTAATTCCTTGTTCTTTAAAGTCTACGCCTCACATTACTCTAGCTCTTTTGAAATTAGGTCCGCTGTCTTGACATAAATTACTTTCGTAATTTTCTGCTTAGAAATACATCTAATCCGGGTTAAAGATAAATGCTAATAGGAGAGTGTTCCCATTTGGGAACGTTTTTTATATCTTGTTTAATACAAACTTTGAATTCCCTCTCATCATAGTATATATAAACGCTGAGGTTCATTAGATTAGCATCCCGTTAAAGACTAAATCGAAAGTTTCACTCAGAAATGTGCTGCAGTTTATTAGCGGCAAAAATTAAATATTTGTCCCCTTGAGTTTAATCTTTTACAATTTAGAAAAGGATTTAAAAATGAAATTAACGTATTTGGCTCTGATTTTATCTTTTTGTTTGAGTAGCTGTGGCAAGGAAGGAAATTCATCGACTACTTCTTCATTGAGTTCGTATTGCCGAAATTTGGGGGGAACGCTCCAATACAATAATACGACAAAAAATTATTATAATATTTGTGATAAAAATCATAGCGGATGGACTGTTTGGCAAAAATGGAATGTAACAGAATATTTTTGCTCGACAAATGCAAGCATAATTATCTATACATCAAAAGTTTCGATGATTAGTGAGACCCCTGAAGGACTTGATTTTCGATGTGAGTAATTTTCAAGTCTGTGTTGAGATGACTTATCATGCTGTGGATGATGGTGTGTTAAATTACCTTAAGCGATTTTTGTTTTCGCTTATTTTAAATCTCATACAATATGAGTCTTACTTGTCGAATTAAGTAGCTAGGCCAGAGATCAGAGATCTCTCTCTACGAATTTGTCAACGCTTTCCTTGGCGATGGCTATGAGTTTCTCTCCGGACCGCCAATACCACTGATTCACCATTTGAGGTTGGCCATTCACCCGTTTGGACTCTCCTTATAGTAGTGGGTGCTTCCTCTTACCTTTTTAAATTAATGAAGCCACGTCAGTATCTTATCGATGTGAGATCGAAAGTTAAGCAAAAAAATCATCTATCTGAAAAAATTTAGGTTTACCTATCGATTTAAACAAACTTAGTTTTGGTGAGCGGGGTGTAAGGCTTGTGCGGTTTTTGTGTCAGGGATTTCAGACATAAGCGCAGCTCATTGCCAAGGTTTGGAATTAATTCTAAAGACCTTAATAAAAATTACTTGTAAAATCATAGTGCGGCGTAATTCATATAGAGGGCACCATGGCTCCCATACACCTAGCAAGACCTTTGGCAGCTGCCATCATAAGAAATATTTCGGTACTGAAGTTACCCGAAGCAACGGACTTAAATAGAGGGAACATATGTTCAAAGGCAGTTCAAAATACTATGACTTAATTTATAGTTGGAAAGATTATAAATCTGAATCCTCGAAAATCACCGATTTTATAAAGGAGCGGCATCCACAAGCTACGACGGTACTGGATGTCGCCTGTGGTACTCATGAGCATGCAAAATATCTCACTCAATTTAGAATTGATGGACTAGATATTAACCAAGACTTTCTTGACATCGCTCACACCAAAAATACGACCGGATCATATTATCAAGGTGACATGACGGATTTTCACTTAGGGAAAACCTATGATGTCGTAATGTGTTTATTTAGCTCCATCGGATACGTGCTAACTGAAGGTAATGTTCACAAGGCCATAGCTTGTTTCTATAGGCATACGAGTCCGGGTGGCATAATACTTGTTGAACCATGGTTTACCCCAGACCAATGGGCATTGGGTAAACTACATATGACTCCTGTTGACAATTCTGACGTTAAGATTTGCCGGATGAATATCAGTGAAATGCGAGGTAAAAACTCCTATTTAAAATTTCATTATCTCTTAGGAACAAAAGCTGGGGTTGAGTATTTTACGGAGGAGCATGAACTGGGACTATTTACGAAACGGCAAATGAAAGAAGCGTTCACTGCAAATCAACTTGAAGTTGAGTTTGATGCGGAGGGGCTTTTGGGTCGAGGCCTTTACATTGGAAAAAAACCGGGTTGATTGTATCGAGAGTCTGCGGTTGCTTGCCAAAGACCCAATTTTGGCAGTAAACTTTTTAGCACATAAACACCCGGGTGCTATTTTTCGCTCATCTAGGCTATTTAAAAGAAAATTTCCAAGCACCGTCGCGTGTGATTCTATCTTTTACTTTAAAAAGGAACAGCAAAGATGCCAGCATCAGATTTAAACGAAATAAATAAAATGCCTCCTTTAATTTATGGCACGGCTTGGAAAAAAGAAAGAACAGCAGACCTTGTCGCTCTTGCCTTGAGCAAGGGATTTCGAGCAGTGGATACAGCTTGTCAGCCGAGGCATTATAGTGAAGATTTGGTTGGTGAGGGCCTTAAACGATCTTATAATTCTAGTTTAAAAAGACAGGATATGAAGTTCCCCAAATATTCTTTGCCTTTTTGTGCCAACATCACATAATCCCTTTAACTGGTACGAGCTCACCCCTCCATATGGAGCAAGATCTCCGAGCATCGGAAGTTCGGTTGAGCGAAAAAGAATGTCAGTTGATTAATTCCCTGGGACCATTTTTTCCAGAAACAAGCCATTAATTTTTCCAAGGCAATACAAAAATCTCTCCTAGATCGGGAAAAATCATTGCAAAAAACAGCAATTGCCCTAAGCCTCAAAAATTGGTAGGATTTTGACACATAATATTGATTTTTAAAATTTGCGCTTAAAATTGAGCCATTAAGGCAGAACCGAGAGCCGGTGTGTTCTCATCACAGGATTTTTTATTAGTCTTTGGTATTTATATGCGCGTAAGGGTCATCCGTATCAAATGGACTAGATAAGGATGACTTTTAGAAACACTTTTGGGAGGTCATTATGGTTTATGGGTTTCGAGCTACTTGGGTTGCTGCCTTATTGATAGGCACTGGGTGCAGTCGTTCTCCTCAGCAATACGGAGGAGGGGAGCCGCCAAAAGCGGGACCGCAACTGACACTAGCAAGTGAAAATCTACCGAGTGCGCCCACCAATGAACTCGGTGGTCTCGTCGATGGCCGGGTGCTTCAAGAAGATCCAAATGCTATCGACAATAAAATCCGCTTTAATAGTAGCAAACCCATTATTTTGGGGGTTGGCGCAGGTGGTATCACTATGAACACGACCTATGAAGAGTCGCGAGATATTTTGGCTCCAGAATGGTTTACCAGTGATGGCCTCACCTTCTATAGGGAGTTTTTGGCTGTAGGTTGGCGTGAGCAAGATCCTCGCAAAGCTGATCTTATGGTCATTTATAACGGATATACCGGCCCTTTGCAGATGCCAGATGGCTACAAAGAGGTGCGTATAGGTTCTGAGCTTGGCGAATATTTTACGGCTGAAGATCCTCAGGGCCGAAAAATGATCAATGATATGTGGCGCATGATGAATCCCACAGCGGATGAGGGAGATTGCTTAGAAGGCAATTTAGCAAAACAACCTAGCTGTATCCTGCAAGTAAATAACGAAGCTGGTCAAATTATTGTATTTTTTCAGGGTTATGGCGGCATGATCCTATCAAACGATGAACGCAAGGCATTGGGGCTTGTGCTTCTGCAGCAAAATTTACCAGGCTTTAGTATTGGACAAGCTTTTGATTTGGTTAAGGGCGAGTTTAACGGGGCCAAAAAAGAAGAAGACAAAATCGTTCGTTATAAATTTGGTATTGGTCAGTCTTGGGGGGAATTGAATGAAATCGTCAGCGCAAAAACAGATACGTCCGTTACGGCCACGAATTTTTTTAAGCCCTACAACGGCATTTATATCTGGTTGAGCAAATCAAAATTTGATTTTCAGTATATTCAGCCAGACTCAAGTGAAATCGTTACCGATGTGGCGATTACCTCTGGGGTAACTATTAGCCTATTAATAAATGGAAGAATTCCTTACGTTTCAAAAACCGGAACGGTTAAATCTTCAGCGGGTATTTCTTCGGGCTCAGGGAGTAGTAGTGTGGCTCTTACGCCACAAATTGTTATCGGTTCGAGTGCGGTGGAGAACCCTTTTGCTACGGATCGGTCAGTTAAATTAAATTTTGCAACCTCACTGGGTAAATTGCTTGAAAAAGGCTTTCGCTCTACTTATGCAAAATCAGGTAGCGAGGCTGATGTTATCATCCTGCCGTCTTTAGTGACTGGCCAATACTCGACGGCACTTTATCCAGAATTTATCACAACAGCTGGATATTTTGACACCAATAAAGGGGACGGACTCCTGGTTCAAGCCTCAACCTCATTGGGACTGCCCTCGGTGAGTTTTTATGCGAGCAAAATTCAGCACATGGCTGATATTCGGGCTCTTATGGGTGTGCTAAAGCCAACCGTGGCCGGAAGCGGATCATTGGGGGGATTTAATGTCGGTGATCTCCTCACTCTTAAGGATGTTGACCGCGTGCGTAAAGAGGCAACAGTTGTCATCGATGGCGAAGAAATTCGCTCAGCTTTTGAAGAAAGACAAGTGATAAAGGTCGCCTATTTTGAAGCTGATAAAGTTCAGGAAAAAAATATGATTCATGACGTTGTATGGGCTGGTGGGGTGCGAATTGCTCATGCGATGCTTGATCATGCAACCGTAGAAGCTATGGGACTGCCGACAGATCAGGGGCAGAGCTATGCTCAAATTCTGGCTCTGACCGCAAGTGGCCATGGTGGGAGTATAGAAAACCTGTGTGATGCGAGTGAATTTATGACGCCTTCTCTAAGTGGAGATGGACTGGGAGAGGGCGGCGCAACTGTTGATACGACAGAAGCTGAAGCGGGAAGTCCGATTAAATTTGGCATGCTGGACAACGAGTTTTTTAGCATTATCGACAATAGTAATCCTAAAACCTGCAAGTTTTTTACGCCGTTCAATAGTTTGGGGCTTGATGTAAAAGATACGGTATATTTTCCGCAAGTAAGAACCAAGGTGATATTTAAGGATAGAGAGCTGTCGGCGTTGACGCTCTATTGACTAGATAAAGTTTAACTGATCTTAATTGCCGTGTAAAAATGGATAATCTCCATCAATATTTTTTAAGGATATTATATATGAAACTGAAACTGTTATTTTCTCTATCCCTTCTTATATACGCAGGCTGCGCCAAAGAGCGGCCTGTCGAGAAAAAAAGCGACATCAACGATCCTCGTTGGAACAAATCTGTTTTCCTGCAACCAGGGGCTTCAGGTGATACGACTCAGCTTAATTTGACTGGTGGTAATAACGCAGTCAGGTGGTTAACTAAAGTTACGATGGTGAAAACCAGTTCAGCCTCGGGCATTGGGTTTGTTGGTTTACAAAATACGGTTAAGTTAGGTTTTTTTGAATTTGGTAAAGACAATCTTTATTTTTATAATAGCCTCAGTGTCTATGGCAATGAAGATGATACCCAGCGCGAGCTCATCAATTCTTGGAAAATTGAACACTCTGAATATCGTTTAGCCGAATCTGGCGGCAAAGTTACCAATAAAGAAGAAGAAAATGACTACTTAAATTGGCAGGAAAAACGATTTTTTAGAATTAAATTTGCAGAAATGTCCGTGGCAACTGACTGGGCTGATAGCGCCTGCTGGAGTAAAACGGCAACCAATTTAGTGGATGGGACTGAGGTGATAACACCAGAACATATTGGATTTACCATAGCTGTGACCTATACCCTAAAAGAGGATTGTTTTGATTATGACCATATTCGCCGCCTACTCAATGATGACATGACGAATACTATCCATCTGCGTTATTCCTTTATCCCGCAAAAACAGAGTGCTTATGTGCCTTACAAATATGCGGGTGAAGAAGATCCTTTAAATATGAAATTCGGCTATTTTAAGACGCAAGTTGAAAAAATTGATGAAAATCATCGCCTCCAAAATCAGTTTTTGATGAATCGCTGGGATCCCAGTGTTGATCATACGATATATTTTGCGCCAGGATTTCCTGAAGCTGAAAAATGGGTTTACGCAGATCCAGAAGTGGGCATTATTGCCAAAACCAACTCACTTTTAGAACGCAATGGCCTCAGTATGCGTTTTAAGGTCGAAGATGCTCCGGAAGGAGTCACTTTCGGTGATCTTGGAAAATCATTTTTTAAATACATAGATGAAATTGATGAAGGTTCACCCCTAGGCTATGGGCCGAGTGATGCTGACCCTTTGACTGGGGAAATTATCTCATCTAATTCAATGGTATGGACGGGATACCTAGGCTACTATTTGCAGCGCATTGCCGATGAGTTTGCCAAGGACAAAACCCGCTATGTACGTTCTACCTTGTATCAAAAAATGAAGTCCCTTCTCAACAATGCCAGTAATACCGATGCTGATGCTACGGGCTCATACATGCAGGACTGGACAAAAACAGCTACTGAGCTAAAGGAACAAAAAGAGGCCTATGATATCTTTAATTTTTTGCTTCCGCAGTTTACCTATGGACTTCCCGGAAATCTTTATGCTTATAAGCCCATGCACGCAATCAAAAATGACGAGATGTTTGTGGCTGATTTGGACCGGAACTTTTTCAATGTTTCCGCTTTAAGCCGCACGCAAAAACTCATGGAGGATGGACTTTATCCCGAATTTTCTAAGGTACTGCCTCAAGCAGAAGCCCATATGAAATCGTACTTAAATTCAGCCGTGCAAATGCGTCAGGATTATCATCAAAGCACTATTTTTGAAATGGACAAGCCCTTGGCTATGGCGGTAGAAGGCATAATAGCTGGCGAAGATCCCGCGCAAATGCTTAAAACAATAGTGTTTAGGGTGGCAATCCATGAGTTCGGCCATAACTTAGGTCTTAGGCATAATTTTTATGGTTCGGTTGATGAAAAACATTTTGCGACGCCGATCCCCGCTCTCGATGATCAAGGAAATCAGATCATGGAGACCCATACCAACGAACTGGGTGAAGAGGTAATGACGCCAAAGGTTTACGCACAAAATAGCTCATCAGTTATGGACTATGCTGATTTGACCGATGAGGTTCATGATAGGTGGGACTGGGAAGCCTATGATGAAGCGGCGTTAGCCTATGCTTACAGTAACGGCGAAATTGATTATACCCGCAAACTCAATACAACTTATTTATACTGTACAGATGAACACCGAGTCTTTAACGCAATGTGCGGAGCTTGGGACCGTGGGACCACCCCTTCGGAAGTTGCCCTTAGCCTAATTAAGCGCTATGAAGCAAATTACTGGATACGAAATTATCGCTATGGGCGCGCGTATTGGAATAGCATTGGCTATCCCACTGCAATTGCCAATGATATGTGGGCTCTCAAGAAGTTTTTAAAATTCATGGAAAATGCTTACGACAATGATGAAATTAGAAAAAAACTTGTGGATTCTCAGTGGAAAGATTTTGATGACAAACACATTGATCAAATCACGCGCACGATTAGGCGAGACTTTAAGCAGGCGGTAAGACTCGGTGCGGCGTTTTATCATGGCGTTATTCAGCAGTCCTTTGTGGATCGACCTTGGACTGACGTTTATAGCGAGTGGAGTGGTGCCCTGCAGCGCAAAGGCATCCTCTGGGACAAATTGTACGCGATGTATTTTTTGATGGGTGATGATGGTTTTATTTACAATATTAACAATGCCGTATCTCCATCTACATATTTATTATACCTAAATGACGGCGATATTGGGGATACAATATCAAAAATCGTAGAACAGTCCCTCTTGCGCCATATTGATATGGAACAAGGCTTTAACAGTTTTGCCCGTATTCTTTATGCGATTAATGCTTATGATTATAGGACGCGGACTAACGCAACATTAATTGACAAGCTAAAATTCACCTGTTTTACTCCTGCCTCTCTAAAGGCTCAGTTAGGTATTGATCCTAATGCATTTCAGCGTGCACCAGATGTCGCACCTGAAAATCTTGATACGGCTGTCTTAGACCTGGATTTGCGCGGTATGGGAAGTGTCGATTCTTATTTTAGTAGTACGCGCGAAAAAATAGGCGTCACAAAAATTTATGATAATTATTTTGTCGCTCTGCAGAATAAAAACCAATATGCCTTCGACCTTATAGAAGCGATAACGAATACAAGCCTGAGCGTCGTTACGGATAAAGCTGAAATGAATGAACTGTATTCTATCTATAATCTTATCGTATCTGGGCGTATCCCTGAGTGTCGTTAAGAGTAAGGCTAGAACAACAATCGCATAGTGGTAGGAACTGTATGAAATACTCTCGACTTGGTCGCTTTGAATTCTTTCTGGTGGTTGCCTGTGTTCTCTTTATCGGAACCTCTTTGCGGGCTGAACCATTAGCTATGGTTCACTCAGGTTCTATTAAGGAAAAACTCTCATTAGATATTTCTTTGCTCCATTACAGGGGGATGGAAAGTGCTGCCGAAGATAGCACGATTTTTTCCCCGACTCTTTTCTTTAAGCTGAGTGAGCGAACGCGCTGGGGGATTACGCAAACGATGACTAAGCTCTATCTCGTTGATCCTGGTCAAAAAGAAGTGCAAAGCGCGGACACTCTGTTTAGCTATCAGCACCTTTTTTGGCGCGATGTCTGGGGATTAAATTGGACTCTTAAAGCTCAAGCAACTCTTCCCATTTCTGAGTATTCTCGCGATCATGAGGTTTTAACTAAACCTTATTTGGGCATAGTTTGGGTTAAAGGGTTCTTTGACCAAAAACTAAATGTGAGCTTAAACCCTTACGCGAGATACTACGTCAATAAATTTACCACCACGGCTACTGAAGCTGGAGCAGGAGGTGGTGATCCTTTGCGACGTAGTGATCTTGGGGTTGTTGGAACAGTGAGCCTCTCTTTGGCGCGGGGAATTTCTTTTCTAGCTTCTTTACAGTATCAAGAGAATTATTATGAGGGGATAGGAAAAAAGAATAGGGATACAGTAAATGCTGATAAACTGCCCCTCAGCCATAATTATAGCTTTGACATCGAAGCAGCCGTTCAGGTTAGTCGCTGGTGGTCCGTTATAGTTGGCTATGGTCAAGCAGATCAAGTCGAACGTTCTGGAGGACTGCAAATGGTCGCCTATGATCCTGTGGCCACGCAGGTTTTTTTAGGGACAAATTATACTTTTTAGCGCGTGATATATTTTTGTCTATAGAAGGAATTTAATTATGGCCCAAATTCTTAAGCTTTTAATGGCTTCTCTTGTCGCAAATTTATTGTGCCAAAACTGTACCTTTAAAAAACAAAAAGATTTGGGCATATGGCAGGGTGCTGATTCTTTGGAGCGCTTTGCCTTATGTCAGTCTGAAGGTGCCGGAAAAGATTTTTGCCTGTCTATGCGAGAAGATGGCGAGCTTTTTTGGGCAAAACTAGGGGACGCGCGGCAATGGATTAAATATGATAATCAACTCAATATTAACGAATGGAATATGGCGAAAGTCACCTTAGTCAATCCTTCGGTGCCTGTAAGCAGGCTGTCCTTCTTCAAGCAGATGATCTCGGCTAAAACTCCAGATAGCACCACAGATGAAACGTTTTATTTGGGACGTCTGCCGGAAATTTCTGGTGACCTAAAACCTATGAAATCTCCAGGGCGTTATGACTGTGTCGCTAAAACCATCGCGCGTATGCATTTGCAAAAAGATGCACTTCGCAGCGGCCTCAAAGAATGCGCAGTTTTACATTTTGTTAAAGATGATTCTGAGCGTCTCGCTTCACGGTCATTAAGAAATACGCTTTCAAAAAAAATAAGAGTGATGGCCATCGATGGGCGAGAGACCGCAAATTATGTGGGGCTACGTGTACCAAAATGTTTGACGGTGGAGGCAAATAGATTGTTCTTTTCTCCCTGCATACCTGGGGAAGAAGAGGATGCTAGGCAAATATTTAGTATGAGTCAGGAATATGACCGCATCAAGGTGCAGCAAGTAGGCAAAGCGTTGAGTCTACTTAATGATCCAAGTAAAACAGGGGGAAAAGATTCCCTGTGGAATTTTACAATGCAGTCACCATCGCTAATACTTAAGGATGGCGACACCCTACGTCTTACTGCCGATTTCCCCTTGGACCGGGTTAGTCCTGACCGGCAATTTACATTTATTGCGTTTCAGGACCACAGTACCGGCCTGAGAGAAAAAAATTATCACTGCCTAGGCTTTAGTAATAATGAGGGTTTAGCCGTCCATTTTAGAAATTTCACTCCTGGCGAACTTTTGACGTGCGCGCGATTGAGTTTTGAGCCGGTTATTGGGTTCTAATTCGCTGCCCGTTTCTTGATTATATAATGCTATGATCCTCCCTGCCCAAAACAAACACGAGAATACTGCGCATTATTGGTAAGATACTCTAACAAATCTTGCTAGATTGCTCACCCAATGGGGAAAATTGTAGAAAATTCTATGAATAATTTCAGGGCATCCCCTGGTTGCAGAATATGAAGTTTGGACAGGCAAATGTCAATAAAGTAGGCAGGCAATTAATGTGTATATGTAAATAATTATTGCGCTTATATAGTGGCATGACTTTTGCTCTGACACAGAATATTCCATAAATCCCAAACCTATTTAGGAGAACTGTCATGGGTATCTTATTACTTCAACTATCATCATTAATTCTGGCCTTTACAGCAATTGCCTGCAGTGTTGATAAAAAAAATGGGATTAATAATGAAGTCAAATCTGCTCAAGAAGATACTCACCAAACGCTAAGAGATAATGATCAGATAAAGGACTACCTGCATTGTAAAATTAGTGAAAATTCAAGCCTCACACTCTCAGAAAATAGAAGTTCAGAGGAACTAGATTTAGTTTTCATTGATGAATCTGGTGAGAAGCATATAGAAAAGTTTGCAGGTCTTAATTTTGGCTCTGCCGCAATTGCATTTGATACAACGGCAAATAAGAAAACTAGTTTACATTCAACAGTCAACCTGTTCAATTTCGATAACCTAGATAGAGTTATCAATCAAATTTCAGAATCACCTGACTTGTCGACAGAAGAGAAAGTTGATGATCTGACATTTGTGGCAGAGTATGGAGATTCCTCATTTACTCCGGTTATGTTTTCCTTGGGAACAGAATGCGCTCCGTTGGCTGGATGTCAAGAAGTCATGCATGAAATTAAAAGCACCATTAAGTGGCGGCGGAATTCTAGAGTTATAGATGATTTTTTTGCTGGAAAGTACCAATCATTGGCGGAGAATGGAGTCATCGGGACGATAGCGGAAATAGTGGGTTTGGGTATATACAAGAACAGCCACTTGATGATCACCTGTGAAACTTTAGATGTCAAATTTATTCAATCCAACACGCGAGTGTTGCTTGACAAATATGTCTCTGAAGCTGTCAATTCAAAAATTTTGGAACTAAATTCCGAAGAAGATTAAGAAGTAATCTAAGGCATAGAAAAAATATTTTTGAACACATACCCTATTTTTAGCTATTTTAGCAAATCGAAAACAATAAGCTCAAGCTCCGAAATTCTATAAAATTACGAAATAATGATTCATACTAACGTCAACTATGGAGAATCTGACAAGATAGGTCTGTTTTGGGGCCCAAACAATGGGTATTTTCACAATAAATGTAAAAGCCTCCCAGATTTTTAACTTCTAGGAGGCTTCTTTTGAAAATTTTTCACCGCTATGATTTACGCTCAAGTTTTACCAAGCGGATGCTTCTGTGCAAGATGATTATTAATACATAGGGTAAACAGTAGGAATAAGCTCTACTTTATCGATGCTAGGATAAGCTGCCGCAACATGTTGTGAAATAGTGACGACAATCTTTAGTCCGTCAGAGATATGCCTGAGTTCTTTCGTTAATTGAACGCGCTGGTCTCGAGCTGAGCTATCGAGTTTTACCCCTGTTGAACTAATTTCTGTGTAACCTTTATTATCAATGAGTTCTGTCATGATAGCCATAACACTGATGGCTGAAGCGTTCCCGATATCAGCAAGATCTTGTACAGTTTCAAAATTATAAGGTAATTCAGCACTGGCACAGACATGTCCCATGGGCATGTCCGTTTTAAACCCTTCACCTTCTAAAATCGCTTTTTTACAGCTATCCCTATACTCACGGCATTCGCCAGCACTATTAATAAGGTGGCCATAAATCTGTGCACACAACATGGGATTCTCATCAATTGGAAAAGTGTCCATATTTTTTCCTTGGGCTTCAGTAGCGGAACTGTTTTGGTAGGCAACAAAGCAGCTAAGGATGAGTGAGCTAATGGTGGCGGTGAGTTTGATGTTCATGATTGATTCCTTTAAAAAAATTGTTTTGAGTTTCGCACTTAATATTCATATTAGTTAAGAGCCGTTCACGAGTGGAATATGCCAAATTGGTAATTTAAATGAAATTTATAATTACCGACTTTTCAATATAGAGGACGCCATAGAGTACGCATAAGGGCGAATGTTAAATTAGTGTATATTTTTTAGGTAGATAGCTGATTGGAGTTGTGGCGAAAATCAAAGCGCCATGTTCTTATTATGGAGAAGTGGAGTATATTTATTGAGGGTCTATTTAAAATGGAGAGAGTAGCTCTATATCCGAATCAATCGGCGCGCCTAAATTTTCATGAGAATTTCTAAACAAGATGCTTTTTTTGATTCTGCCTCAGGGCCTATAAGAAGAATACTAGCTTCAGAGGCGACAAAATATTTTTCAGCAACAGCGCGGATTTGTTGTCTTGATACGCTAAGAATTTCTTCTACATCTTCTAAAAGTGAAGTTTCCTTAGCTTCGGTGAATTTTTTGCTAATTAGTCCAATGAGGATACCGTCATCTTCAAAAACACGGCCAAAACTATAAGTTATTTGTTTTTTAGCGCGGTCAAGATCGTCATTTTCTGGGCCCTGATTTTTAAATATGCTCAGGAGAGAAATAGTTTTTTTGACGAATGGGTGCAAATTTTCAGGACTCACGGAAGCGGAAATAACCAATAAAGAAGCATCATGATAGGTGATAAGCTCGGCATCTAGCTCATAAGCCAGGGCCATTTTTTCACGAAGCTCTCGCATAAGCAATGAGCAGTAGCCACCAGTTAGCAAATTGACAATGAGACGGATAATGTTCAAATCACTGTGGTGACGTGGGGGTAAGCGAAATGAAATATAGACTTCATGCTGGCTATCAGGATTTTCAATACCTCTAAATGTAGGGCCTATAAACTCAGTATCGAGATGAAGATGCTTGGCCTCGGTGCCTTTGGCATTAAAGCCTTTAAAATTGGTACAAAAGTCGCGCATTATGCGATCAGCTGACTTTTTGCGACCCAGTAAGCAAAATCCGGTATTTGACGTATTGTAATACTGCTCAAAATAAGCCCTTACTTTTGGAACGGCAATGGAAGCCAGTGACGCTTTGCTCCCCAATATGGGTTGAGCGAGTGAAGACGTTGGCCAATAGAGATCATTGAGGTGGTAATAGGGATCAATAATGTGTCCATATTCGTTTGTATCCCCCTCAATCTCACTCAAAATAATTTTTCTCTCGATATCTATATCTTGAAAAGTCGGGTTCATAAAAAAGTCGGCAAATATCTTAAGGATTTCCCCATAATCCTTAAACAAACCTTGATACCAATATTCGGTACACTCATATGCTGTAGAAGCGTTCCAGTCTCCACCAAGCGCCTCGAAAGCAGCCGCTAGCTTAAAAGCATCAGGATATGACGCGCTTCCTCGAAACATCAAATGTTCAAGGAGATGACTGATCCCATTCTCGCCCTTAGGTTCATGCACGACCCCAACTTTGATAAAAGCATTGATACGAAAATCTAGAGTGTTGGTAACAGGTACGTAAACAGCTTTTAAGCCCTCATCCGTTTGAAAAGGAATGAGGTTAGCGGTCAGGGTTTTATACCTTTGTTTTAAACTGGTATCTAAGCGGAAATTTCGCGAAGTCGGTGCCAAATTTTGATCCATTAAAATATGCGGTGCAATAAAAATCGAGCTAAATTCTCCAGGTCTTCTCTTTCAGGACTGGGAGGAAAGACTGAAAGGCTTGCCATGGCTTTCTCTGTGTATTCAGAAGCTAAATTTAAGGTTTCTTCCCGAGAAGAGTATTTTTTAATCAAAGCCATGATATTTTCTATATCAGCATCAAGCCTACTTTTTTTACTTAAAATATCAATAATTAAAGATTTTTCACCGGGTGTTGATTTTTCATAAGCGATTATAAGCGGAAGAGTAAATTTTCCTTCAACTAAATCCGTATATTTTTTTTTGCCTAAAGTAAGATCATCGCCAGAGTAATCGAGAGCATCATCAAGTAGCTGAAACGCATAACCTACGTTAAGACCAAAATCATAGAGTGCCTGAGTTTCTTTTTTGGGTAGTTTTGCTAAAATACCTGCTACTTGGCAGAGAGAGGCTATTAAAATGCCAGTTTTTCCAAATAAGACCTTAAAATAATCATCGCGACTAAAGTTAATGGAAAAAAGACTCTCAAGTTGAAGGATTTCACCTTCACTCATGATGCGAATTGCTTTTGCATAAGTTTTCACAACTTCTATACATCCGGTTTCAGCCATCATCTCACTCGCGCGCGCATAAATAAGGTCACCAACAAGAATAGCGACGCGGTCTCCCCAAATAGCATTGCCAGAGGGCTGCCCTCGCCTGAGTTTGCTATCGTCTATGACGTCATCATGAAGAAGGCTAGCTGTATGGATAAACTCTGCGACTGCTGCCATAGGGATCAAATGATCGCCCGCATAAGCGCAAAGTCGTGCGGACATAAAAAATATGGCAGGTCTTATCCTTTTTCCACCCGCATTTAATACATGGTTGAGCACATCTTGCGCGACTTGTGTTTCACAGACCACATAGGAGGAAATGTTTTTATTTAGCTGATTTAGTTGGGATTTTACTGGAGCAAATGCCGAGGCAATGATTTGATTGGTGATATCTCTGGAGACTGAAGTATAACTGGTGCCAGATTCTTGGGCTCCAGGGTTTTCAGTAGGTTGAAGATTTTCAGTGCTCATAAGCTCCAGTATCTCAAGAAAATTAATATAATCAATCAGATATACGTGTTACGCCCTTTAAACGAGGCGTATTATTAAGTAACAAAGAAATATAGGGTATATCCTTTTTTAATGCAATTTTATATGGATAAAATCACATTCCGTCAACTAGTTTATCTATGGAGGCTCTTTATCGGAACGGCAATATTAAGCTGTTGACCTCTAAAATGGATTTTTTTTGCCCTTAAAGACCCAAAGATGATTGTTTTTTATGGAAAAAATGCCAAAAATCCTGTATGAAGGGGCTGCGAACAAATATATAAATTGAGCTCACGAATTAATTACGAGGAGTCTGGATGAGTTTACTTCTAAACGATCAATCAGAAATCATCTCAAGGGCACGTCATCTGAATGCCGGATTGCAAGTTTTTTCTGATGCGGCTTCTGTGCAAGAGGCTTCGTTTAAGGCTCTAAATCTTATAAATTTTGCTAAGCATATTCAAAATGATCAGGACCTAGTTTCACTGGTAGAAGGGCTTGATATTAATATGCTGTATTTAAGCCTAAAGCAAACAGAAGATGAGGTCTTAAGTGAGGTACTCTCTTGCCTTTCGTCAGAGCAGTTTCAGCAAGTTATGGATCGAGAAGCCTGGGTTGATGATGAAATAAGTCTACTGAAATTAAAGCAGTGGCTTAGTCTAGCAAGCTTCTCGCAACCTGATCAGCTCCCAGCCCGATTCTTCGCTTTTGAGGAAGAGTTTCAACTCGCAGCCCTAAGTCAAAAGGTTGTTGTGTGCACTCAGGAAGAATTTGAAAATCTCCAGAGAGGGTTTCAAGATAAATTTACGCCATTGCCAGGAAATGAAATTTATTATGCCTTCATCAATGTGAGCAATGAGGAAGAGGAGTTTCTTAACCAGCTGATCACGCAGGGACTGGAATTTAATCTCGAGTATACCATGTCTTTGTTACTCCATGCCCATAGTTTGCCACCAGGAGAGCAATTATTGCTTGCGACTCAGTTTCGCCGGGCAAGAATGGAGGAAGATGGTTATGTTGATTTTAGTGAGAGTTTAGATTTGTTTAAACCCCTTGCCTTTAGTGATCTCAAGCAGGAGATTTTGCGGCGCCGTGGTCAGGCTGATGGCCAGAGACTTTCCAAGGTAAATCATTTTGAGGAGGCCTTGCCTGGTCTCCATGTTCAAGGAGATTTTTTTGATCAGGTCATGGATGAACTCAGAACAAAGGACTTGCAGTCCCTCGATAAAAGTTTATCCGGTGCTCTAAAAAACTGTCAGGATCAGTTGATATTTATTGTTAATGCGGCTTCGCAAGTCTGTAAGGTAGAGCCGAGTGATCTCGTAAAAATGAAGGGTATTTTACAGGGTGTCAAAGCGCTTCTAAGTTTAGGGCTAGAAATTTTGAGCGAAGGTAGAGTAAGTCGTGGCGTTGAACTCGTCGATTTTTTGCCTTTAAAGTCAATTTTTCGCTTTTCCCATGCTGTAATGCACTCCTACCAGAAGGATATTTTAAATTCCCTTATGGGTCTCATAGACCTAAAGGAAAAAATACTCAAGTATCACGATGCACAAAAATTTGGATCTCTTTTGAGTGAACTTGAGAAGGCTTTTGCTTTTGTGTTTCACGAGCCTATGTATTCTCTTTTTGTTAACCAGTTTAATCGCTTTCCTTGTATTCCGGCTTCATTTGTTCAGCGAAAGTTGCCTAAGGATGCCGGACTGGCGCAGGGAAAAAAGGTATCTGAAAATGCGAATAAATTTCATCTTATTGCCACTGTTCGTGATGCTCATATTCTCATTAATGAGACGCTTAAATCCTTAGCTTTACTCACTTTGGCTCGCTCCTATGGTTATGATCTTGGTCTGAATAGCAATCTTGATGCCTTGGGTTATTTGCTGAGTTATCTTCGCGAGACAGCCGCATTTTTAAATCAAGAAAAACATCCGAACGGGGTGTCTGATGTTGGCTTTTTTAAAGACCTAAAAGAGACGCTTCTAAAAGACTTAACATGGCAGGTTTCCCCGCAATCACCTTTAGTACCAACAATAAATTTTGCAGCAATTGCTGAAGAGGCCTTGAGTGATTTGAAGGATTTGCTTGACTTTGAAAGCAGCATCATATCTGGGGATCATCATGTTCCTCCTAAGCCACAAGATAATTTAGGCAAAGAACACCAACTTTAAAGGTTGAGATTTAATAACATCCGATCAATCTAAATTCTCCATAGGAAGGATACGCACCCATGACTTCAGTTAGCCAAGATTTTTCTGATCTTGCTCTTAAAATAGCTAATCTTTTAGATAGCAAATATACAGGCTATCTGGGAGACCGGTTTTTTACCGTTCTCTTCGATCATCAAAAAGATGTGGCGAGTGTTACGGTCACTTTGGCAACGGCTGATCAAAGTTTTTATTATCCTATCGATGGGCGCATAGAACTTAATGAGTTTAATCTTTCGGCAGAAGAAGGTTTAATTATCCTGAGCGATTATATTGATAGCTATTTAGAGACGTATTTTCAGTCAGGTGGCGAAGTTTTTTTACCCATTGATTGGGCTGATTATGAGCATAACAATATAAAAATTTATTTGCGTGGGCAGATTTTTAACAAAAAACTCGAAAATTTGGCTGATCAAATTCTCGCCGCTGCAGATAAAAAGACTTTTGATAGCTGAAATTCCTGATTTCCTATGTTAATGGTAGCGATATAAGCAGGGTCAGCATGGTTGGGCCAAGCCAAAGCACACTCAGAATCAAAAACGTTAAAAATTCAATCGCCGGAAATTTTTCGCTAAAGCTCTCAAATTTGCTCTGATAGTCATATTCCAAAATATCATGCCATTGGCTGAGGATTAGAATTTTGTCTTGGTGCATGCTCTGGCCACTGGCTATTTCAAGGCATTTTATATCTTCAAAATCTTTTTCCCAGGGCAACACTTTTTGACTTATTTTTTTATCCCTATCCATAAACACCCATGATAGGGCCATTGGTGAGAGCGCCAAGGTGCCTATCCATGAATGCGGTAACATAAGGACAGTAAAACGAGCCGAAAGCTGCTGAATAAAGACCGCAATCACTAAGAAGACTATGCTGGTTATTTGGTCGCCATCCATTGAACGCGGATTCTGTAATACTGGCATAAAACTCATGAGAAATATTTTGGCAAAAAAAAGCAGGTTAAGTAAGACAAAATGCCTGACGAAAATGGCCTTTTTTAGCTGCCGAGATTTGGCTAGGTGCTTTTCTAACGTAAGCACCAGCTGAAGAGCGCGACTGGTGAACAATAGGATATTTTCTCCTGCTTGGGTTTTGGTTTTTAGTTTTTGCAAAATTGCAGAGATGTCATAATCGGCTTTATTTTGGTTTAGCAAATGAAACAGTTTCGCTGGGGCGAAGCCGCGCAGTTCCATAAGGATTTCTTTTAAATACCCAAGCGTAGGAGTTTTTTTTGAGGTGAGGATCCAATTTAGGCCTAGTAAGACCAGGAAACTTGCGCAAATTTCGGTGCTGGGGAACATGTGTTTTCTTCTGTTTCTCTTTGGTTAGGCTGTTTTCAGTGTTCAATAAAAAGTATTCTCCCGTAAACACAGGTGGTCATCATAGTGAAAAATAGTCTGCCACTTGCTTTAAGTTTAGAATTGCGCCAGTGAGCTATCGCTATTGGTGAGACTGGGATCTCCAGAGTTCACTCGCCTTGAAGGTTATTGTGATCTTGTGAAATTTAGGACCAAATATACAGGGCTGTGGGGAGAATAGGTGCCCCCATAAACCCATAGTGAATTCAGATACAGCAATTGATAGTTGCCAGGGCTTAAATAAAAGGAAGCGAGTGGAAAAAAGCCCCGCCCAGAGCAACTTCTGGACAGGGCCTCAATTTTTTAGATAAAAATATCCGTGTACCTCTATGTTTTAATTGTTTAATTCTAAATTAATTACACATTATGGCTGTCTGATCACCGGTTTTATTGTCAATTTTTACAACCTTAGAGTTGTCAGAAGACTTCACCACAAAAAAGCTATTGTTGTCTGCATAATTTGGAAGTCCATCAACTTTGGTATGAACTCCAGAAACAAAAGAATTCAGGACGCATTTTGCTTTGCAAGCAGTGCCATTTTTTTGCACAACTTCCCAAATTTCAAATGCGGTAATGTGGCATGCACCAACCTTGATATTGAAGCCATTGCTAGGGGCGATACTTCCGTTACCTGAATTAGAACAATTAGGAATCATATCGCTACCACATACCCCATAACTATCTAAAATATTTACATTAGCTGCGGGGATGGTGGGGATGACGGGAGGTGTATAACCATTGTCATTAATATCAAATTCAAAATCAAATTGTGCTAAGCCACTATTCTCATAGTAATCGACGATGACAGCGTACGTTTCGTACTGGCTGCTTTCGGGAAAAGTATAGGAAACTCGTGGAGTATTTAGGTAACCATGATTGGACCAAAATTGGTTATCGTTCCAGGCACTCATCACTTCTTCACCGCGAGCATTGACGATACGAACCCTAATGCCGTCATCCGCAGCTCCCCACATTGTGATGACTTTCTGGGAATAGGGGAGGATGCCGATTTTTTTCTGATAGGTTGCGACAAAAGAAAGATCTGCACCATCAGAATTAAATGGGCTGAAGTTTAGCCAGTTATGTTGAAGATGAGTTGCGCTCGCTTGGTGACGAGGAAAATTATAAGTACCGTCAGGGACTTCAGATGTGGCAAAGTTGTCAAAAGCGGCTACACCAGCATCATTAAAGCCATATTCAGCATAAGCAAGCGTGGTACCGGTTCCATTTAAGCTATTTGTGTAGCGAACATTCCAGGCTTCCTGTACCTTAGCGCCTTTAAAATTTGTGTAATTAGCGAGTTTAGGCGAATCTTCTCTTAGTAGTTTTGCCTTGCTTTCTTCTCCACCGTTTTCACCGCAGCTTCCGAGTAACATGCCCAGTCCTATAAAAGAACTCCAAAGTTTTAGTTGCATAATAAAAATTCTCCAAAAAAGGTTAAAAGATGTCATATATTTTGACCTCAATACCCTGTCTTCTTTATCTACATCTCTGCCAACGACCGGATTCGTCATATAAGATTTTTCTAGTAAATACAAGAATAATATTTGTTGTCGTGCAAAATCTTTTTGCA
The DNA here is from genome assembly GCA_030432875.1 of Oligoflexia bacterium. Lineage (GTDB taxonomy): Bacteria > Bdellovibrionota_B > Oligoflexia > Oligoflexales > JAGOVF01 > JAUILP01. The sequence goes on along the minus strand of JAUILP010000011.1, from coordinate 27,383 downwards.
TTCGCAATTAAATTCGCAAAGAATTAAGCGGGATTTTCTTAGTTTAACAACATGATAATATTTATATTAATGGTGTATTTATTAATTTCTTAAAGTTAGCTCAAGTTTTCCCGATTCTAAGGAGTGACTTGTGGTGAGGACCGCAGGCATTGTAAAAGATGATTTTAGAGGAGAATGTATCATGCGACTAAGGCAATATTCCTTAGAGTTCATGTTATTGGTATTGGGTGGCGTTTTAACGAGCTGCAATGATGGCGCAAAGTTTTATGGGCAGACAGGGGAACCGGCGTTGCTCTCGCACGCGGAGGAAACGCTTTCGCCTCCGCCCAGCGATAATTTGCAGGAAAATACTTCAGAAGAGGTGGGGAAAGGCATAGGTGAAGTTTCTGATCTTCCTGGCTCAGTAGGGACAGACCAAACAAAAGGCGGTGAATTACCCACGCCTATGGCTGATCCTTTAGCAACACTACCTAAAGTCCCCACTACTGCCGTTTTTGAACGAAGCTTTTTGGCTGGTGAAATGGTTTCGCAAGTAAGCATCGTCGACAGCCTCACAAGTGAAGTCAGCGAGGCGATTACGCTAAAAGGTATATATGATGATGCATCTCAAACCTATATTGTTCCAGATACCCCCACCCAACTCAATACTTTTACCCAGGGACATGGAGGAGAAAAGAAAATAGTTGAATATACGGCAAAAGAAGCTGGGCTTCTCGATATCCTTGTTGTTGTTGATAATTCAAGTTCCATGAGTGAAGAACAGGCAAAGTTAGCCCCTCAGTTAGAGCCCCTGCTGAGTTATATTGATCAGACTAACTGGCGGATTGGTTTTATTAAAACTGAACATGTGGATAATAGCTGTCTCCATGCCATTATCGAGAAAGGTACCGATCGATCGGTGTTAGCAGCAAATTTTCGTAGTGCGGTTAATGTTGGCACTAAGCTCGGAACAGAAGAGGAAGGCATTCGTCAAGCCCATCTCGCACTCACTTGTACCCAAACGCCTTGGCTAAGGACCGGATCAAGTCTTGCAATTCTTATCGTAAGTGACGAAGACAACTGTACTAATGGACTGGGGTGTCCTTCTTCTCCCTGGAAATCTGAAGAGCCCTTTATCGAGTTTTTGAAAACAATCCGTGAAGTGGGGGAAACAGCCCGGGTTTACGGTCTTTACTGGCAGCCTGAAAAAAAAGGTCAAGGCAAATCATGTGCGACGGGTAATGCTCAAGCTAATATTTATCAGAGGCTTGTTAAAGAGACAAAAGGAACAGATGGCTCCATTTGCGCTGAGTCTTATGATGATATTTTGCGAGCAATTTCTTTGGATATGAAACAAATCATAAGGACGCAGTTTCCGCTCGCTTCGGTGCCGAATGCGGGAACAGTAAAAGTTTTAGTGGATAACAAGGTCTTACCGAGTTCAAAATTTAGTACCAGCGGATCAATTGTTGAAATTGAAAAAGACCAAAATATAAAGACTGATGCCATCATCAAAATCGAATATGAAGTAGGTGGAACTCCTCTTAAGAAGGATTTTACCCTGGCTTCGGGAAGTTACAAAATTCGAGAAAATGAATTGGAAGTTTTTGTGAATGATGTTTTACAACACAGCAGCCAGTATAAAATTAAGGGGGATACAATTAGTTTTATGACTCCTCCCCCCGATTATGCCAAGATTCAGGTGAAATATAAACGTGATGAGCCCAAAGAAAAAAAATATACAATCTCTAAAGATGTGAAGAAAAAGGACTGCAAATTATTGATCAATAATCGTGAAGCCGTTAAAGGTATTGATTATTTGTGCGACGAAAAAACGAGTGAAGCTATAGTTCTCGCTGATATTAAAGATAAAGACGAAATAAAATTTTTGTACAAAGCTTTTCGCGGAAAGAAATTGAAATATCAAGTTAATGTAAAATCTAAAGATTATGAAACCGCAAAAAACACCCTAACCGTTGTTGATGCCAAAACAGGGGATCCCGTAAATGTTCTCTTAGAGGATGAAAGCGTGGTTATCAGTGAGAACGATTTTTTAGAGGAACGAGAAATACTAGTAAAATATAAAACCGACCTGGATATTTTTAAGATCGACATCTCAGGACAAGATGTCATGGAAGACTCGATCAAAGTGACCGGTGTCTCGACCGATTGCAAGGAAGATGATGTTACCGTTTCAGCGACAGAAATAATACTAAAATGTGCTGCCCAGCAAGATGAAAAAATAATGATAAGTTATCAAATACTCAAGGAAATTCACTATAGTTATCTTTTTGATTTGATGGAAAATATAGAAAATCATAGCGTTAGTGTCTTTATCAATGGTGAGGAAACAAAAGATTTTCTCATAAAGAAAAATAACGTTATATTGGCCCCAGAGGCAAATTTGGAGGCAAGCGACAAAATTTTGATAAAGGTTAAGATAAAAGATTAAATGTTTAGTTGAATGATGGCTTTAGAGATTTCATAGCAAAATGACCTGTATCGCGTAGGCTAGGAGCGACTTATTCGTCCTGCTTTACGCGATTTTCGTTTTATACGATCTTGAGCCTTTTTCTCATTGCATGCCTTATATTTCCCCATTAATGTAAAGATGTTTAAAACGAACTCATTTTTACTCTGATTGGGAAGATCTATGGAATTGATAAAATTTGCTAAAATACTAACAAATATGTACTGGTTTCTCATTTGCAGCGCGCTTATTTTGGGATGTGGGTCCAAGAAGAATGATAAAATAAATAACAATCAGATAGTTACAGAGGATTCTTCGGACACAGTAGATTTGGAGGACCAGGTAACTCCAGGTGCCTTAGAGGATTTAAATGGTTCCCCTACCCTGGTAGAAGACAGCCAACAAAACACCCGTGTTGACCCTAAATTAGATAGCTCCCCTAATCACGCGGAAGCCTCCGCTGAGGAGCAAGGAGCTACTACTGAGGGGGACGGCAAAGCACTAAACTTGGTGGCCGCTCCAGCCACAAAAATCATCCCTATTATGCCTGAACCTTCGGACCTTGCGCCTACAACTGGGATGGTTTTTACGTCTGTTGATATGAATTACCGTATTTCTGAGCTTCATTACTGGAATTTTACGGATGATAAGGTGACGCTCATTTCTTCGGGAGAGTCAGGTGATCCTTATTTGATGGGGCACTCTCAAATTGGGGCTTTGTTTAATAGAAGTCCAGGAAATACAAATTTTCGTTTGCTAAAAAAAAATGGGACGAGTTTTAGTTTGTCACCTCAAAAAAGCGATGCTTTACTCACTTATTATGACCCTCATGATGCCACCGCTCTGGATGACCAGCATCTTGCTTTAAGTATGTATACCGCCGGTAAAATAGTCGTCCTCAATGTTGAAACTGGGTCAATGGTGGCGGTGGATACAAAGAGTTTGGATTTAGGGGAGACAAAAAACATCCAGTTTCGCCCAGAGCAAGGGGCTTCGTTTAAAATGGGTGGCAAGATATATTTAGCCATTGCCCATCAGGGTTGGGATAATGAGTCCTTGCCTCGCATAAATAATAGCCAAGCTTTATTTTTATTTGTATGGGAAGCAGATCAGCTTACCCCCTTGGATGCTGATCCCGCTAAAGAGGGTATACAGGGCATTCTTTTAACAAGCACTTTCCCCACTAAGTTGCAGTGGAACCTTAGAGGCGAACTTCTCAGTTTAGGTTTATGTACCGACCCCGCTTGGGAGTTTTATCCTGAGGATATGAAGTCTTGTCGCGCAGCTCTTGATGTCATCAATGTAGAACAGTTCAAATTAGCAATGTCTTTTCCTTTGCAAAAATATCCGTATTCCGCCAACCCCTATAGCGTCGTTTTAGATCCCGAGCGCCTTGAGTTTTATACCATGTTTCTTAACGAAAAGACGGCAGATAACCTAAGTGAGTATTTTGTCGCCAAAGTTGCCATAAATCCTTTAGATGGTGAAGAAACTATGGGGAAGTTATATGATTTTCCTGTAAATCTTGCCCTGTATTATTTTCCCAGTTTTAATATTGATCTGACGAATGAGCAACTTTTTGTTGGGGAAAGATTTGCTGACGGAACGAGCCAAATAAAAATAATAAAAAATGGGGCCATTATAAAAACGCTACCCACCCGTCTTACTTTTTTTGGATCATATTTTACTCAATGATCAGTCTCTTTAAAAAAAAAAATATTTACACTATTGTGGGCTAGCTCTCTTAGCCCTAGTGTGTTTATCCTCTACTGCCAGAAGCTCAGAGGGCAGTGAAGACACGGTGATTGACGTCTGGGGGAAAAAAAAGCAGACAGAAGAGCATCGAATTATTCAGCCCGGAAAAAATAAAGTGCTTAGCCCTACCCAGCTTGGCGGGTATCGCACCGATAATTCCTTAAAAAAAATTTCTGGATTTTATTTGCCAGATACGGGAAAAAATAGCAGTTCAAGTTTTAGCGTGCCGCGTTCTCGGGGTTATGACACCCGTTACACTGAAATATTTCTTCAAAATGCCTTGCTTCAAGATCCCTATACAGGGTTTACCTTAAGTGATGATCTTGATATTCGTGAATTCGGTGAAATGAGTATCTTTCAAGGTTGGCCTGATAATTCTTTGCCTAGCTTAAATCCCTTAGGAGTGATTAGTTTTTCTCCGGTGTTTAGCCATAAAAATGATATAGAAATCGGAACAGATTGGGGGCAGGCGAAAGGATTAAATCATTGGGCGATTTTGCGGAATATTTTACAAAATGACGAAATCCTTTTTCAAGGAAGGTCATTTATTTCCTATCAATATACAGATGGTCGCTACCAGTATTATGATGACAAAATGACCCCATACAATTCGAGCGATGATCGCCTTGAAACTCGGGATAATAACGACCAAAGATCACACAAATTTACTCACAATTTTAAAGTCTTTTATCATAACTGGCAAATTTGGGGGACACTCCGTAAAGTAGAAAAACAGCGTAGTATCCCTGCTCCAAGTCGCCTTACTACCAGCCATGCGCGCGAAGTTAATGCCAATCATATAGCAGGTACCAATGTTGCTTATTTATTTAGCGGTAACAAATATTTTTTAAAATTGGGGCTTGGTCTTAAGTATCATCAAGATGTATTAGAAAGTTATGATGAAGATAAAAGCCTTCTCAATTTACAAAGTGCCGCTTTGACCGCGACGACGCAGTCGATGAATTTCTTTATGGAACACGACTATCTAGCTCTCAATTCTACTTGCCAGTATGTTTTAAATACCTCACACGTTACAGCGCAAATAGGACCATTTTTTCCAAGTGAAATCAGCAGAGATAATAAAAGGTTATACTGCGCTTTTCGCCTCAAACTCACAGAAAAAACGCAGGTTCAGCTAAAGGGGACCTACCTTAAAAACAGCGATAAAAATCATGGTAATGATGTTGCTACTTTCGATCAAGCCGCCAACTCATTTGGTAAAGGGGGAGGCATTGGCTTTGTCAGCGCACTAAATGATCAGGTGATCTATACACACTTTGTCGTTAACGATTTCCCTCCGTCTTTAGTCGCACAAATGGGCAATGCCTCGACTATTGCCCCCAATAAAGATCTAAATAACGAGCAAATCCTCCACAAAGAAATTGGCACTGTCTTAGAATTTTTTCCAGAAAAAAATATTAAACTAAATTATTCCTTGTTTCACGATGATTTGACGCAAAAAATTGTTTTTGTACCGACCAGCTTTGGCACAACCAAAGCCGTAAATTATGGAAATTTTAAGATTGAGGGCTATGAAATCGATGCTAATTTTTTCAAAGGTAAATGGACTTTAAATACAAATTATGCAAGGATTTTTCCTGTCAACATGGAGGTACCGGAGTATGCCTTTATCGCAGGAATTCCCCATGATCAAGGTTCTAATGAAATCATATTTACTCATGCCAACTTTAGCTTAGGATTAACATCTTTTTACCGAGGGGAGCTTAGTTTAGACGAACTTGGGGTAAAGACATTAAGTTCCCAAATAACCCATGATTTTAGTATATCCCTCAAAAATAAGTCGCAAACTTATGCCAGCGAAATCCTATTCCTTGTGCAAAACCTAAGTGATGTAACGAAAACACCTGTATATGCCTATGATTTTAAACAAAATTCTGGTTATGTCGCCTACGCGCAGGTTGAAGGTTATCCTCTGCCTGGGAGAAATTATCAGGTTTCTCTTTCTCTTAAATTTTGAGCAAAACAGGAAATTTGCTACAATAGTAAACACATATTATTTTTAGCAAAAATTCTTATAGAGGTCCCTATGAATTTTTTAAAAATTCTTCAGTTACTTTTTGTATCGATATTCTTTATGTTGTTTGCGACTAACTGTGCAAAAACCCAATTTTTTGGCGGAAAAGGACCTAAAAAAAGTAATCCCATCTCTGAAAACTTAGACAGCGATAAAGATGGTATCCCTGATATCATTGAAAAACCCAAAGGCGATACTGATAAAGATGGCATTCCGAATTATCTCGATCCTGATGATGACAATGACGGAGTCGCGACTTTATACGAGGGAACAGAAAGTCAGGCCAATAGACCGGGATCGGCAAATAGCGTATCTTTAGTTCCAGCAGGTACAGATGGAAGTATTCTTGTTCCTGACACTGACCATGATGGTATTCCTGATTATTTAGATCCCGACGATGATAATGATAGTATCCCAAGCTCTGGTGAAGATATAAATCATAACGACAATTTGCAAGATGATGATACCGATCACGACGGCATTCCAAATTATCTAGACCCTGACGATGATGGTGACGGTATTTTAACTATAGACGAAGATGTTAATAATAATGGCGATCTCAATGATGATGATACCGACCACGATGGTATTCCTAACTATTTAGACCCCGATGATAACACACCCAATCAAAATTCTCCTGCTTCCCAGTGTACCGGAGGGACAAAAGATCAAAATCCTGTTTTTTGTCGCTGTCTCGCTTATGATGCCAATAAATACCCCATTTTTGTAAATGCCTATAATATAGCTTCATACCAGGGAGCTATAATAGCTGATTTTAACCAGCATGCTGGTACAGCTCCTAACCATGATTATGAAAAACTTGTTTTCATGAAAGAAAACTTTGTGGATGGAAAAATACTGAGCTCAAATCTACTTTTTAATACTTTTTGTATGGAAAATTTTAACGTTCAAGATAGACCCTTTACAGATGGTTTTCCCTTTGTTCAAGCGAGTGGGTCTTCAACAAGCTTAAATATCATAGAATGGTTCGCCCTTGATTCTTATGCAAAAATTATTATTCCTCAAACTGATACCTGGGAATTTCAAATTATCAGTGATGACGGAGCACAGCTTTATATCGATAATGAGCTAATCATAGATAATGATGGTATGCATGACGCTTTGACCAAATCAAAATCAAAATTTTTAACGGCGGGCGAACACAACCTTAGGATGAAATATTTTCAGGGCCCCAAAGTTCGTATAGCTTTGCAGCTGTTCTGGCGTCGCCAAAGTGTTTCGGGTCCCTTCCTCATAATACCTAGGGAAAGTTTTAAATTTTCAGGAAAAATTTAGCCGTTCATCTTTGGCTCTGAAATGGCTATAGCTGGATAATTGTCTAAAGTTATAGGAAAGGCATTTTTGATTCTATATTTGGGGGGGGAGTATGATGTACCGTGCGTTAGCTTTGGCTTTGTTTTTGTTTTTGTTCCCTAGTGTTATTTTTGCCCAACCAGAGGCTCCTGATAAGAAAAACTCAAAGGCCAAAAAAGCTAAAAAAATTGAAGTGGTTGGTGATACTAACATCAGTGATAAAGTCATGAGCCCAGATCAAACTTTGGATGACAGTAGTGCGGCGATGAGGCAGAACAAGAAATTCAGCTTTGCTTTACAGCCTCTGGGTTTTACCGTTGCACCGCTTGTTTCAATGGGTTTTAGCGCTGGCTACTATTTGAACCCTGATGCTATTCTGGAGCTGGATTATTCCCAAGGCGCCCAAAATATGCTTTTTTTTGAAATATATGGAACGACTTATGATCTTCGCGTTAAGAAATTCTGGGGCAACTCTTTTTATACCAATTTGGGACTAGGGAGTCGAAAAATTGGGGTTAGAGATGCGTTTGATTCGCTGACCTCTAATATCATTACCTATGAAATTGATTTGAGTGCGACGAGCACCGTAGTTGATTTTGCAATTGGTAATAGATGGCAGTGGGATTATTTTACGCTTGGTTGTGACTGGATAGGGGTTATGGCTCCGCTCAGTTCTAAAAGCTCTATAAATAATACATTTGTAGATGATGTTGACTCCAGTAGCCGTAAAGATATGGAAGATGCTCTCGACCGCTTGGGAAAACTCCCTACATACCAGCTCCTTAGATTCTATCTAGGTATCTCGCTTTAAAAGCTTCGGCGTATTTTTAATGGGTGTAGCAGGGTGGTGAATACTTTAAACTAAGAGGTTTTTTTGACCACAAAGCTATTATCAGCTTGGGCGCTAAAGGTAACTTGATTGCGGCCATTATGCTTGGATTCATAAAGAGCTAAATCTGCACGTTCTACGGCCTGAGTAAAGTCTTCGATACCAACAAGCCACTGAGCGACCCCAAGGCTTGCCGTAATTTTAAATGTTAGCGCCTCATGTGAAATCTCTAGAGCGGCGATGTGTTCATTCATTCTTTTTGCTGTTTCAACGGCGCGATCTAAATTTGTTTGTGGCAAAAGAATAAGAAATTCTTCCCCACCATAACGCGATATGATATCGCTACTGCGTGTTGCTTTTCGCAGCGCTTGAACCATCATTTTAAGTGTTTCATCTCCTGCAACATGTCCGTAAACATCATTGACCTTTTTAAAGAAATCGATGTCAGCCATAATTACAGAAAAATCTGGAAATTTACCCGATTTTGCTTGAACAAGCATATCAGGGATTTCACGAGCGAGGAATAAAGAGACAAAGTTTCGATTATAAGCTCCGGTAAGGGCATCTCTCAAGGATTCGGTTTCGCGAGATTTGTTTTTATCGACCAGCTCACATTCTGCTGTAATATCGCGGAGTACAATAAATCCACCGATTATGTTGCCATCTTTCTCAAACGGAAAAAGTCCCATATTAAGAATGATGTGTTTTTCAGAATCACGGACCAGTGTTGCCTTTACCTTATTAAGGTGCACAACGCGTCTTTTTCCAAACAAAATTTTAAAATCGACTTCTTTATCATCATGAGTAAAATTTATAATCTGACTGAGGTCCCCCGTTTTTAAAATTTGTTTTGGTTTTACACCACAAATTTGACTAAACATTGAATTGAGATTGAGGATATTTTTCTCAATATCTAGCACTACATAAGCATCTAGTGTTACTTTACAAAATGATTCTTGTAATTTAAATGCCTCGCTTACGTAGGTTTTTAGATCAGTCATAGAATTTTTTCTCTTTTTTAGTTAGTCTCGATTTTAGCTTGCCGCAGCTGAAAGGAAATCAAAGTACTGCTCCTCGAGCTCATCCATTTCCATAGTTTCGCCACATTTATCACATACAATTGGCGGAATTTCATCACTCGGTGATGAGGGCATATTTTGTCCCATGGTAAATAACTGCTGCTTTTGAAACTCACAGGCCTCACAAGTATAATCAGCGTATAAGGAACGAATTTTAGCGCCGCCTTTGAAATTAGGTATCATGTTTATTTGATTTATAATTTCTGGGGTGCATTCATCAAATATAATTTCGCGTCCTGGGTTGACCTCCCGCAAAAAATTTATCCATGAGCGAACACCACAGGAATTTACAGAAGAAACTTGGCTAAAATTAAAAATAAGCTTTTTTCCAAGTGACTTAATATAAGGAGAAAATACGACCTCTGAATCCTCGTTTATGGAACCGATAAAATTAACTTGCTCTTCATCACCAAGATTTGTAATTTGCAGAATAATACTCATAAATTTTTACCTATAAAAGATAAGGTTCTTAACCTAAATGGCCTATAAGTGACTATCGTCTTTTTTGTGCATTTCTTTAGGGGACATTTGCAAATTTTTGAAAGTGGATTCTATTGGATTTACTGTTTGCGATAACATTTGGTTCAAATTTGTGTTTTTTAAAAACATTCTTAAATTATTCCAAAATATTAGACTATTCCATCGGTGTCGCTTCAATAAGTGCTCGTAATGGTAAATTTAGGCTTATGGATCAATAAAAAAAATAAATGTGCAGAATAAAGGTGCATATGACTTGACAGAAGCTTAATAAGCTTTGGCCAAAAATGTTTTATATAAATAAATTTATACCCTAGAAAGCCACGCAAGTTCAGAAAGAAGTAAAATTACAAAATAAACATCGTTTCCGATAGAAATATTGGGGTATAAAATTTTTAAAATGCGTTAGTTCTAACGAAAGCGTAGCAACCCTTAAAATCATCGTCAACAAAAAATTCTTAGAAAAAAAAGTTTTCCACAAGCGAGGTGGATAACTTTTTATTGTACCTGATGTAAATCGCGACGAGAGGACTTTCCAGCATTTTGCACAATAATTGAGCAGCATTCCGCAAGTCCCTAAAACTGGGTTCCAACGTTCAAATTGCAAATATAATTATTGTACCAGAAACTCTCGGATTTACTGCGATCGAAACAAAGGCTAGGATCTGAATTGCAACGACCTGTTGTCGCAATTTTAATGGGGAACCCACAAGAGAGTGCTAGCGAGCCTATGGGGGTTAAAAAATTTAGAGCACCGCCAAAAGAAACATTGTGCTTGCTAAATAGAATTTTTGGGTTTCGGTAAATATCGCTATGGTCGTAAGCAAGATTTTCTTCAATACTCGCTTTTTCAGTATCGCTAAGACCATTATTTTGCTGTTCTAGCCTTTCTTTATAAACTTGAAATTCTGCAGGCGTTAAAAACACTGTGCCACTATCCAAAAAAGCCGCTACCGCGAGCTCTTTTAGCAGTAAGTATCTTACTTCTATAGTCGCATTAGTGCGGCGTGTACCCCCGAGGGCTTTTTTATTAAATTCCCCAGTTGCTTCATTTGTTTCCGCGTCAAATTTGGGATAACGAAGAAAAGGACCTAGAGAAGCGTAGCGAAATCCACGTACAATACCGCCACTTGTCCCACCCGCTTCCAGACGCTCGCTAGCAGGTAATATATCTAGAGAGTCGCTTTCTTTTCTTTTGACATTGCTAAAGGCACCAAGAGCGAGCCCCCCCATCAGGACAAAATTTTCTGTAAAACCGTAATAGCCACTTATTTGATAACTCCAGTGGTCATAAGCAAGATTGCCACCAAAACCGTATTCAGCTTTGCTTACTTTAGATTCAAATAAAAACCCACGAGTTGGCCACGATAGCGAATTTCGTTTATCTATAGAAAAGCGCAAACCTACTTCACCAACACGAAAGCTACCAGCAGAAATATAATAATACCGATCAATAAGATTGCCTTCTTCAATGGTTACCTTTTGCCCATAATATAGACCGATTAAACCTTGTTCGATCAAATATTTTAATTTATGAATGACACCAAGTTCACCGCCATAATTGATTTGCCATAATCCAGGGTTCTGTGGGGTTACGCGTGCCTGGTGGCGCAGCACAAGCTGTCCATCAACGGGAAGTCCTAGTAAAAAAGGTTCCAAATAATTAAAACTTGCTTTTCGTCCAAGTAAAGTCGAGTTATCTATGGCTTCTTGGTTCTGCTGTTCACTGACTTCTCCGCGGACAACATAACGTCTTCCACTGCCTCCTAAATTGGCATAGCCCAGTTCAGCACTAAACCTTAAGCCCTCCACTAGGTCATAACCTGGGCCAAATGTTACGCTCCCCGGCTCTCCCTCGCGAATATTTATGATTAAATCGATAACTTCCAATTTTTTACTCATAGCATTTTTATCTTCAGGCACAATGCTTACAATTTTAAAAATACCAAGCTCTAATAGTGCTTTTTTTGATTTTTTGATATTTTCTGGATTATAGGTATCTCCCGACTTAATAAATAGTTCTCTGGATACAACGTAAGGTTTGCTTTTTTTGAGCCCAACAATATTGATATTTCCAATAAAAACTTTTTTTCCTTCAATAATTTTCAAGATGAGATTTGCTTTAATAGTGCTTTCAAGATGCTTTACTGCTTCAATGGAAAACTCTATTTCACTGTAGATGTATCCTAATTCAATGAGTTTAGCACGAATTTTTTGTTCAGAAGTCGGCAGTAGACTTTGATCAAAATCTTGACCAGGGCTAATGTCCATCAAATCTAAGATATTTTCATGGGATAAATGTGTGGCTCCAATGATCTTTACTTCGCCCAAAATCCTTTGGATGCCTTCAGTGATATAAACACTTATGCTGACACTGGCGCGATCAGGTTTTTTAAATATTTCTGGTTCTTTGATTTTAATGTCCCAAAAACCTTTTCGAGCATAATAATTTTTAAGCTCATTAATTCCATTGTTTAATGCTTGTTGATTTAAGGTTGGTTTTCCTTGCCAGGTCGGATCAAAGCCCATAATTTCTAGGGCGATCTCATCTTTTAAATATTTATTGCCTAAAAATTTAACAGAATTAACCTCATATTTAGGCCCTGTTTTTATTTCATAATAATATTCAAATTCATCATCAGTAATTTTGTTAACCGATGTATTTTCAATTTTAACATCATCATAGCCAAGATCTTTATAGCGTTTTATGATTTCTGACGGCATGCTTTCAGGATCAATAATTTTTAATTCCTCTTCTGCAAATAAAGGATCTCCCATGATCCCTCTCATCGATAAGGAATAGCGATCATCCTCTACTCTAAAGCTTAGTTTTTTTCCTATAGAACCTTTGATCTGAAGAGCGGCTGACTTTAAATTTTTTGCATAAATAAATTCAGGATCACTGAAAAAATAATTTCTATAATTTTTCTTATTTAAGTCTTGTTCCAGCTTCTCTAGAGCTGATTTGACGATATCTTTTCTGCACAAGCTATGATGGGGAAGTATAAATTCAGTGTCAGGTGGTAACCTGAAAAAATAATTTATTTCTGAAATATAACAAGCTTCGCCAGGTTCAATGACAATTACAATGGTCACAAGGTTATTTTTTTCACTTTGTTCATACCTTACAGAAGGACTGGGGTAGCCCAAATATTTTAGTTCCAAATGAGTTTTTTGCAAAAGTTTATCTATATTTGCATCATTAAACTCCTCGCCAACAAAATCCTGTAGTTTACTACTAAGAAGCGAATTAAGCTCTGATGTTGGCGTAACAAGAGAAATTTTATTGATTTTGAGAAGTCTTATGGCATTTGTCTCATTTCCCAACAGGCTTTCACAAAAGTAAGCATGTGGGTTTACCAAAAATAAAAAAATTAATAACAAATAAAATTTAGGCATATATTTATTATGGGAAGTTAAAGCGAAATTTAATATTCATCGAACCATCCAATTGATTTTCTTTGCTCTCAGCCTGGCCTATCCCCTCTAAATCAGCAGACAAAGCGACATTATTATGTAAACTGTATTCTGAAGATACCCCAAGGCGCGATGACTCAGAAGCTGTGGACTGAGTGCTGACGATGACATCGAGGTTTTTTGTAATATTTAGAGGCAAAGCGAGTTTTATTCCGGTTTGCCCTGTTTCTTCAGAAACATAGGTATCAATGTAAACTTGTTTTACAACATCCTGACCAGAGAGCTCAATAAGTTTTTCTACTGGTTGTTCAATTTGTCCTATTAACAAACTTAAAGCTTCAGAGGATATCGCTTCGCTCGCGTCGGTAGATAAGGCATTATTTGCTGGAAATTTACCACGGGATAAAAGTACTAGAATATCCACAACAGAAATAGGGCTTCCATCTGGTTTTATTGTCGGATCTATTGATAATTCTACTGTTGGATTAGATGCTTCCCCAACAATCGTTAAAAAAATGCGGTAAGGACTCACCTCACTTTCTGCTACTAGGTCAATAATAGGTTCAATTTTATTCGGATTGTCAAAAGTAACCATTCCTCGTGTGATGTCAAAGTCACGTTTGTACAAAAATCTACCTCTAACAATCTCGATATTTCCAAGCGCGCTAGGGTTTTTATCGGTACCTTTAATAAATAAATCTGCAGATAAGCGCGCATTGATGTTTCTAGTTGTTACCGTGAGCCCCTCATCGCAAGAAATCTTTAGGTTAAGATTTGCTAATGGTGGCTCTTGTGATCCAGAATCAACATATTTTCGAGTTCTTAAAGCTGATATTATCTCACTTCTAATATTAAAGTCTCTAGTATTTCGGGCTTTGGAAATAATCAGCTCTCCCGAAACATCTATGGGAACCTGACCAATGTTAAGAGCAATATGTCCCGATAAATCAGTTTCAAAGCTTTTAAAAACGGCTACAGGATAAATTATTTTTGCATTAGAAACCTGGATATCAATGTTTGATGCGGCTCTATCTTCTTCTCGGAAAAAATATTTTCCAGTTGCTTTAAGATATCCATGGCCTTTTTTAGCAAAAAAATTGTGTAAAACTATTTTATCTTTTTCCACGGTCGCATGAATATTGACATCTTTCAATGGGGGACGGATATCGCCAATACTTAGGGAGATCGGTTTCCAGGTTTCTAGATTGAAGGAATTTTTAGCGACATCTTTAATGTCGATATTTATTTCTGGGTCTGAAAAATTGCCGCTTATATTTCCTTGGGCGATTATTTCACCAGAAGCATTTTCAATTGAGGGAATAAATATTGGAATATTCTCTAAATTCAGGCGCGACTTTAAAGCAATATTAAGTTTTTTGCCGAGTTCTATTCTACTGGGAAGAATTTCAATTTTAAACTCCTCGCTTTCAACAATTATAGGGGTATTATCCTTTTCTACCCATCCCTCAGAATCTGAAGTAAATTGCAGGGGTTTAACGAGGTGTCCCTCTATTTTTCGCCTTTCTTTTGGATTTAAGCTGAACCAAAACTCCTTTAAATTGATCCATCCACGGGAATGTTCCCAAGTTTTCATTGAGCCCTCTAGCTGTGTATCGCCGGTTAAATAAACAAAATTGGTTGGATTATTTGCAAACTGAGCACCGAGTAAATACCGCAAATCCAGATTAGTTGCCGATGCAAAAATAAAATAAGGTCTATTTGGATCGCTTAGTGATGTTTTAAATCTGACATTTAAGGCGTTGCTAGAAAAATGACCTAAAAAATCTAAGTCGTCATTATTTAAAAATGCTTTAAATCTTATACCAGGCCAAGAATTGCCCTGCATAATGATCGTTGTGAGGCTACCATCCAATGCGCCAGATAGCGTATTTGCATGTCCACTAACGGATAGAGCGAGGTCGACGGTGGCCTCTTGCAGATTATATTTCCTGAGGACCTCTATAAAACTTAAAGAGCTGAGCAGATTACCGGGACTATTTCCTTTTGATGCGGTAGCAAATTTTAAACTAAAATTATCTTCAGGTTTTAGTCCCAGAGGGTATAAGGACGCCAAAAAATTGTTTGAAGGGACATCTAAGGGGGAGTCATCTTTATGTTCTAGGGTAAAGAGTCCATTAAAATTGACATTTCCAGAGGCGATTTCTGAAAATTCTAGTTTTAATTTAGTGGTTGTTCCAGAGAAGTGACCAATAACAGAATTTGAAAATACCTGTTCATCTACTGCGACATTTTTTAGCAAAAAATCAGCATCTCCACGCCATAAAAGAGGTTTTAATATTGGTCCATATATTTCCCCTGAGATCGAAGTACTTTCAAGGTTTAATTGCTTGCTTCCTAATGTGTTTAATTTGGGTATATCCCAAATAAGATGAGATACCTTAGAGCCCCTAATTTTTGTATAGAAGGTTAGATCCTTATCAAAAATCAAATTTCCATCAGATAATAGTATTTCGTCACTTTTTTTTGTGGGTTTTAAAGAAATATTATCCCAGCTAATGGAAGCTAGGCCAAGGGTCAAATTTATGATTCCCTTATAGAACTTCATGCCATATACATTAAGATCATTAAGCTCAAGATGATTATTAAAAAAGAAATCCTGATAAGGGCCTTCAATTTTAGTATCTAAGGTGCCGACTCCTTGGACCTGATTTCCTAAGATAAACCCCAAGGTTGTTAAATCAAAGTTGGCGCTAGAAACTCTTAATTTGAGCCCTTTTTTTGCGTCAAAATAAAGATCCCCCCCTAAGTCTATAAGTGTTGAAAAGCAAGAGAGATGGCTACCATCGAAGTTCAGTTTATCACTTTGAACGAGTAAATTAAGGTCATAATTACAGGAAGGAGAATGCCTGGAATATTCTTCACTAAGTTCCTCACCGATAACGGGGAGCTTTAATTTTGTTATCTGACCAGAGCTATTAATATCAAGGTGGAACGGGGTTGTACTCCCAACGAGATTGAAATGTTTAGCGCTTAAATCAGCATTAATGACAGATTGTTGAATTCCCAGTGCACGAAATAGCTCTGAAAGAGAAATCTTTTCTAATGAGCCTATAAAACTAATATCACCTTTATCCTTAAAGGCAATATCTCCTTGCGCACTTCCTAAATCATTCCCCTTATTCATTAATTTGACGTCTCTAAAAACAATTTTATTCATATCGATAGTGAGTTTTGCCTTGGATTCAAGTAGGTCAAAACCGTATAAAATAGCTTTACTCACTCCTGCATCAACCTCGATATTGAGCTGAACGTCTTGGTTCGAATTGAGTGGCACAATTATTTCTGCTAATGCCTCGCCTTTTACTTCTCCGTACGTATCAAAAATATCAAGAAATGCCCCAAGTAAAGAAAAATCACCCTTCGCAATAGAAGCATTCAATTTTATAACGAGATCATTATTTGCTTGGGAATTATTCGCAGATGTTTGGATCACTGATCCCATGACAACTATATCGTTGACCGGTGAAGAGATGTGAATTTTTTCAAAATTAAAATTACCTCCTTCAAAGTCGCCTTGGGCTACTATAGCGGTATCATCAAAAAAGACAAAATTGTTGTTTTTCATCGTAAACTTGCTACAAACAAGATTGAATAGATAGCCATTAGAAGTGCTTTGTGCTGTCAAATCTTCAATGTCAGTAAGAAATTCGAGTGTATTTCCTTTGTACAGGGAGTCGGTACCAAATTCCAAGTGAGTGTTTTTGAAACTCACTTTTCTTAGGTTGACAGGTATTTCTATACTGTTATTTGTATTCAATTCTTTTGAAGGTATGTTTTTAGCAAGAGAAGCTGAAATTTGTCCCAAATAATATCCAAGTTGCTTTTCGCGTAAATTGGCATAAAGTCCATCAAAACGTACTTCAGCAATATCAACGCGAGCAAACAGAAATCCCGTGAAACTGAAGGAGGCGCTCCCGCGGTTTAGTTTAACAAAAACTTCGTGGGTATCTTTATCTGAAATTTCTAGATCTTTTATATTCAATGAAAGAGTCAGGAAGTTTAAAAAAATGTCCTCTACATTAATACTTAAATCAGTATACTGGTCGGCTAAAACAAGGGCTTTTGCGAGTATTTTTTTTTGGAGCCAGGAGTTGTTGACTACCAAATTTAGAGATAATCCTAATATAGTCAATAAAAGAATTATGCTGATCGTAAATTTTAGGAATGCTTTCATGCTACTTTGACTTTTTTCTCAACATTTCTTTTCATGTTATCCAGCTTGCATCATGTTCTGCAATTCAAATTTCTTCCAAGCCGCGACAATAGGGCCTGTGATTTCTGGATATTTTTTGCCAAGCATCATGACACCTTTGTCAAGGTTTTTAACGAGAAGTAAGCGCATGAGGATGTCGACATTAACTTCCACATCATAATCTCCATCGATCATTATATTAAGGTGGTTGATTGCTTCAGAATAGTCACCGAGCAAAATCTCAGCTTGCACTAAATCTTGTTTCAGGGGTTGAAAGTTTGGGAAGGATTTTGCTGCAGAACTAAACAATCTTTTTGCCTGAACGGGCATTCCCTGCCGTAAGTAAATGTACCCTAAGGTAAACAAGCAGCCAAGATGTTTTTCACGTTCTCTCAGGGCCGTAAATAATACCTGTTCTGCTTCTCTGGGTCTGCCCAAATCACTCAGTTTTAAGGCCAGAATGATGGCGGCTAAATTGCGGCTAATTCCCCTGTTTTTTATGACTTGAAACAATATTTGGATACCTGTATCTTGCTCTCCCCTCATCGCATAATAATTAACAAACCGAATGGCCGCAAAATCATTATGCTCCCACATATCAATCATTTCTTTAAAGCCTGCTACCATGTTTACGGGCGTCACCGGCAAAAAGCACAAATGCATTGTGGCTAACTGCTTAAGGATATCATAATCATTGAGAGCACTGCGCTTGCTAATAAACATGGTGGGTGTTGATAGCTTGAGTGTGTCAAACTGCATCAACCGTAAAATATTGATGATTGGCATATTTTCGTCTTCAATGGCAAGGGCAAACGCGCTACCATCTTTAATAAGACTAAAAGCATCCTCAACAGTTTTTGCTCGAACGACGCTCCAGCGAAAGCTGCGGGTTGTATCCTCAAAAATTTTAGCGATCATCTCATTTTTTGACACAAAAGCGATCTTCAAAGCTGGCCATTTATTAACTTTGTTCGTATTTGGTGCTGAAGTATTCTTTCTATTTTCATCTACCACGCCTAACTCCTAACTAAAATATATTTGATTGAAAGCATTAAATTCATTATCGTTAATGATAAAATGATCCGAGCAAATTGCTATTTTTTCCTAGCAATCAAACCTTTATTATTTTACCATGAGCGCTACCTTGGTAATACCAGCTTTTTATACCCCAAGTTATTGGTTTAGTTTTTTAATAACAGTGAGATAGAGGAATATTTATGAATATCCTGGTTTTAGGTAATGGCGCTCGTGAACACGCCTTGATATGGAAGATAAAAAGATCAAAAATCGTAACAAAGTTATTTATGTATCCCAAGTCTCCGGTTTTTGGCGCAGAAGGATCAGAAGTTTTTTCATTATCCCTAGAAAACCTAAACGGTGAAAATATATGGTCCCATTGTGCCGTCAAAGCTAAAGAGTTAGGCGTTGACATGGTTATTTGTGGTCCGGAAGCCCCACTAGTGGAAGGCGCTGAAGAATGTTTTCGTGACCAGAATATTTTATTTTGGGGTCCGTCGCAAAAAGCGGCTCAACTTGAGGGATCAAAGGCTTTTGCCAAAAATATTATGAAAGAAGCGGGGATACCAACTGCAAATTATCAAGAGATCAGTTTCGAGGATAATCCACGAGAGCAGGCGTACCAATATGTACAAAAATATGGTGCCGTGGTTTTAAAAGCAAGCGGCTTAGCTCAGGGTAAAGGGGTTTTTGTCTGTAAAAGTATCGCAGACATAGATGCTGCTCATGAACATTTTGCAAGTCCAAGTATGCTTGAGGCCTCTAAAACCATTATTTTGGAGGAGTGTTTGATAGGGCGCGAATGTTCCTATTTTGCTTTGGTTTCCGGGCAAAAAAGTATGCCATTAGGGTTTGCCGTCGATTTTAAACGTTTAAATGATGGCGATGAAGGGCCTAATACTGGCGGTATGGGTGCATATACTCCGGTACCTTGGTTACCAGCTCATGCTACGAATATTGTTGAACAGCAAATCATGACCCCGTTACTCAAGACCTTGGCTAAGCATAAAATTGACTATGTCGGCACCCTTTATGTTGGCTTGATGTGGACGCTAGAGGGTCCAAAAGTGATTGAATTTAACGTGAGATTTGGTGACCCCGAAGCCCAGGTCCTTTGTTTTCATGATGATAGGGACTGGGGCTCCCTTATTCTTAATTCTTTAAAGCCGAAGGAAGACAATGGCGCTGGTGATGAGGCTATCCAAAAAACGACACAGGCTCCAAATAAAGTGACCGTGGGAGTTGTAATGGCAGCAGAGGGTTATCCATATAATACTCCCAAGCAAAAAAGTGCAGTTAATCCCGCATTAAATCAGGATTTTGGAGCTGGCAAGGTGTTTTTTGGTGGTGTCGAGCGAAATGGCGATCAGCTTGTTGCCGCAAAGGGCAGAGTTTGTACTGTTGTTTTTTCTGGTAGCAGCTTTGAAGAGGCGCGTGCAAAGGCTTACTCCGTTGTTGAAAAATATGTCTGGCCCGGCGCTGTATTCCGTCGTGATATTGCAAAAAATATTCGGTAAGAAAAATTCTATGCAAGAAGATATTACTACACGTTGTTTACAGGCTTTGAAAGAGGGCAAAATTATCCTTTGTCCGACTGATGGCATACCCGGACTAAGCTTTCACCCAAATTCACAACCAGCGCAAAAAACAATTACTAAGTTAAAGGGGAGAACTTCAGAAAAGAAATTTTTGGGTTTATGTCATTCATTACCAAGTGCTGAAAAATTTTGGTTGCCTCTTCCCTCTTTATTTAAACAGAAGCTAATGGCTCATTGGCCGGGGCCCCTAACCGTGATTTGGCGTGCATCACCTGATGCTCCAAGTATATTGTGCTCAGAGCAAAATGAAAATTCTACGATCGCTTTAAGGGTTGTTCGTTTAGCGGCGGCGCAGCAGTGGTTTAATGATCTTCTGTGTGCGCTAGATGTGCCTCTTCCATCAACGAGTGTAAACGTTAGTGGGGAAAGCCCCATATATAATTGGCAAGAAGCCTGTTCCTTTTTGCAAGCGAATCTGAAAGATAATGAGTATTTTATTCCTGGAGGCGAAGGCTTAGTTAATTTAAATTCAACGCCCGCCCAGCCTTCCACAATTATTTCCTTAAATGAAAATGGAACATTCAAGCTTATCCGTCAAGGGGCTTTTGACCTGGAGGCATTATGAAAGAATATACATTTATCCTTGCGAGCGCTTCGCCTCGGCGTAGAGAGATGCTTATGAATATGGGGCTTAAGTTTATCATCAAGATTCCTGATATTCATGAAAGTCCACGAAAGCATGAATCCCCGGTAGAGTATGTTAAAAGAAATGCGCGCGAAAAAGCTGAGCGTGTTATCAGCTCTAAAATGCTCAAAATTGGAGAATCTCCTGGTAACAAATCTCCCACTATTGTTCTCGCTGCTGATACCGTTGTCGTTTATAAAAAGCAAATTTTAGAAAAACCTTCCTCCCGTCAGCATGCCGTCACCATGTTGAGCGCAATTTCTGGAAAAAAACACAATGTTTTTACAGGGTTCACTGTTATTGTCTCAGATCCTCGGTCAAAAAAAACTAAGATCGTCACAAAGGCAGTAGAAAGCAGTGTCTGGCTTCGAAAAATGACAAAAAGTGAAATTATCGCTTATGTTAATACTAAAGAGCCTATGGATAAAGCTGGGTCCTATGCCATTCAGGGAATTGGGGCGACAATTGTCCGAAAAATAGAAGGATCTTATACCAATGTCGTGGGATTACCAGTTTTTGAGGTGTTTTCGGTTCTTGGGAGTATGGGCATAACATTATTTTAATTGCCGTTTCCCAACCCAAAAAGATAAAATTAAATATTCAGTTATTTATTACGATAATAAAAAAATTAGCGAATGTATGGTAGGATGATCACTGTTAAGTGTTTTTTTAGGACAAGGATCCCAAATGTCTTTTTACATGTTTTTTAATAGCACTATTTTTTTTAGTATTTTTTTTGCGTTAGCTCCAACGCGTGTCATTGCGGCATCAGGTGAAGTGGATGCTGCTACATGCAAAAAATATGAAGGTCATTATATCTCATATTACGACGAAATTTTTAAGGTGGTTAAATGTGTGAGAGTCCATATTGAAGATCATGCGAGCTTGTTTAGTTTTCAAGCTAAGGGCGGGAAAATAATCGATGTTGATGCTCAGGTTATAAAAAAATTACCTGATGAAGTGGTTTTAACTGTAAAATTAGAAGGAAAAACGTGCCACGAACTAGAGGGAAAATACATTACCTATACCTTGAATGAGGTTTATGTTGTTGAAAAATGCAAAAAAAGACTTTTTAAAGACTGGGAGAGTTATAAGAGTCACTCAAAGAAAAAAAGTGTAGCACAAAAAAAAATAGTCCAGCTCAATTGGACGGAATTTACGCCCATAGTCCCGGGCCCCCCTATGCCTTCTGATACAGATGCCTATTTTAAAAATGAGCTTGCTCAAGACAGTTTTGACATTATCCCCTACGATAAGGCCTGCCGAGGTCTTGAGGGCAAGGTAGTTGCTTACTATCATGAGCTTTATTTGATTTCAAATTGTAAAAAACGGCTTTTCCTTGAGGGGCAGCTACTCGGAAAGAACCAAAAGAGCCAAATTTTAGAAATTGACAGTCAGAGGTGGATGTCCTTGCCCTATGGTAAACCAATCGAAACCGAAAAAAGTAAAAAAGATATAGAGTATGAGAAAAGTCAGCTGTAATACTCCGTCTCACTGTCTCAGAAATGAAATCTTTGCCTAGTTTTTTAATGGTTTTCCAACCTGTAGCATATATTTTATCCGTTCCTGAGTTTCTGGCCTTTCGCAGAGATTTAAAAAAGCACGTCGCTCTAAAGCTAAAAAATCATGTTCATAAAGGAAGGTATTTTCTTTTACATCGCCTCCGCAAAGGACATAAGCTAACTGTTCACCAATAAAAAGGTCATAGGGCGAAAGCTTGAGGAGTTGCTTATTTTCTTGCAAAAATGAGCGCAAATGATTTTGTCCATCTCGTCCCAGCGCCCTTACGGCTGGGGCGATTTGGGGGGCCATATAATTCATTTGGACGGCATGATGAATTATTTTTTTCGCGGTCGTGATGAGATGTTTTTTTGATAAACTAATAGGCGTTGCTCTTGGAAGCAGTCCAGAGGCTTCAGCATATTTAGCACTGGTGCTTGGGGTTGCACCCAGCATGAGGACTAGAGCTTTTTTTAAAAAAGGCAAAGGATCTGAGTGCAAGCCTTGGTTGCTTAGGGCATAAGCTTTGAGCGCTAACTCTTTTGTTCCACCACCCGCTGGAATGAGGCCCACTCCTGGTTCTACGAGACCGGCACTGAGCTCACCATAAGCTACGTGAAACTGAGTATGTAAAATAAGTTCACATCCTCCGCCTAAAGTTAGCCCATGAGGGCAGGCGACGATAGGAAAAGGGGCATATTTAAGGAGGGAAAAAGTGCCTTGAAATTCCCTTATCATTTTTTCAAGGGTACTGAGTTTATTTTTAGCAATTAGCTGAGAAATCACCTGTAAATCTGCACCGGAGGAGAAGCAGGGGCCATAATTAGCAACCACCAAGCCCTGAAAATGCTTGCCTACCATGGCGACAGATTTTTGTATGATTTCAAGCGAGTCTGATTTTAGGGTGTTCATTTTAGAATGAAAAACAACACAAGCTATTTCATCTCCGATATCTAGGAGGCTTGCTGATTCATTCGATATAAGCACGCGGGCATCCCGACTATTTTGGTTCTTCGGCAGTGAAACCCAGGTCTTTTTCTGTTTAGGTGCGGAAAGTTTTTCACTGCGGCAATCAAAGCTTTTAAGCTCCTCTATATGTAAATCAGGCTCTAGGGATTCGTCAGGATGGGGCTCATAAAATTTAATTTGCGCTTTTAGCCAATGTGGGCGAGGTGTTTTTTCAAACAGCATGCGCTCATAAATATAGTCAAAACCAATCGCTTGCCACAAAGCAAAAGGACCCAGTTTCCAGTTAAATCCCCAACGCATCCCTTGATCAATGCTTAGTATATCACCATCGGCGATTTCTTCTGCAAGAAGTGCAGCGTAACTAAAGGTATCGCGCAGTATAAGCCAAACAAATTGCGCAAACTTATCATTTTGCCCGAAAATAAATTTTAACCGTTCGCCAACAGTAGTAATTTTTTGAGCTTCAGCTAACCATGGAATTTCCCGAGTACTAGGGGGAGCATAATTATCCCGCTCGCTGCAATAAACTAGTGTTTGTGGTTTATCGCCAGGTTGGTCTATTTGCTTGCTATAAAAACCTTTATGGTCTGTTTTATGGCCGTGCCTACCCGAATTAATGAGATTTTGTACCCAGGAAGGCATTAAGAAAACGTTGCGGTAAGGGTCGCTCGGAGCCCTGCTGTAAACATTTTGTGCTACTAAAGCAAAAGTATCAATTCCAACAATATCAAGTGTTTTAAAAGTTGCGCTTCCGGGGCGTCCAACGAGTCTTCCGGTCAGTAGATCAACTTCTTCAATAGAAAGATTTTGCGTCGTCATATGATGAATAGCCGCTTGGATATTGAAGACTCCGATGCGATTGGCGATAAAATTTACAGTGTCACGCGCAATAATCACGCCTTTGCCGAGCCTATCCTCGCACCAATCTTTGAGGTCATTAAAGACACGCATATCTACCATGGTGGTTGGAATAAATTCTAGGAGATGCATGGCTCTCGGGGGATTGAAAAAATGAGTACCAAAAAACATCTGTTGGTATTCATTTGGAAAATCACGGCATATTTCCGCTAGGCTGATACCTGAGGTATTTGTGGTCACAGGTACTGTCGGCTTTATATATTCCTGAATGCGTCGATGAATACTGTGTTTAATATCTATTTTTTCGGTAACGGCTTCTATAACCCAGTCGACCTCAGAAATGACAGCCATATCATCTTCGAAGTTTCCCGGAATAATTAAATCTAGATCTTTCTCACTAAAAAGTGGGCTTGGACTGGTGCTTAGCAAAATATCACGCGCTTTTATTGCTATTTGACTTCTGAGGCTTGCTGATTTTTTATGTGATGCGGTTTCAGTCGTGGGATCTTCGGTGACAAGATCAAGTAAATGCACGCGGACACCTAAGGTGGCCAGAAGCGCGGCGATTTGAGATCCCATAACCCCCGAACCAAGAACCGCTGCGCGCCTTATTTTTAAAGACATTTTTCCATCACTTTTCTGCACGTTGTGCTATTATTTAAAAAACAATAATTTACCCTGCTAAATGCCATGAAATCTAAAATTCTTCGCCGGATATTTGCTAGGCATTTAGGTAAAAATCTCTAAATTATTAATCCAAATAGTCGAGGATCTGTTTTTGAACGGCCTCAGCAGTAAAGCCAAATTCTCTAGCAAGGTCATCAGCATTCGCACTTGCGCCAAATCTTTCCATGCTGATAATTAAGCCATCATTGACGTACTTTTGCCAGCCACTTCCCGTTCCGGCCTCAATCGCTATACGCTTTCTGATGTTTGGCGGTAGCACATTATTTTGGTACGCAGGATCAGTCTCAGCAAAAAGCTCCCAGCATGGTAAAGAAACAATGCGAAATTTTTTCTGTGGCATTTTCTTGATGGCCTCTAGCGCTAGGCTGACTTCGCTGCCCGTAGCGATGATTATGGCTTCAAAATTAGGTGCATCATGCAAAATGTAACCGCCGTTACAAACATCTTGCTTTTGCTTATCCGTTAGTTGAAGGCTCGGGAGCTTTTGGCGACTCAAACAAATAGCTGACGGTCTTTTTTCAAAAACAGCTTGACGGGTTAATATGGCGGTTTCTTGTGCGTCGGCAGGCCTCATCACCAGGAAGTCAGGAATCCCGCGCAGTGCCATAAGATGCTCAATGGGCTGATGAGTGGGACCATCTTCACCCAAATAAAAAGAATCATGGGTAAATTCGTGAATAACGCGGGCCTGTTGCAGCGCACCTAAACGGAGGGCCGGACGAGCATAGTCTGAAAATACTAAAAAAGTGGCATCAAATGGAACGAGACCACCGTGAAGGGCTATGCCATTGGAAATCGCAGCCATAGGAAATTCACGTACCCCAAAAGCAAGATTTCTGCCTTGGGGGTTATTGGCGGTAAAATCACCTACTTTTTCGGCGAACCACTCGGTCATGTTAGAGGGTTCAAGGTCAGCACTTCCCCCAATGAGGTTAGATGCCGTCTGAGCCCATTGAGCAATAATTTTGCCGAAGGCGTTACGCGTGGGCATCGCTTTTTCAGCAGAAAAATCAACTAGAGGGAAAGCCTCCTTATCTAACTCAATAAAGGAATGCGTGAATTTTTTCTTAAACGACGCATCTTTTTGGCTGAGCTCGTCAGCAAGATTGCGCCATTTTTGCGCAGTTTGTGCTTTGACTTTGAATTCGCGCTGAAAATGTTGGGCCGCCTCAGCAGGCCAATAAAAAGATTCGCCTTCAGGGATACCCCATTTTATTTTGCTGGCATGGAGTTCCTCTTTGCTCAGAGGAGCTCCGTGTGTATGGTGCGACCCTTCTAAATTAGCAAGGTCTTTAGCCATAATAGTTTTTGCGATAACCAGAGTGGGTTTTTTTTCATTGGTTTTTGCTTCGCTTATTGCTTTGCGAACGGCCTCATGATCATGGCCATCTATATGAAGAACATCCCACCCCAATCCTTTAAAAATAGCGGCTTCGTCAACACTGGTCGCACGGCTGATATCTCCAGAAATTTGTTTGGAGTTTTTATCATAAAACCAGATAAGATTGTTTAGGCCTAGGTGGGCAGCAAGAGAAGCGGCTCCTAGGGTTACATCTTCTTGCATGCAACCATCGCCTAAAAGAGCATAGGTCTTATAACTAAACAATTCCTTCGATAACGTTGCAGCAAAGTGCTTTGCTGCTAAAGCAAACCCCACACTCATCGCCGCCCCTTGACCAAGAGGCCCTGTGGTGCACTCGACTCCGGGAGTATGTGTATTTTCTGGGTGTCCTGGTGTTCTGGAATGTAAACGACGAAAATTTTTCAAATCATCCACAGACAAAAAATTGGCGGCAAAAAGCAAGCTATAAAGGAGCATAGACTCATGCCCTGCACTTAATATAAATCGGTCGCGACCAAGCCAACTTGGATCATTGGGATCAAAATTTAAAAATTCGGAAAATAAAATATAGGCAATATCAGCACTTGATAATGCGCCACCAGGATGGCCAGAATTTGCTTGATTTACGCCATCGACAATTAGTCCTTTCAGTAAACTTACCGTATCGCGATCATTCATTGGAAATCCTTAAAAAAGTAAAAAATCCGTTCTATTATAGGGAAGAAATGCCCTGTGTTAAAGCATAATCCCTAAATTTGACCAGTTTTGACTTAAATAATCTCATTGACTAGCTAGTCAAATAACTTTTTTTCACTTGCTTTTTTACCCGAGGTAGTCCATCTTGATTTTATACAAACAATATGAGTGGACGTTGTCCAGCAGGCCAGTTAACGGAATGTGACGTTTTCCAGAATTGGGTTTTGCAAAGAACTAGAGATAATGCTAACTAAGCAGGAGTCATTTGCCGGAAAAAGATCGATTATGATTATTTCCAGGAAAATTCTAGAAAATGCAGGGAAGCAAAGGAATATATAAATGCTTAATGGTTTGATAAACAAAAAAAATGGTGTTCAAGTGGGGTTGATTTTTCTGAGGGGTATGTCCCATTTAATGTTGAAATTCATTTAACAACTCCCCGCCAAATTATGCAACTTTCTTTTCTTCTTTCCTAACGACAGAATCTTTGTTTCTCAACGCATCAACCAATATAGGCATATGT
>JAUILP010000010.1 GCA_030432875.1 Oligoflexia bacterium | reverse complement strand
TAGAACTGGCCAAGCTGTGAATCTTACAATGAAGAGGCTTGTGCGGGAAATCCGCAGGCAGGCTTCCGTGGGGAGTTGAGAGGATCATATGACCCTCTCTTCTTACCCGACGAAATTTGGGGCGGCCCTCAACGTGCCCGCCATTCAACTTGTGCATGAACGTGGGGTTCATCGATGTATACGCAGTGGCTCATCAACAGAAGCTCTTGTTGTTTCAGCAGCATCTTGGTTATCTCAGTTACCTTAATCATTCTTTGACGTTTTCGTCTATGCGACTAGGTAAATGTATGCAGTTTTAAAATCTCACTAACATATCCATTTAATTCGCAGAATTTTTTCGCTAGTATTGTCAGTGTCTAGCAATCTTTGTACCCAGGAAAAGTGTTACGCCTATGACAATCCAAATTCGAAAATTTAAAAAGGCACTGAGTTCCCTAAATTTCGCTCTAAAGATACCCAAAGACGATATTGTTCGGGATGCCTGCATTCAGCGATTTTGGAATTCCCCAAAAAAAGAGGACAATTTCTAATGAGCGGTATTTGCTTTCTCAAATTTCATTGGACTAAGGTATCCCAATGCTGAATGTTTCCTTCTTCTGTTGTACCAAACTTCAATATAATCAAAAACTAGCGCTCTTAATTCGCTTTCAGTCTTATAAACGGATCGATATAACCATTTTTTCTTGAAGCCTCCAAACCACAACTCAACATAAGCATTATCATAGCAATTTCCTCGCCTCGACATGCTGGGTAAAACATTTTTAGAACTGCAGAAGTTGCGATAGGCCTCACTGGCATATTGGGATCCACGATCAGAATGAAAAATTATTTCTGCATCGGGGCCAACTTTTGCCATTGCTGCTGCTAGGGCATCAAGAACAAGCTGCGTCCGAAGGCTCTTTTGTAATGACCATCCTAATACAGCACGAGTACATATGTCGATGACGTCGGCAAGGTAAAGGAAACTATTCCCTAGTTTCAGGTATGTGATATCACCCTCATGCACTTTGCCAGCCTCTGCTGGTAAAGTTTGATGATTCTCAACCTTAAAGATCCTATCCGCGATCAATTGCGAGTGGTTAGAATCAGTTGTCTGGATGCGAAATTTCTTCCCCAATCTTGCATCTAATCCCAACTCATTCATGTACTTGGCAACAGTATTCTCGCTTACGTGGAAACCTCTATCTTTAAGCTCATCATGAACACGAGGAGAACCATAGGTCTTTTTTATTGCTGTCAAATATCTCTTTGATTGTTGCGATATTTCTGTTCCGACGGTCCGTTCTTATTATGAGATTCTTCATGACAATTTTTTAGGCAAGTTCTTACCAGCCTACGTCCTTCGCCCCAAGCGTAGGTAAACCCTTAGTCCCAAATTTTATTTTCAGGATGTCGGCGTCGTGAATTACCTCAGTCAGCGTAGGTTTATCCAAGAGAAGTCCAGCTTGTGGGGCAAGGCTTTCGAAAATTTTTAGTAGCAGACCGGGGGTTCGCCTTATTCAGGGGATTTAGACCGAGATACTTTTTTTACCTATAAATTTTCCACGTATTGGATAAACTCCAAGGATTATCGTATTAAAATTAAAGCGATCTCCAAGACTGAATAGAGTGATCCTGAAATGAAAAGGATTCAAAAATACGCGGATAGGAACCAAAAAACAAAGTGCCACTTAGGTCGGAATCTTTTTCCACCTTGGGAATTTCACTATACTGCAAGGGAAGCACATAAACAAGACGCGAGCGCCCTGCTAAGGACTGGGTAGCTTGGGAGGAAAGCAACAGACTATTTGAGCCTGTTAAGATAAACCGGCGTTGATCGGTGTCATCATCGAGGACGCCCTGCAAATAAGAAAGAAATTTTGGAACTCTTTGTACTTCAACGATGCTCGTGTTTTTTTGTAAGCCAAGTAGAAACCAAGAGGATCCATGCGCACTTGGGATCTGATATTAGGTTGTTCAAAGGATACATAGTCGTAATCAGGAAACACTTTTCTGGCCAACGTTGTTTTGCCCGATTGACGCGGTACCTGGGTGTAAGATCGCGGAGATAATTTTCTAGGTGCCTTGTATAGAACATGGTTCTAATATAATAAGTTCTTAAGCGATTGTTAATATAATATTAAGATTTATATCCACAATTATCATATTATATCAGGTTGTTATGCCTTAAAAATATGGGGGGTATCGTGCCATGCCTTCTCAAAATGTGGGCAATCGGGCTCAGGGAAGTCCCCGCCAGGAAATTAAGATTACCCAAAGAAACGTACGCGCAATGATAATGTTGGCATGCGCAATTTAGGTCGCAGGGGCGGACATCGACCAAAGCAAAAATGGTACCAGTGGGAAGTGACAGAGAACCACTCAGTAAAATTCAAAACTAAAAAAGCTCACCGTCCCACAATTGCTTCACAAAATCCTTAACACTCAAAATAAGAATATTGTCCTCAGTCAAACGGCTAATTTCTTCAAGGCTGACGACGATCGTCTTTGCCGTTTGGGGAAAATCCTTTTTAAATTCGCGTAGTCCATGTAAGTGATCAGACGTGACGCGCGAAGATGCCTTGGCTTCACATGCCATCAGTGCATTCTTGCCCACGATAAAATCAACTTCAACGCCAGTTGTCAGGCGCCAGTAGGCAAGGTCTTCAAAGCGATCAGCATAGTGGTTGAAGGAGCGGAGTTCGTGAGCAACCCAATTCTCAAATGCCTTGCCAAATAGCTCGCTGCCGGGCGTGATGGCTCCGCGTTGAGCAAGGTGATTAACGATGCCCACGTCACCGAAATAGAATTTTGGTGCTGCTACCGTTCTTCTCTTAGGTTTGCGGGAATAGGCTGGCAAATTCCAGCCAATCAGGGTGTCTACCAGAATCGAGTAATATTCCTTGATAGTATTGGCAGAGACGCCGACGTCACGAGCAAAAGAGCTATAGCTGATGATTTCAGTATCAGAAAGAGCCGCCTTGGCAAGAAAATCATGAAATCCGGTAATGTTGCGCACCAGAGATTCGGCTGCGATTTCTTCTTTGAGATAATCGCCAACATAAGAGAGAAGCAGGCGTTTTATTTCACTTTCGTCAGCTAAATAATGGGGCGGTAGATAACCGCGATTGACGAGTTTGATAAGATCAAAATCTGTCGCCAATTCCCGTGATGCTAGTCCAAATAATTCATAACGCATGGCGCGCCCACCTAGCAGATTGGCGTGGCCACGCTTTAATTTTCTGGCACTTGAACCACACAAGATGAAAGTAATCCCTTTGTTTTCGATAAGCCAATGCACTTCGTCGAGAAGCATGGGGATTTTTTGTATTTCGTCGATAATGACAGGCGTTTTTACTGGTGCGGCGGAAAGTTCTTCGCGCAGTAGTTTGGGCGCAGAAAGATAACGCGCGTACAGATCTGATTTCAATAAATCTATATAGATGGCACTGGGAAATTTACTCTTTAACAGAGTGGACTTGCCGGTTTGACGGGTGCCCCACAAAAAGGCACTCTTCTTTGAATTAATATTTAATGAAATCAGTCTATTATACAATTCATCACCTTCGCTGCTAAAATTCATGAAAATCCGCAGTTTCGTTGCGAGATAGAATTAGCATAGCTAATGCAGGGAATTATGGCAAGCATCTGCCTGTCCATTGTCAAATGATTCCTCATGCGGACATTTATACGATGGCTCGTAGACATCATCATCAAAGCCGATAACCATAGATGCTGCATGAAGCTTCAGATTTTTCTGCTCGCAGCGTTGTGATGTGGGATGTCCGGCGTATTTGGTAGGGGTAAACGCACGAATTGTTGGTCCCCTAAAAAATGGGGTGACTTATTAAGTTACGACCAGCGGCAAACCACCACCAACGAGCATAGGCTCAGGATGAATCAGGTTTGGCCACTCGTGATTAAATTTCATATTCCCACGGTGTTTGACTCATTAAGTATTACCCTTAAGTGAAAAAACGTGTGGTTATCAGTAACGAAAAAACTCACGAGTTACTGACGATCAAATCCAAATCTCATCCAGATGTCTGCGTTCCTGGAATTACCTCACCAGAATCGATGTGGGCACATATATTTACTATAGCCATAATGGCAAGAAAATATTTCATGAATGACCCCCTAAAAATTACCTAAAATATTTCTATCAATGTTAGTTAAATTGACGGTTTGCTCTTAGGAAGGTGCGCATTTGCAAAAATATTTAGTTAGATTATTTCACAGTGAAAATATTTCTTTACCCAACTCCAGTTTTTTGTTGTCATTTAACGGCAAATTAGCTATTTATGGGCACGTTTGAAATTATGAATAGAGGTAGGAAAAAATGACAACGAAATTTACTTTAAAAAAACAGATATTAGGGTTAATTGTATCAACATTTATTTTCACGGATTGCTCGCCTTCAATCTCGCTAGAACCGCAATTTAAGCCAGCGTCTTACCCTCATTCTAAGTTGCGATGGAACTCATCTACTATCTTGGTTTGCTGGGAAGCAGGTGGTAATCAAACGGAAAGAGGATGGGTCGAGTCTAGAATTGCATTGGAGTATTCAGATACTCCCTTATCTTTTTCTGGATGGGGTATATGTGCAAGAGATTCTTTAGGGATACGTATTGGTATCGATGATGTAGGACCACACACTAAAGGATTAGGCGCAGAAATCAATGGTGTAGTCAATGGGATGGTGCTTAATTTGACCTTTAATAATTGGGGTCAAAATTGTCAAAACAGTCGGCAAAGATGCATTGAAACTATAGCTGTACATGAATTCGGTCATGCGGTTGGTTTGGCTCATGAGCAGAATAGGCCCGATACTCCTGGAAGTTTATGTAATGATGTCCCTCAGGGGACAAACGGTGATGTCCTAGTTGGGGCTTGGGATATTGACTCTGCTCTCAATTATTGCAATCCGGTTTGGAATAATGAAGGCTCATTGAGTCCAGGAGACATTCTTGGACTAAGGTTTTTATATAATAAATATTTACCTTTTTCTTGGCATACGCCAACAGCGCAAGGAGAAATGGGGTCTAATTGGAAAGTCCTGTTAGGTCACTATGAGAAGTCGACTGGCCATGATTTATTTGCCATAGCAAAATCTGGAACTCATTCAGGTAAAACCGAAGTTCATGTTGTCCGTAATAAGTCGAATTTTCAAACATTTTTAGAGCATAAACCGACGCCAATTCCTCAAGTCGGTGATGAAGTTGATTTTGCTTTAGGTGATTTTGACCGAGATGGCATTTCTGACCTTTACATGATCCAGAAATCGGGAACAGAATCAAAGTCAACGGAAATACATGTGTTGTCGGGGGCTTCTAAATACCAAACTTGGGTTCTTCATAAGGGAACGGCCCTCCACCAAACCAAAGAAAATTTTGATTTTGCGGTGGCAGACTACAATCGTGACGGCGTTGCTGACTTATACGCAATTAAAAGGAGTGCTACAGGTACTGGCAAAACTGAGATTCATGTTTTGAATGGTGCTGATCAATTTCAGTCATTTCTAGTTAAAATACCAACAGTTCTGCATGAGGCAGGTAGGACTTTTGAGTTTGCTATAGCCGACTGGGATATGGATGGCTATGAAGATTTAGTCGCTATTTCAAAAAATGGGACGGGTACTGGAACTACAGAAGTACATGTCCTCACAGGAAAAAATGATTTTCAAGCATTTATAGCGCAAAGGGGAACCCTACTGCATCAAACTGAGGACAATTTTTCTTTTGGTGTTGGAATTGTCTCTAGGGAAGCAACTAGGCCAGAGATAGTAGCCATTAAGAAATCACAAACCGATAGTCACATGACAGAAGTTCATACTTTATCGTATTGGTAATTGCTAGCCTTTGGTGATGTTCTAAGAAATGAAGCCTTATGTTATCTAGCAATACGAAATAAACCGAGATTATTTAGTGAAAAGTTTTTACCCGGTTTTGATTGGACAGCTGGTACGGCGTCGTTGCATAAGATACAGCATAAGAAAAATTACCAATATCGTGGTAAGGGGTATGTTTATGATGAGAGAGATGATGGCACAGATGCTTTTATCAAAGGAACTGAGGAATCAGTTCCCCGAGAAAAATTTAGGTGACATTTAGCTTGAAAAAATTCCGCATACACCCACGGGAATAGTTACTCGTAAGACGCACATGCGCAAGTATAATTTCCAGGGTGTGTATAATTTCCGGACTCGCAGGAAATTGGTTCTTTCTTAATATTGTCCCATCCATAAATACACTCTCCCGAAAAACCACCCCACCGTGATTGATTGCAGAAAGTGTTACATGACACGGTACCGTTATTCCCATTTTTATTCATGGATGGTGAGTAGTAACAGATGAGTTCTGCTAGATCGACTGTTCCCATGTGGCTACAATTTACCCATTCTCCAGTATCTGACCTTTTTGCTGCGGTACAAAGACCAACATTTTTAATCCCTCCCCATCTAGGATTAGAAGTGAAAGTATTGCACGAAACGGTTCCATTATTACCGCGCTTACTTACTTCATCACCAACATGAAATAATTCGTTGAAAGTTGCACCGGCATTGATTTTAGTATTAATCTCTTCCATTTTGGCTTCAAAAATCTTTGGGTTGTTATTTATCCAACTGGCAATATTGTCTGATTGAATGACTGAAGCAACATCTTTTTGCTTGTTAGGCTCTATTCCGCCAAAGCATATGCCAACGGCAAAAACACCTGAGGCAGCAGCGTCACCACAAGCGTTACCTGTGGTAAAGGTTTCAGGGTTTCCTGCTCCAGGGCTTGTACCGTCTGATCCAGCGCAGATAACTCCATTAGCGACTGTAAATCCCACAGAAACAGCGCATAAGCCTAATGTTGAGTAATCTTTTGGAAATTTTATTTTCGCGATACCACTTTGTAATACTGAAATATCAATTTTTGGAGCAGTTTTTAAAATATTTTGAATTATTTTATCGTTCAACTTTTTAGTATCGCTTAATAGTGAAGAAATTCCGTCGCCAACCTGTCCTAAGGGATCATCGCCAGGGTTGCACCATTGCTTTGTACGTACACATTTTCCGGTTACAGGATTAACCATAATACATTGGTCCCAACAACCAGCATATAACTGACTTGAAATCCCATAGAAACCTAAAACAAACCCTAAGATAATTTGTTTAAAAAATTTAGCGCCAAGCATTTGTGTACCCCTTCAATTGGTTAGTTTGTTAACACGAGCAACATAGTATATTTTGTTATTTTCCAATGCGGTTAACTGACTTAAATGAATGAACTTCAGTTAACTTGGCCTATCCATTTTTAACAAGTTAACCAAAGCTCAACCCTAATCTTTCTTCGTGTGAAAAATCAACGTAGTAAAGAATGGCCAAGGAGTCCCCCCCCCCAATCTCAACCTGAATCTCATCCTGGCCCAGGATTTATACCGAACCATCCATCAATTCCAATGAGGCGTGATTTTTCGATGTCAATGCGATTCAAATCTAAATTATTGCGTAAATATTCAGATCTTTTGAAAAAAAAGGGCAATATCTATTTCCTCAAAATGA
The DNA here is from genome assembly GCA_030432875.1 of Oligoflexia bacterium. Lineage (GTDB taxonomy): Bacteria > Bdellovibrionota_B > Oligoflexia > Oligoflexales > JAGOVF01 > JAUILP01. Next base: position 60,595 of record JAUILP010000010.1, on the reverse strand, counting down.
TGTGAAAATGGCTAAGAGAATTATCATGATCAATACATGTAGTCAAGCGATTTAATGCCTAGCCTTTTGCGATATCAGGTATCTTCCACCTCTATTGGCATTCAGATGGAACTTTACATATGCCTTCATTTCCCATTCTTTCAGATAATACTTGCCTTGGTAGTTTCTGAAACCACTGCCTAAAATCTTCATTTATGTTCCGAAGATTTTTTGTCAAACATTCTAACTTTAAAATGACGAAAAAAGTCGGGAAGATAATAATTTTGCTTATAGCAAGTGGCGCCGCAAAATTCATCTATTCAGATTTGCCTAAAAAAGGTAATGACGATGCCTCAAATAAATCATCCGTAGCATCTGTTTCAGCGTTAGAAACAACCGCCCTCACCCCCAAAAAAGATGATAGTGAGATTAAATCCGAGCTACCGAGAAAAGAAGTTCATGTTACCTCAGATCAACCTGCTACAATTGAGTCTGATGCTTAAGATAAAAACATTCCATCCGTAGATCCTAACGCAGTTGTAGAGTCAAAATCAAATCCAGAACCCTTCACAAAAAAATTTGGCGGTAGCTCCCGGCACAAAAGAAGAAAAAAAGCCTCTAAGCGCGAAAGATTTAGCGGATATGTTAAATATTTCACCTTCGATGCATTTTATCACTGGGGCTGAAAATACCCGAGTTGAGTTTAGTGCGAAGCCATCTAAAATCGTCCCCAATGACAGCTTTATTCGCCTCAAAAATGGTGATTACTATGTGGGATTTTTAACCCAAGATGGAATTTCTGATGGTATGGGAATCATTATTTACCAAGACAACAGTATTTATGAAGGGACGATTGAGAATAGCGTTAAAGATGGCTTTGGCAAATTCACTGATGCGGAGGGTATTGTCACAATAGGGAAATGGCAAAACGACTACTATGTAGATGAATCAAAAAAAATATCCGCGAAAAAGAAGGGTGGGCGCAAGGTTGCCCTGGATGATCCTTACTTTTATATGGGGCACTGGAAAAAACCTTTTTATGAGGAGAACCCTACATATGAGGCGTTATGGATGGATTTTTTTGTTTAATAGTAACCATGAACTGATTCTCACAAAAAGTAGCAGGGAGCGAAATGCCGGGAATTTAATACCAAAGAAATTCGTCATGAGGACACCTTGTCTTGGATAAAAACAAAGGTAAAAATTGTGAATGATAATTTTCTTACTTTTTAAAATAATAATTATAAATTCAAGCGTCTTAGCAAATGCGTGGCATCTCCTGAAAAAGTACCCAAAAAATTATTCGGTGTTTGAAAATCCCACATCAACTAAGGCAAAAAAGTAGCTTTTTTATACTGATATTTTCCACAGTACGCTAAAAAGACAGAAGATTTTCATCTTTAATCTCTGCCAGCGTCACTCTTCTCAAAGTGAAAACAATTTATGCCACTTTAGAGTATTTGATATTGAACTTACACTTTGACTTCTGTATATAGATATCCAAGGTAGGTAAGGTGGAACAAATAACGACACAACTTATGTTTAAAATCACACCTTATTTAATAAAGGCTTAAAAAATGAAGACACCAGTACTACTTATAATGATTTTACTCACAAATTTACGAGCACTTGCTGACGAAAATCAAACCGCGAATAATGCGAATTACCTAACGGGAGTGCGGCCTGTATTCATTCCATTGGCGATAATAAGCGGTTTAATGGGGCGCGGTGTGGAACTTGGTTATCGCTTAACGCCTAAATCAATCATTGAGTATTCTTTTCACCGTAGTATCCAGGTCGAAGATCAAAGTACAAAGCATTACATACATGCTATGAACTACAGAGAGTTTTTTGGGGAAACATTTAACGTTAGATTTGGTTTGGGCGTGAGAAAAATTGATCTTCACGACAAGATCTGGAGCCGAGGTACTAAGAAAGCTGAGTACGATCTTCAGCGGTACGATGCTTTGTGTGATCTCACAATTGGTAATGAATGGAAACTATATAATAACAAATTTATACTCGGATTTGATTGGATAGGTGGTACGGTATCTTTTTATAAGCTGAAGCATAAGATAGACTATCAATACAAAAGTGAAACCTATGTTTATGATGATAAACATGATGGAACAAGTCATTTAACCCAAGGAGTGCTTCTCACAGTAATGAAAATGAGAATTGGTTATGAATTTTAGCCGTAGTCAGTCCAGGCAGAGTCGCTATAATTTCCTGCCTTTAGGAATATTCCTCTCAAGCTGCCGTTTTAAAATTGATTAATTAAATGGATATTAATGGGGCAAAAGTAGAGGCCCCATCTTCGTGGTATCTTTTGTAGAATAGGATTTTTAAAAATGACAAAAAAAATAGGTTTACTACTGATTTTTCTCATAGGCTCCGGTGTTGCTCTATTCCTATATACACATTCATCTAAAAAAGATAAGGATGAAATTCTTCCCAAAAAATTGTCTTTAGCAACTGTTTCATCTCAAAAATCGGCGATAATTGCTGCTGTAAAAGAAGACAAAAATAGAGAAGAATATTTTCCCGCCAAGACAAAGAATAAAGCTACGCCAAATCAACCAAGATTTATTGAATCTGAGCCTCAACATGAAAATGGTGCCTCCTCAGAACCTGCTAAACTTGTGGCGCTAAAATCAAACCAAGAATCTGTCCTAGAAGCTAAGGAGAAGGCACCTGTAACAAAAAAAGAAAAAAGAGAAATGATGTTGCAACAAATGAAGGAATTAGTGGATATGGTAAATATATCGTCTTCGATGGAAATATACTTTGAAGATGAAAAAATGATGATAAACCATAGTGAAAAGCCTTCGACGATTATTCCTGATTCGCGTTTTATCCAACTCAAAAATGGCGACTACTACTTAGGCTATTTAAACGAAAAAGGTAAGCCTGAAGGACTTGGGATCTTTATATATCAGGATCATAGCATTTATGAAGGATTAATTAAGGACGGCATTAGGGATGGGATGGGTAAGTTTACTGATCCGGAGGGAACAGTTACTTTAGGTGACTGGCAAAACGATAAATATGTTGATAAATCAAAAGAAATACCCGCAAAGAAAAAAGGAGCATACAAAGTTGCCATTGAAGATCCACATTTTTATATAGGACACTGGGAGAAAAAGCTAACCTATGAAGAGAGTGCTAAACATGAGGTTCTATGGATGGATTTTTCTTTAAATAGTAGCAATGAGCTTGTCCTGGCAAAAACTTTACGGGAGCGAAGTACTGGAAAACTTAATGTCAAAGATGTTAGTCACGAGGATACCTTATCTTGGATAAAAGCAAAGTTAAAAATTGTTAATGACGATGTTCTTTATTATCGAAAAAATAAATATGAATTTAAGCGTCTCAGTAAGCGCATTCTAGCACCTAAAGACGAAACTAAAAGATATTCGATAAATGAAAAAGCGACATCAACAAACATAAAAAAATAATTCTTCTAACTTTTTAGCAAAACATCCACTAATTTAGGCAAAGTCTCGCTTGCGGGCCCGGTACAGTGCTCGTCAAAATAACTTGCACCCGACGAGGGGATCAAATTGACTTCTATAGTGCGGCACTCGGGCTGGGCATGTTTCGCCCAACGGACAAAAGATGCGGCTGGATATACCTGTCCCGACGTTCCTACCGCTATAAAAATGCCCACATCTTGGATGGCATCTTCAATTTCTTCCATCATCTTGGGTATCTCACCAAACCACACGACATCGGGACGCATCGAATTTAGAGTGCCGCAGCTAGGACAACTTATGCCAAAATGCAATTGTGTGGCTCCTTCCATAGGCTCAAAATTGCAGGATTGACAGTAAGTTTTTAAAAGCTCTCCATGCATGTGAATTATGTTTTTACTGCCCGCACGCTCGTGCAAATTGTCAACATTTTGGGTAATGAGAAGAAAATTTTCATGGCACGCATTTTCAAGCGCAACTAAAGCCTTATGAGCCGCATTGGGCTTGATACTTGGATCCAAAAGTTGCTTACGGCGCTCTTCATAAAACCGGTAAACAAGATCAGGGTTTCGCCTAAAACCTTCAGGCGTAGCGACATCTTCTATAGCATGATTCTCCCATAGTCCACCACCATCGCGAAAGGTTTTGATGCCAGACTCAGCAGAAATTCCTGCGCCGCTTAAAACAACAATTTTTTTTTCGAGACTCAAATGTTCAGGTCCTATGAAAAATGTTTATAAATTCACGCGGAAAAAAAGACTAATTTTGATTAAGTTGCTTTAATAAACGGTAGTAATCTTTTGTGGACACATAAACCATAGTGCTCATAAAGTTAATGAATCCCGTGGCATATTTTTTGCCCGTTTGCGACTCTTTAATGAAATCAATATAGGTAACCCGAAGCAGGGGGGGGATAATTGTTATGGTATATCCTGCCTGTAGGAGTGAAAGGTTCATCAGGAGTCGTGCTGTCCTACCATTGCCATCAATGAATGGGTGAATATCAACAAGTTCTTTATGAATCAAAGCCGCAACTTCAACGGGATGATGTTTCTTTTTAAGTGCGGGAATTTTAGCGACGAATTTCTTCATAAGTGCCGGGACTTTTGACGGTGAGGGTGGCACACATTCGGTCCCCGTAATAACAACAGGGACTTTGCGATAATGGCCGGAATTTTCTCTGTCTACTCTATAATAAAAAAGTCGATGGATACTTAAAATATCTTCTTCCGTAATGGTTTTCTTTTGGGCAAGCTCACAGACCATATCATAGGCTTCGCTGTGACCAGATGCCTCGTAATGATCTTTTAACGGTTTGCCCGCAATAGTAAGCCCATCTTCAAGAACAACCTTTGTTTCGGTTTCCGTGAGCGTATTGCCTTCGAGGGCATTGCTAGAATAAGTTAAACCAATGCGGAAGTATTCTTTGACTTGCTTCAATAGTGCTTTGTTGATAGGTCTAAGTTGCTCAATCTGTTTATTGAGTTTATCGATTTCTTTGATTTTATTTTCGTATCTCATTTTTTATACCTCACTTGGGGCTCTCAAAGGGGAATAGATTGAAAATAAAAAAAAGCACCTAAATATCATAAGTGGTTATATCAACTCTGGCGGAGCCAAATAACGATCATGACGATCTTATCAGATTTCTGTTAGGAAAAACTCGAAAAATATTTACCAATTCTGGGTCATCTAACACAGATCCTGGCTTGATTTGCACATATTTGTGGCCTAGAGAAGATCGAAGGGGGGTAATGTTACTTTTTCAGAATATTTTTTATGTTAATTTTACCGTAAATCTCCCGAACATAGCTCTTTAATTTTTAGGATATTTTCGCTAGTATTGTCTAGGTTCAGCAATCTCTCTACTCAGGAAGAATATTACGCCTATGGTAGTCCAGCTGCGAGAATATGAATTGGCTCTAGGTTCCCTAAATACCGCTTTAAAGCTTCCCAAAGACGATATTGTCCGGGATGCGTGCATTCAGCGTTTTGAATTCTCTGTAGAGTTAGCCTGGAAAACAGCCAAAAAAGTCCTCGGCCTTTCAGCCTCTTCCCCGCGCATAGTCATTCGTGACATGGCAGCGCAGGGGCTTATTGAAGATCCCCACCAATGGTTCTCCTTTATTGAAGCCCGCAATCTCGCGGCTCACGTATATAACGAAGCTATGGCAGATAAGGTCTATCTTAAGGCTCATGAATTTTATCAAGAAGGCATGAAACTCCTCAGCGAACTGAAAAAAATATGAACTATGGATTAGCGCCAAACGACTGGCAAATAATTGAAAATGTTCTTCTTAAACCTCTAAAGAGAGAACACTGTGATCTTTGGGTCTTTGGTTCAAGGGCTAAAGGAAATTTTAGAAGTTTTTCAGATTTAGATATCCTGTACCAAGAACATAACCCCTTGCCTCTAGGTCTCATTGCCGAAATTAAAATGAACCTTGAGGATTCGGATCTTCCCATTAAAGTTGACTTGGTGTCTCTGAATGATTTGAGTGCCGCATACCGAGATGACGTTTTAAAATCGCGCAGAATGATCTGATAAGAAAATCTATCCATTTGGGCTAACAGAAAAAAGGTAGATGAATTCCTCCAGTCCCCATGAAGTGCGCGCATCAACATAAATATGGTGCTATCCCCCCTAAGGGCACATTCAGCCAAAATTCTGCACTTAGCCAGTAGAGAACTGACCAGTGAGGAGCCTTTATTCTAGTCAGACAAAAAAGCTGGATTTAAATGGCATAAAACCAATAAATTCTGATGTTTGCAAAAATCTCCAAAATCTATTACCCTATATCTATACTTCTACAAATTGGGTGCTTTATGTTTGATCGCCGCATGGGAGAGCTGTCAGATCGTCGCCAAAAGAGTATTGATTTTCGGCGCCGTACAATGGACCGTCGTGGGAAAAAGTTCTTTTATGACCGAACCATTTATCTGACCGATACGAACGCTTTCGGCAATATGTATTTTGCTCAGTATTTTGATATTATTGGTGAAGCTCGTGAGGAGCTTTTGAAGTATTTACTGGGCGACAACCTACCAGCTTTTTTTCAAACGCAAATAAATATTTTGACCATTGATACTGCCATCAGCTACAAAAAGCCCTTTTATTTGTATGACGATATTCATATAGAAGTTCAGGCTGAGAAACTAAAAAAACTCAAGGTTTATCTTAAGTTTATTTTATATAACAAAAACACCAATAAGCTACATGCTGAAGCGAAAATGACTCTAGGTTTCATGAAAGACAATAAGCCAATAGAAGTCCCAGAATTGATTGGAAATGGGCTCAAGCTCTTTTTAAAATCTGGAGAATAAGTGGATTCTTACGTCCCACCACTTTTAACGACTTCAATCATCATTGCTCTTTTGGCGGTGCATTTTCCGCTGCGGTATCGCGACAAAAATTTTCAAAATCTATTTTTCCTTTGTTTGGCTACTATCTGGTGGCATGGAAGTTGGGTATTTCTTTTTTTAGCAGAAAGCAGTGATGCGGCTACTAAAATAGCTAAGTTTGGTCACGTTGGGATTTTATTTTTGCCCTTGGGGCTACTTAATCTCTTCGAGTCTATGACAGGCAAACCAAAGCGAGGGACAAAATATAAATATACTTTGTATATGCTGGGGCTTGTTATTTTATTTAAGACAAATTTTATCATCGACGGCGTTTATAAGTATCCCTGGGGATATTATCCAAAAGCGGGCAGTCTTCATCCCGTATTTTTAATGTTTATCAGTCTTTGTGTGGGTTACAGTATGCTAATGGCCTACAAGGCGATTCAATTTTTTGAAAAAACATTTAAGAAAAAACAATTAAAATTAGCAATGGCGGCAGGTCTTATATTTAGCTGCTCTAGCTACGACTTTTTACTAAATTACCATATTGTTGCCACATACCCCTATGGCTTTGTCTGTTCGATTGTCTTTATTTTTCTGATTTCTTTTGGAGCTATCGAGTTTGATCTATTTTCGACCAATCGAATTATTACTGAAAGCAAAATAAAATTGGGTGATTTAGCCGAAGAAGTGAATGAAAAAAACCGGGACATCTTAAGCCTAAGAGGGGAGATGGTTCAAAAAGAAAAAATGGCATCTCTGGGACTTTTAGCAGCAGGAGTGGCCCATCAGCTCGGTAACACCCTAAATACCATTTCAACCACCTTATATGCTCACGCGAAAACCATTGAGTCTGGAAATTTGGAGCCTGAATTCTATAAAAAAGGTATTTCCAGAATGACAAGTGCGCTAAAACTATCCAAGGATATTATTGTGAGTATGGGCTCAGTTGGGAGAGAAAACGATGTAATGCAAACCAACAGTCTTAGCGAGTTGGTCAATTCGGGGGTTGTTCTCATTAAAGGTAAGGCTGGTGAAAGGGTAAAATTCGTAAATAAAATTGATCATGATACTCAGGTCTACTGCTCAAAAAGCAGTGCAGTACAAATTTTTATGAATTTATTTTCAAATTCTATTGATGCTATAGACTCTGATGGTGCTCAAGTTGAGATTTACCTGGAAAATGAAACGGATGATTTTTATGAAATTGCCGTTGCAGACAATGGGAAAGGAATTCCTGATGCTTTTTTAGATAAAATGTTTACGCCATTTGCTACGACTAAATCATCAAAAGATGGCACCGGTTTAGGTTTATATATAGTAAAAAAAGAAATAGAAAAAAATAATGGATCGCTTAGATTTATCACTAGTCCAGGTCGTACAATCTTTTATATCACCTTACCGAAAACGGAGCATAATAAGTGGCAAAAATCTTCATAGTAGATGATGATAAAGAGTTTCTCGAAAGCTTTAAGGAAATTCCCTTAAAAAATGCAGATTGCTTCTTTTTTGATAAGCCCATGGAAGCTATCAAAAGACTTGCAGAAAATTTGCCAGATATAATTGTTTCAGATATTCAAATGCCCGATATCCACGGACTTAATTTTGGTTTTATTGCGAGTCAAATCATTAAACCAAAGTGTTTTATACTAATTTCGGCTAATTCTAAGCACGTGGTAGAAGAAAAATACGCCACTATAGAAGGCGGTGTTTTTTTTAAAAAACCTCTGGAAAATGAATTTTTCGATTTTTTAATAGAAAAGATTAATGAAGTCGATTTAGCCTCGTCTTCTGTCGTTTCATTGCCTGGTGATACCACCATAAAATATAAAAATTATGAAGCCCTAGTGCTTCTATGGAAAGAGTATAATGAGATTTATTTTGAGTCCGTAGTAAATCACTTTTTTTTACATACGCCTCGTGACACCGATGCAGATAAACTGGAAAATATTGGTCAACAAATAAATGGGTGCAAAAAGTTATTGGGATTTGATGAAAGAGCGTGGCAACATTTTCAGTCAGAATTCGCCATAAATAACGAAACTTGGTACGGCAAAATACTCAATAATATAAGCGCTATAGCGAAGTTTAAGACGCTGACCTTAACATTTCCCTGCTTCATTCAGCACGAGCATTTAGGTGGTGACGAACTCATCAAAGTAGAGAAGCTAGAATTAATTTCCCTTAAAAATGGAGCTCACCTTTTAGTAAATGATAAGCCCTGGGAAGTTTCAATAAAAAGTGAAAGTACTCCTGAAGAAAAAGCTAAGGCACTCTTAAAAACACTAGGAATAAGCGAACTTTTTTTCAATCTCGTTAACGCTGAGATCAATAAGCCATATGAAAAATTTTGGACCTATGATCTTTCTACTCCTGTTTCAGCATCACGGCAGTCAATAAAATTTGAATTTCTTAGAGACCCACCGATCATTGAGGGGAACCCTATTACCCAGGTTCACATCGCAAATCTTGGAAACTATGCCGAGAGGAAAGTTGAGGTCATTTTTGGGGACGGTAAAAAAAATGTGCAAAACGCCAATTTCAAAATGAAGCAAATTCCTCTTTCATCAGTTTTAACAGGTGTGCATTCCGTAACTTTGAAAAATAAAAGTGATTTTGATATTGAAGTCACCTTTAAGGATAAGATAATCGAAATACCCTACGAAAAAATGATCGCTACCGACACCTCAATTGGTTCTAGAGAAAATGATAGTAGGTATCGCCAGGCAAGTATGGCTATCTCATATGCTTGGAAGATCGCCCTAGGAGAACAACTGCCAGAGTAGGAAGGCACTGCCTATACAGCGAACGCATTATGAACTGCGACCCAGTTTCAGGATTGCTTGTCACGTATTAAAATCTTTTTGTTTAGCAAAAAACCACGCTTTCACTTAACAATCCTCATAAAAATTAGCTGGAAATATTCATATCTGTAATTTTTTTTGTTTCATATCTGTATTTTTTACAGATCTGTCACCTCATTTTAAACAAGATTGAATATCATTCCGCAGAAGCTTATTTATTTTTCTTGATATCAAGCCTATTCTCCGTCATTAATAACGCACGAAGCAGACCATCGTGGTTTTCGGGACCTTAACACATAAATAAAAATTCAAAGGGCTTGTTATATAGAAGGAGAGGCATTTATGAGCATAAGTCTGAAAAATAGAAGCGTGCATTTTTATATTTTGGTTTTCTAGTTTTTCACGGTGAAAACATTTGTTAACCAATATTGAGCGGAAGTCTTGACAGGTATCACCCAAAAATGATTATACGTCCATAAGTGATTCAAGGTAGCTTTTAAGCAAAAATTTAGCGAGGAGAAGATATTATGTTTAAATTAATTAAAATGGGTTATCTGCTAACCATTATTTTTGCTTACTCTTGCGGCGGCAGCAATTCGTCTCATCTAAATTATGTTACAGCAAAGACAGATACCGATGCCCTTTACCGCGTTTTGGGAAATGTTATGATGCGCAGCGAATGCCGAGTAGAGGGGTTCGTAACCCTAAGGACCTGTGATCTAAATGAAGCTTCTGTCGATTTCTTTGCCTTTCGTCAGCAATTAGCGAGCGATTTGGACCAACACTATACGAGTGAGCTTGAGTTACTCGACATAGATATGGCGGCAGCAATGCGCAGTATGGTGCGCTACATTGGTGTTCCGATGGAAAAAGAGCTGAATTATGACTCACTTTTGAAAGCTACACAGGAGCAGGAGGTTCAGCAGCAAAATTATGAGGAAGATTATAGAAATAATGAACAACAAATAGCGTCACTCCTGAGTAGTAATAAGCCTGAAGCGAAAGAACTTATAGCTGATCTTACAGATACCAATATCATGATCTCTGGAAAAATTCGGAGCCTTGAAAAGCTTAATACGGCTCTCAATATACATTGGGACACCATAGAAAATTTAAAGGTCCGGTCTCAGGTTTTGCGGGAGGTAAAAAATACTTTGCCTACTAACTTCGAGACGCTCACGCAAAAACTGGAAAATAGTAATATAGGATTTGTGCTAGCGGATTTTGAACAAGAAATATTTGCTATAGATAATTTTGACCATATTTTTGAACTTTCTTTTCAAAAAGCAAAAGCAGATAAAAGCCATGCTGGTGTGGTGATGGGAAATAATTATACCTGCTTTTTTGCGCATGGTGAAGCAAAATGCCGCGCCGGTAACTACTCATATGAAAAAACGATCGTAACGCCAATTTTTGACTCCGCGGAGGCGTTGCGTGACGATTTAAAATCATCTTCCTCAGAAGCGAATCCCAAAAGTTTTTCCGCGCTTTTTATAGATGATATTCCTCTCGAATGCAACCTGGCTATCATAGAGGTCGGGTCTGATTTTGTGTTGCCTGATAAATGCGACCAATATTTTTTCTCGACGGATGAGGTATTCATGGGATACCCGGGAGAAAGAAATGAAAGTGAGTCTACACCAGCTACTATTCTAGGTTATGACACAACTTATGAGATAACTGAGCGCTCAATAGCAAGCGCAGTCGAGCAGGATAACAAAAATAGTAACAATTTGTTTCTCTTCGGCGGCCCTAGTTTTTTGTGTAAGTGGGATAGAAAAGGAGCAAAATGCTTTGGTGTGGAAAGTTCTAGTTTGGAGCCAAAATACTTTGATATTCCTGAAGCTAACTTAGATCAGATTGCGACCGGCTATAAGCATACCTGTTATATAAAAGAAGAAAACGTCATTTGTTTGGGTGCTGAGCCTAAAAAGGGTACCCGCGAAATTGACTCCATAGAAATTTCTGATTTAAGAGATATTGAAACAGGAGAAAAAACGACAAAAATTGTTAAAAAAGAGAAAAACTATTTGGAACAGTTCTATTACATTGAAGAATTTCCTTATTTAATTGGTAGAGACAATATATTCACCTCACTTGCTCCTGGCGCGACTAAGCCCATAATCGCTTCAGCCGCTGACTACCTTTGTGTTGTCGATGGTCAAGGCCTAAGATGCCATGGATGCTTCAATAAAGATTTTGATATTAGAGATCATCTAGATGAATATCAACTTGGTAAAACTATTTTTGTCTGTCCTAAAGCACTTAAAATAGAAAATTATTTTCCTAAAGATCTTCCCACGCCAACCTTAATTGCTACCGCCCCCAATCATCTTTGCCTTAAAAATGCCCTTGGGGTGCAGTGCTTTGGCGATAACTCATTTGGCCAGACTACAGTTCCGGCAAATGTTCATAATCCCTCTGTTATATCCCTCGGAAATAACCATTCCTGTGCCATTGAAAACGGGGAGATTACTTGCTGGGGTGATGGCAGCAAAGGGCAGCGGGATGTTCCTCCAAATCTAGTGCGTCCCAGAGCCTTAACGACTTTTGATGACTATACCTGCGCATTTCATGATGACGGAGTATCGTGCTGGGGTCAAAGAACATGGACTATTTTTCAAATGCCGTCCAGCGAGATTCCTATGGCATGGTTTAAAGTGTTTCCTTAAAAGCTAATTTTTTTTGAGAATAAAGGCTTTAATTATGGTGTTTAAAAAGAAAAAGATAATAAATAGAGTTTTTGTTGTGCCTTTGATTTTTTTCGTTGCCCTCACTATCTCGTCATTAAATATTTATGCTCAGCATCCTCGCGATAACGTCGACACGGCGATGACCAGTCAATTTGTTCTTGCCTTTGGCCAAATCACTTTGACCTCATGTTCACAGAGGCATAATACCGATGCAGACGCTTTTCGCTGTGATTATTCCACGGTAACCTATCATCAGTTTATGAGGGCTCTTAATGTTTTGTATCCGAGCCTCATTAATGCCTTTCTTGAGGAAGCAAAAGGTCTGCAAGTGAATGGTAGCAAAATTGATAAAGATTATGAGACCAGGTTTGCGAAGATCGCAGAGGATATTTCAAACCAAGAAAATCTACTCGATAATTTAACGCAACAAATTATTACTACCGAACAGCGTTGTAGCGTCTTGGCTACCGCGATTGAGGACTACCGTGTTCAAAGGGATTTTGCTCGTTTACATTATGTGCAAGTCAACCAACAAGACGTTCTCCAGTCTCTTGAGTATCGGGTCACGGAGGCAGCGCTTCAAAAAAGCCTCTGTTTAGAAGAGATGGCAGAGCTCACTGTGTTGCGTGAAGGGAGCGCTCAGATGCTAAAAAGCTTACGCGATGAGAGTGCCTCTTTAAAACCACTATTTGACGAGCACGAAACGCGCCTCCAATTTTTAAATTCTCTCATCAGTGAAAAAAAATCATACCTAAAAAAAATCAGTCAGCAACTAGAGTTTGGTATCACCCTAAATGAGGACACATTTGAAAATCGATTTTTAGGATCGCTCCTCATGGAGAGCTGGAACAAGAGTTCTGAGGAAGTTATTTCGGAACAACTCGCCATTGGCTCATATAAAAGCTGCTACAAGTTTGGTTCTGATCCAGACCATGTTGACTGCTGGGCTTTTGATAGACCCATATTCGTATTTCCGTCCGCGACTGAGGAACTAGAGTCCATTGCCATGGGCCGTGATCATGAGTGTTTTCTTCAAGGCCAAGAGATTTACTGCACGGGCAGCAACGATTATGACCAGCTCGCAGCACCTCTGGTTGAGGGAGTTCCGCGGCTTATTGTTGCTGGCCGAAATCATAATTGCGGTGTTTTTGGCGACGAGCGTTTTCTCCAGTGCTGGGGAGCTGACATATACGGCGAAAGCACCCCTCGCGAAAATTTTAGTGAGGTAAGCGCACTCGCTCTTGGAGATTTTCACAGCTGCCTCATCACCCAGGATCAAGTTTTTTGCTTCGGAGCCAATAACCTAGGCCAAAGTGATGTCCCTTTAGATTTGGGTGAGGCGCAAAAAATTGCTGCTGGTAGGGATTTTAGCTGCGCACTAAGTGGTAGGCAGATTCGATGTTGGGGAAATAGCCTTTCCTTTAAGCAATTTTTATCGCTTTACGGTCAGGACGAGTTTTCTGAGCTTTTTGCGCGCGGTGCTTATCTCTGTGGCATAAGAGCTCAGGATATCGTGTGTGCAGGAAAATTCACTAATGGTCTCAGTTACCAGGTTCCTGAGATGACGCATCCTTGTGACGTCGCCATTGGTGACCGGCATGCCTGTGCCTTAGCTGACGAAGGGGTTGTGTGTTGGGGCTTTGATGACGGTCTAGCGAGCTCTCGGTTGACGGGTCCTAAAAAAATTCAAGTTATTGATTTTCTCAAACTGGAGGAGGCCTTCTAGAAAAGCAAAAAATTACAAAATGAAAGGAGACCATATTTATCAAAAAAAATCACGGTGCCAAGTAAGCAAAAAGAGCTTTGTCGTTTTAACAAAATCAGTCTTTAATAAAGGGAAGCCAATGAAAGAAAAAGTAAAAAAGAAACAACTAGGACTTCGCGGTCACCATAGTGCTCTTAAGCTATGTGCTATTATGGGACTTTTCGGTTGCCAAGCAAGCATACCGGAGGGTGCTCCCAAAGATAGCATTCCCGCCAAGGAGCTAGCAATTAGTCCATTTTTAGGCCAAGCCTACAATGCTAGCAGCAAAAATATCCTTAATCTTAAATGCGTTTCCTATAAAGAAACGACTACTAATGAAGGATCTTACCTTGAAAGTAGTTTGAAATTTGCCACAGATATGACGTCTGAAGAAATCATAAATTCTCTAGTCGGCAATCTGAGCGTAGAGGTTAAATTTCCTCTTGTGAAAGCTAAAGCAGGAGCGAATTATGCTGCCGAAGCGGCATCTACCGAATCATCGCGTAATTTTTCCATAGACTACACCATAAGAGGTCCGAGCCGAAAGGTCGATCTCGAATCAATAGGTCTTAGCGCTATTGGCAAAAAATATGCAAATGAAAAAAGCGGAGATTTGCAGGAACTTTGTGGCGACAGTTTTATTTCAGAAGTGACCCAAGGAGCCAAGCTTTTTATCACTATGAAGTTTGATTTTTTAAATAGTCACAATAAACAAGAGGTAGGTGGCTTTTTAGATTTTGATATGAGCAACCCCGCTTGGAAAGTCAAATTAGAAGGGAGTCTTAAAAGTATAAGAAGTGAAGATAAAAAGAATATCAGCATGTCGGTTATGGGAATACAAATCGGTGGTGATGTTACCGGTCTCAGCAAAATTCTTCCAGCAAACGTGGCCTCATGTAGTCTTGAAGTCCCTGAGCCCTGCATAAAGGCGATGGAGATGGCCATGGATTATGCGCAAAATGATTTTGTCACAGGGGTGAAACAGAGCGGCTGGTCTTCCATTGCTTATCTGACCAGTAAATACAACGAATCTGGACTTGATGACTTGGTACCGCCCCAAGGTTATCCCATCGTTGACGAGGCGGTAAAGATAATGCAGGAGGAAATGAATAGCCGATATGCGGCAACTCTCGTTCATCAAAAACGTGCTTCTACCATTATTAGCCAGTTTGCGAGTTATATACCCAGCACCCTCCTTGCCGAAATAAAAGACATTAAGACAAAGACGATTAAAAATGCTAACAACCTTGTGCGTGGTGGTGTTTATTGCTACGAAAACCCAAACCAAAAATGCTTAGATCAAGCCGAAAAAATTCTTGCAGCTTTGGAACCAATAGATGTTAAAAAACTTTCCTTAGAAGCTGACGAGATGATAGATTTTGCGCGCTGTGAGAAGGCGCGAAAATTTGCATTGCTTAATGGGCTAATATCTCGCTCGGACTATGATTATTATCGTCTTGCTGAATGGGCTCCTGATTTTGTCGATGCCCAAAATCCGAGCAAAGGAGTCGCAGGTTGGATGCGGTGCCTGAGTATCGTTACGAGTTATGGTTCTTACTTTGATGGTCTTTATGAGTAAGAGAGGTAAGGAGGGGCACTTTATGAGTTTTATAACAATAATATTTTTAGAGTTGGTGCTAATGATGAGTAGCAGCCTTTACGCTCAAAATACCGTAGATGAAGATGCGTATTGTGGTAGGGATAGCTTGACAGCGCTTGAGGCTTATCAGCGATTTAATTGGATTAAAAACTGTCCCGCTGCACTCGATAAGCTGTTGGCATTTGAGAAAACACAGGTTTCAGAATACGCTATTTTGTCTAATGAAGATCTGTTGCCAGTAGTTGAGGAGAAGTATCTTTATGTGGATGGCTTGTCAAAAATAATTAGAGAGTTTCCGTTATACGTGGTAGCCATTTTTATACAAACAAAAGAAGTTTGGCGGATTCCAGGAAATTACCACACTCCATGCGATGATTTTCCAGGAGAGGTAATTACTTTCCGGTCTTATTGTCGCTCAAATTAATCGAATTAAAAAAAGTATTGAAAGGAAAAAATTATGCAATTTAAAAAATTTATTCAGGTAGGTATGCTAATTGCCATGAATCTTAGTCAAACAGTGCTTGGCGTGACCGGTAAAGTTAATCGCTGTGAAGGTCATGATAGTTTGGCCCCAAAAGAAGCCGTCGGGAGGTTTGAGTGGTTAAAAAAATGTCCTAGAGGACGGGCATTATTGGTTGAACATGCCAAATCTATGGCCCCTGATGCTGTTTTGGGTTTTTCAGATGATGAGATTATTGAATCACTAGAACTGCAGTGGATTTTGGATCCCATTGAGTTTAATAAAACGGGAAAAAAGATTGTTAGGCAGCAACCCGACTATGTGAAGCTCGAAATGCCTGATGGGACACTTTGGGAGGAGGCTCCCCGGATAGTGAGCGCATCTTGTGACATCATGCCTTTGAATGTTGTTATTGCTGCCATCTGTCGCTCTAGCTGTTATCATCCTTCGACAGCTTTACTCTTTCCCGAAGGCGAAATCGCTATTGCGGATGCACAAAAGGAAAAATTGAAACAAATTATGACTTTAAGTGAAGATTCATCCTTTAGTAGCCTAAAGGCTCAGGCCCAAAACATCGATTTCTTTGTGGAAAGTATAAAAGATGTCAAGCATACGCTAGTAAGTTTGACGATGAAATCTGGGAAATTTCTGCTCGTCACACAAAATCATCCTTTAGTTACTGCTGACGGTATTATGCATCAAGCCAGCGAGTTGCAAATTGGTGAGTCCTTGGTTTCTCTAGACGGCGCTCTTGATCCCATCGTCCAAATCGACAAAAAGGTCCCGTATTTTGGCAAAGTCCACAATGTCAAAACTAAAGGAGAAACCCCTCTAAGTCAGATCGTTTTTGCCGAAGGATACCTAAGTGGTTCAGATTGGTACCAAAATGAAGCCCTAAAGCTTATGAATAGCCAAATTATTCGGCGCAATATTGCTGACACACTTGATTTTTAGTGATAAAAAGCTGGGGCAACGGCAGATTAATTGAGTGAAATGTTTCTATATTCTTATAAAAGGAGAATAAGCGTGAAAAGTATCCATAAAAAAATTCTTTGTTTGAGTCTTATGTTAAATCTAAGCTGCGGGACCAAGACCACAAACAAAAATAATCCCGCTCCCAATAGCGATGAGAATAACAAGAATGAACTTAAGCCTGAGACGTCTGTTGCCCTAGATGATAATTCTCGCGATGAGCCGATTTTAGCCGCTATTGCAGCGGAGAATGCTCCTGCAATTGCGGTGACCCCTGAGGCTCAAAATAAGCCGATGGAAGTGCTAAGCAAAGATGAGGAAAAAAAGGTGGCTGGAGAAGATGCAGCAGATTTGGTGGTTCTGGAAGATGATACGGTCACGGTAATTCCGATTCCACCTCTATTTGGAGATCATGCGAAATATGCTGAAGGCATTAAAGCGCGCCGCTGCGGAACCAGGCCGACACTGGAGTGCCTGCGTAATAGAACGATTATTGACAAATATCGTTTTACTAAAAAACCAACCTCATTTTGGGATAATTATTCAGAATATTATTTGAATGTCATATTACGCAGGCAACGTATTGAACAAGCAAATTCAAATCTTGAGTTTGATGTTGATTTTTCTGCATCAGACTATGATTCCATTGACAGCTTGGCGTTTGTTTTTAAAGAGGGCAATTTACAAATGTGTACGCGATTTATGACAGGTGAAAACCTATGTATAGCTGACGAGAGGTGTGATAAAGCCCGTTATTATGCGGTTGCCTTTGGCTTAATCGACTATAATACCGCCGCATTTCAGGATGAGTTACATAAATCTCATGCCCCGATCTTTAACGACCCCAAGGATCCACGGAAAGGGATCCTTCGATGGGAGTCGTGCATTGAAGCTGCAGCAACTTATGGCGAGCTTTACGACTGGGATATCGGCGGCATGGAACTCATCATTAAGCCTGAGGAAACGCCAGCAATTGAGCGAGACCAATTTTTCAATGCGTTTCGGTGCAAAGGTGCAAAAGAGTTAGCGGCAAATATGATCACACCGGAAGAACAGATGTCATTTAATGATCCATCGCTTTTTCCACGCTTTAATGGTTATGCATTAACAAAAATCATTGCTTGGGACAAATGCGAAAACGTAGCTGAGACTTACGGAGATCTTTTTGACGATATCTCAAATTGGTTAGAAGGCAAGTAACGAGAAAACTTAAAATATAGAAAAAACCAGAGAGTATCAGCTCCAGGTAAGGGAACTTACTTAAGGAGAATGGGTGAACTTTGTCAAATTCATCCCGGTTCTCCCTTTGGTAAGAAAAAATGCAAAATTGTAATATTAGCTATGCTGATTAAAAACTGTTTTTAATCGGGAAAAAATTAGAAAAAAAACGAGAAAGAACCCAATATGAAAAAATCGAATTTTTATTTTACCCTTATCATTACCTGTGCCCTAGCGGCGTGCGGTAACGATTCATCCAAGGACCCAAAAGCCCCAAATCAGGATCTAGAGCCTCAAACGGAAAAAGAGTATTTTCCCCCAGATCAGGGTGCGCCTAAAGATGAAAATCTTGATGCTTCGCTCTCTGTGACGCCCTTAACAGCCGAAGAAGAAATAAATAACCCAGAGCTAACGCCTAAGAAGACGCCTGATAAAACGCCTGATTCGTCTAAAACAAGAGAACCGTTCACGGATTTTATGAAAAATTTGATGTTTGATATGCTCGATGTACTAGATTATCCCTCTCTTGATTATGCCAGCGCTGTGACGATACCGTTTGCTTATACCCTCATGCCCTCAAGTTATGCGCAGTCAGAAAGTTACCTCTGTGCTCATGATAATCAGGCAACATGTCTATCACAGAGAAAATTTGTTGATGACATAAGATTCGCCTGGATACGGACACTCGCACGAGACCGGGCAATTAAAACTATAGAAATTGGTCCTGCAGCAGATCAATTCGAACATGAATTTTTGGATTTGTTTATCACCACACGTGTTGGGATGCACACTCCTCTTAAGATAAATGCGCTGAATAATGAAATTTTAACTTACCCTTCAGAAGATCCAGCACAGCTCGCTGAACTTGCGCAATCTTTTGCTCCTGAACTCTGTGATCGCGCGGCATCTAGTGTTAGGTGCCAGGAACAAGAACGCTGCAACAAAGCTATTTATTTTGCCGCCGCTTTTGAACAAATTAAAAATGATAGGGATCTTATAAAGTACCTAAACGAAGGGCGCGCTCCTATTTTTCGCAACCCAACAAGCCCTAGCTCAGGGGTAAAGCTTTGGACTTCATGCGAAGAAGCTGCCAAAACTTATGGGGATCTCTATGATGGGGATATTGGTGGAACAAATATGGTGCTTAAGCCCCAGGCCGAAATTGTTACTAGTCTCAATCACTGTAACGATGCCCGCGGCTGGGTGCGAATTTTAAATTTCATAAACTTTGATGACTATTTTATGTACCAAAATGCCGAATGGGCTCCTGATTTTATCGACATGGAAAATCCTCAAAAAGGTGTCGCAGGCTGGATGCGCTGTTATGCCATAGCACCTTTATATACTGAAGCAGTTTATGGTGTAAAAACTGAAGATCCCGCGTCAGATTAATCTACAGTAAACCTTGATCTCTAAATTTTAACCAATGGGGGGGACTTATGATCCCCTGACTTAGGAAAGAAGGGGCCACTATGAACAAGAAAAAAATTGCTGTTGCCATTATACTCGCGAGCTTAATTGCTATAAAAATCGGCAGCCGAATTTATCGAGATGTGATAGTTGTTGGCACTGCCTCTGAGTTTCCACCTGCACCAGCTTTTCAAAAAAACGCACCTGAACAGCTCGCCCCGCTGCCAATTCCTGTAGGGGGCGAGAGCTATCATCAAGATTTTGAGCTTACCTCACGAATAGAAGCGGAAAACATACAAAATAAAGAAGAAAAAACACAAAGTTTCGCGGCTCTTTACCAAAAGCAGGCTGCCCTAATGAAAAAAGTCCTTCTGAGCGATAATGAAAAGTTATTTTTATCTACACTTGCCAATGACCCAGAGTACCGCGAGCAGCTATTTAGGCAGCTTAAGGTTAAAGGGAGTGACAGGTTTTCCACACAGGCAGAGATCAGCCGTATTGAAGTGATAGATCTTATTGCAGCGCTGGTGCCTCTAGCCAGGCAAAATAGCAAAGCGGTTTTTGTCGAGTTACTTTTAAGTGAAATTAGTAACCCTCTGTTTAAAGAAATTGCTGATAAAAAACTGCGTAAAAGCGTGCTCGGTGATAAGTCAGATCTCATAGGAATGCTGCGCAGATTTGCTCCGGATGACTACAAAAATTTTGCACAAGAGGTCGATACAACAAATAATAAATGGTTAAAGTACCTAATAAAGTACTCAGAAAACCATTCCTAAACCTAATGCAGGCAAATACCATGAATAAGCTTTTAACTAATTTTATGTGCCGGTGCGGATTATTAACTTTTTTGTTACTTGGACCACAAGTTATTGTGGCAAACGTGTTTGACAACCCTAGTCTAAGCTTAGACAATCTCGGACGCGGAATAGAAAGCATGCACGGGTATCTGCGCGGTTTTTGTTTGACAGGGACCCCAGAGTTTGTACCCAATCCTTTTTTTACTAGCCATGTATTTTTTGATAAATCTGCAGAGGATATTACCTCATATAGCGAAAGTCATGGCGGAGGCGGTATAAACCTAGGGATTGTTGGTGCTAAGGCGAGCATGTCCGCTATTGAACGTATGGCAAAAAAAGCTAAAACACTTTCTTTCGTCTATTTTTTGCATCAACGCTATGGTGATTGGATTTTAACTCAGCGCCGTCTGAGCCAAATAGGAGCATCGCTTCCTCCTCAAAATGAAGCCCGGCACCGGAAAGTCTGCGGTGATAAAGTCCTCATCAAAGCGCGTACAGGCCTAGAATTTTATTTGGGTGTAACCTTGGAATTTGAAAGTGAAGATGCCTACCGCTTTGCCAAACAAAAGTATAAGGTTTCTAGTATTTTTGGCTCTAAATCAAAAACGAATATCAGCGAAGTTTTTTCGGGTCAGGGTCACACTCAAGTCACCGTTCATACTTGGCAAATAGGAGCTGGGAGAAGCGAAGCTCTGGAGAAGCTTGGAGGCAGTTTTGACATCACCTGTCAGCGGGAAAATATAGCGGTTTGTGAACAAAAGTTTTTGGATATTCAGCAGTATCTAGAAGAAACCATCATTTTTGGTTTAGGAGCGGACAAAAGCCTGGCCAAAGCCCCCGGTGATCAGGTTCTTTTTTTTGAAGCAGCGAGCTATGGTGAAGCTGCTATCACTTCTATAAAGCCTGCTGAAAATTATGAGAAAACATCGGAAAGCCTAGACCTCATGAAAAATTTAGAGAGCCAAATACTCAGCCTTTACGATGAAATAAAAGATCAAAATCAGAACAGTCCTAATTTTAAAAGTTTAGAAACGAGACTAAGTAAGGCGCTAAAAATATACTACGCCTGCCAGTCTTCAGACATCTGCCCTGATGCGGGAGGTGCTTTATGAAAAAGTTAAAGATGCTTAGACTTCTTTTATGTTTTGTTTTGCTTTTTATCGCCATGGTTATACTTGAAAGTTGCGGCAGACCTCAGCAACTCAGCTCATTAAAATCTCTCGAATCCTTTAGCTATCCTAGTTCCAGCATGCGCTTAGGTTATGGCTTTCAAAGACGCCTTGACCGGCCACTTTTTACCCCCTGCATAAAGGGGCATGAGATTTATGAGGAGCGCAATGGTAGTAGTGAAGTTCAATTTTTGCAGGATATGGAAACAAGCGAATACCTGGACTCGGTTTCAGGGTCTGTTGGGGGTAAAGCTTCTACTATCGGCGTTAAAGCAAGCGGGTTTCTCGATGTTTTACAGTTTTTTCAGTCACACAACACTAAGAGTTCTTTTCATTTGATGTTCAAAATAAAAAAAGCGTCCGCAGTCCTAGCTCCTGAAACCATAGAGCTTACAACCCTTGGTGAGGAAATCCTGCGTAAGGAGCCAGAAAATTTTTCCCGGGTTTGTGGCGATAGCTATGTCGCCCAAATCAATTATGGCGCGCTATTTTATGCGCAACTTGTGTTCGATTTTGTTAGTCGCGAGCAAAAAGATCTACTTTCAGGGTCTCTCAAGGCATCTCTCGGCATGGGAGGCTTTTCTTTAGCGTCTGGTTCAGGGAGTATGGTGCAAGATAGCCATAAAAATCTAGATTCTGTCGTAGTTTCCATTGATTCGTTCCAGTACGGAGGCAATCCAGAAAATTTGGCTAGGATATTAAATGCCAATATTACGCACTGTACCTTAAATGATCTGGACCCTTGTCGAGAAACTTACAATAAACTCACATTGTATGCGAGAACCGATTTGATCACGCAGCTAACTTATACTGAAAAACTGAGTCCTGTGAGTGTCGCAACCTATGCGTATGAGGATGTGCCCAGTCTTAAGAACCTGGCTATAAAAAAACTAGAAACGAATGAGGCGCAGGAAGAAAAAGCTTCACGGATCTTGGAACAGCTTAACCTTGCGTTTATTGAAAACTTGAGTAATCGGCGTCGTGCTCAGTATATATTAAGCTACTATGATTTTAAACTTAGTGCGGTGGAGCGGGAAGAGCTTCAAAAAATTTTAGGTATTATGATCACCAATGAACAAAACCTAACTCTGGCGGCAAAGCTTTGTATCAGAGGTGATAATCATGTCTGTCTTGAAGAAGGTCTCAAGACCCTAGACGGACTGCAAAAATATAAGACGAAGTTGCTAGAGTCTCTAGATTTCTTGCCGTAGCTCCCTGAAGAGGAGTTTGAATCGCCGAAGGTATCGTGGCTCAGCTTGAAAAAATGATCAATTTGATATTTTGATTTTGGATACATCACAATCCCTATAGGTAAACCTGGCTTTGGGATTTGGGCAGTCTTGGATTTTTGTCTTAAAATAAGGCATTGGGTTGTCGTAAGATCCTTAATGGTCTTCGACATGCGTAATAGTGTTTAGCTTTTTGGGGTAGGCGGTTGCCGTGTTCGTGAGCGGGAAGCTAAAAAAACTAGATGCGTACCTAGCGCGACTGTCTATAGAGTAGAAAAATATCGACCCTTATATTGCTTTATAAATATCATGGTGTTACAGCTATAATTCAAACCCATAACCATAACAACCGATATATCATCATGGTCTTTTTTTGGGGTGAAAAAAAATTATATGCTGACTTATAAACATGACGCGCTATTTTTCTCTATCGTTTTGGGTTTCTATTTTACTAGCTGTGGTGGGGCTCAGTTTAAAGACGCCCGAAGGGCCCCAGCTCAAAAAATTAGCAGTTCAGAAAATTCTGTTGATGATCCTAAGGAAACGTCTTCTGATCAGATCAAAAAGCAGACCGCGAGTAGTGATATACAGCCGATCCAGGATGCAACGGGGACGCAAGCAGAAACCGTCTTAGATAAAGCAGTAGCTCCAGGCACTGACCATTTTGATAAGGAATTGAACGGTCCTGTGGAAGTTCCCATGACTATTTTGTCCGGCGATGCATGTCAGCCGTCTCAAGAAAAGTATGTAATTTACGATGTTCAGAACAAAGTATTGCAAAGTTGTTCTCTAGGAAAATGGACGGAAATTGATCCCTTTTCTTCGGGCGTAGAGGAATACTTAGAAGCCCATTACTCGGTGACTGTGGGTCCAATGGGACCTCCTGGACCTCCGGGCCCCCCTGGGCCAAAGGGAGAAATAGGAGATACTCAGGGCTTAAAAGGAGATCAGGGAGAAAGGGGTCCAGTTGGACCTGCGGGAGCTCCTGGTAAGGACGGGGTAGACGGTGCGCGTGGACCCCAGGGTATTCCTGGCGTTAAAGGAGATACAGGTGCTCAAGGTATTCCAGGGGTTAAAGGAGATACAGGTGCTCAAGGTATTCCAGGGGTTAAAGGAGATACAGGTGCTCAAGGTATTCCAGGGGTTAAAGGAGATACAGGTGCTCAAGGTATTCCGGGCGTTAAAGGAGAACCAGGACCACAAGGTTTAAAAGGAGATCAAGGTCCAGTTGGACCTGCGGGAGCTCCGGGTAAGGATGGGGTAGACGGTGCGCGTGGACCCCAGGGCATTTCAGGGGTTAAAGGAGATACAGGTGCTCAGGGTATTCCTGGGGTTAAAGGAGATGCAGGTGCTCAGGGTATTCCTGGGGTTAAAGGAGATGCAGGTGCTCAGGGTATTCCTGGGGTTAAGGGAGATCCGGGACCACAAGGTTTGAAAGGAGATCAAGGAGAAAGAGGTCCAATAGGACCTGCGGGAGCTCCAGGTAGGGACGGGGTAGACGGTGCGCGTGGACCCCAGGGCATTCCAGGGGTTAAAGGAGATCCAGGTGCTCAGGGTATTCCAGGGGTTAAAGGAGATCCGGGACCACAAGGTTTAAAAGGAGATCAAGGGGAACGGGGACCATCTGGTCAAATTGGACCTCAAGGCCCTCAGGGAACACCGGGTTCAAATGATTTTGGTTTGTTATGCTTTTGTCTAAAAGGGGCAGATATTAATGGTGAAGGAAATTGGCGCTGTAGCCGATTAGGAATAGAAACAGGTTGGGTGACAGGGAGAGATTTGACGGGCGTAAACCTAAAAGTTTATGCCAGCGCAAGCTGCAATTAAGAGCTTTACTGAACACTCAATCACCTACGTATAATGCCGAAGGAAGACCTCCTCCAGTCCTAGATCTTTATCAAATCATAAACTGTATGGCGCTGCACTGATGTATTGGAAATGGCGTTCCTAAGTGCTTGCGCCTCAAGAGCTCTAGCTCAGAAGCCATTGGCATAAACCCGTTGACAAATCTAAGGCTACATGTACAATCTCTCCTGAAACTGTAGATAGAAGTTATCATCATCAAAGGAAACAGCACGTGATGGAAGCCCAAAATCAAGTAACACTAGGTTTGCAGCAAATCTATGAGGCCTGGAAACTCAAAGGCAAAAATAGATCGATCGCAAGTCTCTCCCGCAAGGCTAATCTTAATTACCAGGATGTACGTCGCACGATACAAGGGGAAATAAGCCCTGCTTTCAAGTATATCGCTCCGCTTTTAGGGGTGATGACGACGCCGAAAGAAGCAGTCGCTTTTTATGAGCGGCATTTTCCTGCTGAAGCGAATCTTTTTAAGAGAGTTTTTAGGAAAAGATTGGATGAGACTACCGGAGAAGCGCAGCATTTTGATAAACGAGTGAGCGAAATTTTTGAGGGCCCGTATTCGTTTCATGTTTTTATTTTGCTGGCTTGTGCGGGAAATAAGCCTGTAAGCAAAGAATATATTGTCAATCAGCTCGGCGATTTTGGTGACATCATCCTTCAAAGTTTATTAAATGAAGAAATAGTGATTGAATCTTCAGGAGGATTTGTCAAACTTGCGAAGAACCTGATTGTTGAAAATCCTAAAGAAATAGCAGATATGATAGGAAAAACTACCAAGGTAATGGCTCTTGTAAATCGCCAGGTAAACTTTATTAATTATCATTCTGCGAGTCCAAAGGGTATTGAAAAAAGCCTTGATATAATTCGGAATGCAGAAATGCAGCTCGCCGAACT
Organism: Oligoflexia bacterium; assembly: GCA_030432875.1. Classification (GTDB taxonomy): domain Bacteria; phylum Bdellovibrionota_B; class Oligoflexia; order Oligoflexales; family JAGOVF01; genus JAUILP01. Next base: position 34,948 of record JAUILP010000010.1, on the reverse strand, counting down.
ATTTAGTAATCCTGAGCACTGTGGCGAAATACCAATTTCTTTCTTTATGGCATTGGGTCATTTGGGAAAGGAGTTTTCATATGAAAAAAAATGATTCTTTATTCTGGCACCAATTATTAGGAAAAATTACCATGATTAGGCTAATTAACTGCACTTTGAAAGCTGTGATTATTTTTTGCTTTTCAATATATTATAGTAGCGCATTACTTGCTGGGGGGGCAACGGGCTCAAGTACAACGGGAGGTGGAACTCTGTCACTAACCTGGGGCGACGCCAGCTCTGGTTCGCTTACTAATTTCGCCGATATGCTGCAAGACAAGAAATATCAGGTTTATCTCGTTGATGATTCTGCTTTTATCAACATGCTTGGCCTCATTAATGATTCCGACAACGATTTTAGCAATCAGCTCGATATTTACTTAGAGGGACTTGTGGTAAACAAAGGTATTACGATGGTTACGGGCTTTCGCAACACTGACGCTAACGATGTCTTTTTTATCAGCAAATCACAGTACAATGATTTTGGTATGGAATCCTATTCAAAATTGTTAGAAGATGTGATCAAGTCTGAAAGCTCATTTACGACCTTTAAGCCTTAAGTTTCAATTTATTTTTTAGGATCCAAATAATAAAAAGGGTTTTCTTCGTAAGGAGAAAATCCTTTTTTTATGCTCCCGGCATGGGATGCACCCATAAGAGGTGAAAGCCCTCAGTGAGCCCCTGGGCGCCCAAAAGAGGTTCTGGCACTGTTGGTTTAATTGGTGGTCTTTGGGGTTTTCCCGGTCATTAAAAGGAGCTTTTGATTAAGTGAAGGGAAAAGACCTCCACTTTAACCCGTCTCGATTCTTTATCAGTTTAGTATTTCACTGGGAAAATCTATTTTTAAATTCGCACACAATTTTTTTGGCCCGCTAATTAAATATACTCCTATAAAACCAATTCTATCGGCAAAAATTAGCCAGAAAAAAACGTGATAGTAATGATCAGATGGTTCGGTTTTAAAAATCATGTCAACTAAAAATATTGACAACCTATAAATGATCCATAGATGAATAATTGAATGGAGAGAAGCAGGGAAACTCTTCTTTGAAATCTCCCAATATAATTTCAGATGTTGTTTAAGGGTAAATTCGCGAAGCATTGAGAACTCTTAGTTATGGGTGATTATGAACTTAGTTTTTCACTTGGCAAATCTATTTTCAAACGCTCGCACATTTTTCTAGGTCCCACATAAAAATATGCTCCCATCAAGACAATAATTTGCACCAAGATGGTGTTAGTAATAGTATCACCAAAATCGAGCGAACCGAGTTGTAATTTAAAAACCATGTTAATTAAAAAATACAATAATTTAACAAACAAACTCGCAAAAACTACGGAATGAAGGGTATAAGGAAATATCTTCGCTGAAATGTTCCAAAACATATTTAGATGTTGTTTAAGGGTAAATTCGCTAAGCATTGGGACCTCTTAGTTATGGGTAATTGATTTATTAAAATATAAAATAACTACTTCAGGGCACTGCGGGTGCTACCAGGCAAGGCTTTTCTGGTGCAGCATTTGAACTTGGATTATATCCCTTCATAGCTCCAGCAATTGCGCCCAGTGTCCCACCTGCCACGGCGCCAGCTAGAGCACCCGCTGGCGCGCCGATACCAGCTGTTGGCGTGGCAGCAACTAATGCTCCAGCTGTCGCACCAGCGGCCGCGCCCTTTATAGCGCCATCTAATGCCTCCCCTATCACTCTTATTCCACAGGCATCATCGCACCTAGTTGTCATGATAAAATGTTCCACTTTTTGCAATCCCTTAACTGCCTCATAAATCATAAGATCACAGTTAGGTTTTTTATCTTGCTTGCACTGCTCATGTTGATCGAGAAGTTGATTTAAAGCGTCGTCAATCTCTTGATTGCCTTCCGGCAGGGCAATTGCTTCCTCTAATAATTTTGTGGCGTGAGCGCGACTCATCCCATTATCTAAAATATTACTAATAATCTTGTCACCATTTTCGCTATTTACCTCGAAATCTAAAATTGTATTATTAACCTTCATAGCAGCTTCTTCTGTTTCCTCAGTGGCACATACCACCTTGTCATAAAGCACCCCAGCTGTTTCGGGAGCCATAATTATCGTACTGTTATTCATCAGTTTATTGTACGTGTCAAGACGTTCTTGAACCTTTACCCCTTCAACGCTAAAGCTTCTATATTTTTGAAAAATTCTGATTTCTCATGTTTCAATTCCTTCATTTCATGTTTTTTTTTCGTAACTTTAGTAACTTACTTGAGCGGAGCAAGCTTGGTTTCATTAGGGCTTTGGGGCACCTATTGTCATAGTGGCGCTGATGCCACTTCCCAAAATCAAACTAAAATACATCATACTCATTTTGAAACTCATTCTCTTTCCTTTCAATTAACAGTTTTTTAAAGGTCGACAAAGACCTGTTTTAGTCGTCTCTATCCCGCGCTACGCTTTGCTTTGCACTTAGCCATTTTGATAATTACAGCGCTACGACTCCACACCGACCAAGATAGTCATCATGAAATAAACTGCAAGAACTAAGTCCTGGTGAATTTATTTTGAGTTTCAGATATGAAAAAATATAACATTCAAATCTGAATATTCAGATCTGTAAATAATAAATATTCATTTATGTATATTTTGAGGAAAAACTGTGTATTCTATGCTTTAAGAGTAGGGATTTATTTTAAAAAAAGCATAAATTCTTAGCCAGCGGTAATCAAAAACAAGACACCCAGATATTAGGAAATACTATGGCCTCTCCATCTTTAAAACCAAAGTGGCTTATTGCTCTAAGCGTATTTATGATTGTCTTTGGCGTCCTGACTATCCTCTCTGGGGGGCGCGTTTTATTTACGGAGGCCGGACACAATGAAGCAGGACATATTGTCCCGCTGGTTTTATGGTTTAATTTTCTTTCTGGTTTTTTATACATATTAGGTGGGGTAAGCTTATTTCGCCTAAAATCGTATGCGAAAAAAATTGCTTTAGCTTTAGCGCTTTTGTGCGGTGCCGTGCTAGTTTATTTAATTTGGTATATCTATAAGGGAAACCCGTTTGAAATGCGCACGGTGTTTGCTATGATATTTCGCAGCGTTTTTTTGTCGGGTGCGGCATGGATTCTTAGGAAAAGGAAAAGTTCTGCGGCATCGCCTTGACTATGGGCAGAACTTGCCCTTTTAAGCCTGTCTATTCAGCCATGTTATCATCTTCCACTATTTCAGGAATTTGATCATAAAAAATTATAGTGCCGTAGGAAATTTCATCAATAATCAGTTCATAAACTCCTTCTTCTATCACACTCGTCCCATCATCTACCATGTTTTCTTCTTGATAGCGGAGTGAAAGAACGCCTCTTTGAGGACCAATTACCTGAGCACACATATCATCAGGGTTAATCTCGGTGTTAAAAGAAATAGTACCATCAATGCCAATGGGTGAAGAAACCTTTCTATCGAAATATTGGATTATAAGATCAGTAGCCTCTAGAGTGCATGCAGAATTGTAATCTTCAATAGTTGTGAAGTGTATATTTAAAATTCCAGCTTCCGCCACAATCTCAATCTGCATTTTTTCTTTTGGCACTCTTTTATTCAGAAGATCTTGCACACTCAGGGGTGGCGTAACTATTCTAAAATCTTCTAATTTGTCACAGGGCGGCACAGCTATGGACGAATCAGGATTTTCTGCTTCGTCTGTAACAGTCAGGCATTTATGCGAAACGCCACTTGATTTTAGAGGAGACTGTTTCTCATTAGCGGTGGAGCAAGAATTGAAGCTTAAACCAATGAGCAAGCTGAGTAAAAATAGATTGGATTTCATTTTGTGTCCTCTATGTCGTTAATTTTTATGAAATAATGCAACGGTTATGCCGTTAAAAAATATGTTTATTTTTCGCTATTTATAATCATTGCCTTAACCAACTTTAAGACAATTGTTTAATATTTGTGCAGCTTAAGGTGATAAACCCCGAGGAGATTATCTAGACTCCCATTCTCAATTTTTAAAGTATTGAGAATGGGAGCTATGTTCCTTTTGAAAAGGTATAAATGATCTAATGCGCCATTAAAATCCGTATCTCCGTCAGCAGCGATGCCCCAACTATAAACATCTGTAACAGGTAAATCGCCATCATGAGCCTGAGTTGGGATTACCTCAGGAATAATAGTGTCGATGAGATTAATCATTAAATTGTGTGGGTCACTTATGCGTAACTGAGCGATATCAGGCTCAATGCTTTCTTTATAGTACTTGATTATCTCCTCATCAAATATTAAAAAAAATTGAGAGCCATACCCATAAGGATGAGGGGTTGGCTCTTTTTGATTTTTATAAGAAAAATCTTGTAAAATTATCTAGAGCAGACATTTCTGGCATCATCTGCACTTAGGGAGTTATTTACCAAATACTCCTTAGCAGCTAAAACCATATTAGGCGTAATATCTTGGTCAGAAAAATGAAACGTAATACAATGTGCTGGGCCACCATCCCCTGTCGGATAACTTTTTGTACGAAACTCGACTTTGCTATCTAATGTATCGTGTTCTGCACCAAGAGCGGCTAAACATACCCGCGTGTCTTGATGGTATTTAGCGAGGGAAATAGTGTTCTGACCACCGTAAATTCCCAATTCAATATTACCTTCTTCGACTATATTTTGACTATTCTGATAATCTGAAATACTGGTTTCAATGCTCACTACCTGTGGATTAGCCATGTACTCTGATCTTTTATATATTAAAAACCGCTCGGTAATCACGATTTTACCCAATTTTAGGTTTTTTTCATTTTTGACTTCTACGCTAAGATCAGACATTTTTTTTAATTTCCATCCATAATCATCAATGAGCTTTAGTTCTTCTCCATCATTTCTTACAGTTTTCAGAATCATTGCTGGTCCAAAAGAATTTTCACCGATTTCGCCGGTATTAAATGTCGATTCTCTGTCAAATTGACAATAAGAGTCTGCGTTTTTAATAATGTTGATTTTTTGACTCATTTTAGCATTTTGACTAGTTCCATTTATATCTAGGGTTATCTCACCGCCCTTTATCTCAGAAGACGGATTGCTGTTTTTTAACCGACAGTTTGTTAGGAAGCTTGTAGCAATACATGAAACAATAAAAACATTTGTCAATGTCATAATTTGTACTCCTAGATAGAATGTAGCGATAATGGTTGATTGAAGCATCGAAGTAGCAAAGTATGGGCCATACTGAAAATGATCAGGGTAACTAGGTTAATTAAAAATATAAATGGCTTTTTTTATTTATATTTTTCGTGCCTCGAAAAAACCAAGCTAAAAACATTATTATTAAAGACCCCCATGTTAAAACAACATATTATGTATAAACATTAAGCATTCTTTATTGAAATGTATTTTTTTTAGACACTTTAAGGACGCTATCAAGAAAATATATGACGCTTACTGTGGAAAGATGCCAGCAGATTGAGTACGCTTTAATCCTAATTTAATAAGTAGCTATCAGCTCCGAATGTTTTACACTCAGGTTATTCCAGAGTTTCTCAGCTATAGACTTATCAAAAATGTCTTTGGCTGTATTATTTAATCAATTAGTTTCTGTGGAGAATTTAAAGTTTGGCTTGGTTCGTTTACATGATAGAAACAGAAAATGGTGCCTTATATACAGGGATTACTACGGATTTGGAGCGCCGCTATGCAGAGCATTTAAGTGGTAAAAAAGGCGCTAAATTTTTTCGCGCAAATAAACCTAAAAAGATCGTCTTCAAAGAAGAACATCCCACAAGGAGTTCGGCGACAAAAAGAGAAATAGCGATCAAAGCTCTTTCTCGCAGCGCAAAGTTGAAACTGAAAAATACCCACTAGATTTTTTTTGTGGGAACTCGTCGCCCTATCAATGGCTACTGTTTAGCAGCCGCGGCTATAGAACCAAAAGTTTGAATAACCAGCCGCGGAAAAAAGAGGAATCCAGATTCTTTTGCCAACAAATTTATGCGTATTTTTTTTGGGTTTTTCACCGCATATCTCGGCAAATAGTTCAACCTGCAGCCAGTACCGATTGCCTCGCAGTGTGCGCTGCAAAACTTTTATAGGCACACTGGGGCCTGCGTTGAATCGAAGTCTTCCATTTTCTTCTATGTTTATCGTAGTGGTTATTGCGGTGGTTATTGCGGTGGTTGCCGATGTAGCCACTGGCTTAATGATTTTTAGAGGAGAGCTAAAATCAGGCTCATCATAGCCGACACCGTCCCAGGCTGCCGTTAGATAACTTAAATTATTTGAAAAATCAATTTCATGGAGTAACTGCACAGGTGCTTCTTTTGAACTTTTGATCCAAACAGCGCCTTTAGAAACCGAGTACAGCTGTAGCTCATTTTCCCTGACTTCAAAGACAGCAAATCCCTGAATTTCGTAAGCGTATTCAATAGCGACTAAATCATCGACTTCCAGGTCACTTTTTTTCCCTTTACCATCGACCTGATAGACTTTTGTTTTTTTAGGGACCGAATCGCCGAGAGAATTGGCTTCTTGAGGTAAGCTATTTAAATATCCTACAGGATTATGCGCGGCAACGATTTTAACATTCTTAGCATCAGAGCGTGAAGAAACGCACACAAGAAAGGCGATGAAAAACATCATGCGCCCGGTATTGGAGTTCAAGTAAAAAATTTTGGACCTCTCTGATGCTAAGAAATATAAAGTTAAACTATTTTAAGCATTCAAATCGGATGTAAATATATTCGGAGTTTCCAAGAGTTGTGAAACTAGAATATTGACCACTAAAAGTAGCACTCTCTTCTTTAATCTCGTATTTACCGCCACATGAATCATACATTTTCTTTAAAGCATCTTCTCGTCGTTTGCTAATCACAGCATCAGCGCCTTGATTCAAGTATTTTATTATACCATAGGGAATTTGATTTGAAGGTCCATACTGAGACCCGGCATCCTGGTTAGGAGACTTTACCATTTCAGCAGTTACACATGATGCTAACACAAATCCCAACAACACAAAGCTAAACGTTTTCATCATTAAAAATCCTTCATAGAGTTAATTCTTACTAAACTATTGACTACTAGCATTAATTCTAATCAAACTTTGGCACCTGCATCGTGACACAGTGTACTGCGCCACCATAAGAAATAAGATCATCTGATTCGAGAAAGACGACCTTATAGCCTTCAGATTCGTATATACTTTTCACTTCAGCTTCATAATCCGCCAGGAGGGAATCATCGGAATATTTTCCCAGGACTTTGAAAGATGGTTTTGTATAGCGGGGTACGAGGATGGTATTGTTTACGATAAGAGAATTGGTGTACGATCTATAAACACGACTTTCTGGAGCAGGCATCGGAATTCTTTTAACGTCATAACCGGCTGCGATAAGATCTTGAGCTCTATCTTCAAGGTATGCCTGCATTTCGGTGGCTACGGTTAGTGCACTGCCGCTGAGAAACTGCAATGTCGTCTCTCTCAATTCACCAACTACGATTGTTTTGTCGCTTAGGAATTTGCCCCACATATCAATATGCCCTGTGCCTTCGTAAGGAATGCGCTGGAATATGGTTACGTTTTTGCAACCAGCAAAGTCTTTATAATAGGTTTTGATTTCCTGGGCACTTAGAATCATGTCATCATTGCGTGATTTAAAGCTATTGGCATCAACAACACGGGTTGACATTAGGCAGTCCCCAGAATCATTGACCATGAAGTTCCCGCCTTCATTGTATACAGGCACACTTACACGTGAGTATGCATAAAGATTTTCTAAGGCGCGAGGCGATGAATCATCAGCTTTTCGATTTGAGTAGTAATTCAAATCGAGGAAGCGAAGTTTTTTAGCGGGATCCCTGATGTCATTTGCTTCAGCGCCTAAAGGAGACCAATCCCGAGCCCAAACAGATATTCTTCCCGAGTCTGGCTGCTCTACAAGGTGAATGTTTTTAAAGTCATTTCCAAGGACAGTTCTTAGTGTCTTGAATACTGAAGATTTTAGCGTTATCCCGGAGTTTTTTTCAATGGTGACATATATATCTTTTGCACCGGCATTGATAATTTCTTTGATGAAATCTTCTTTGTCATAGAGAGAAAGTAGGGGCAAGCTCACAATCACCGCCCCTGTGGGAAAATATTCAGGTACTACCGCTTGTTTGCCACTGTATGCGTTTGCCTTTTGCTCGTCAGATTCCTCATAATGGCCTTTTAGTGAGGCAGTTGATGGTTGACCACATGAGGTCACAAAATGTAAAAAGGGCAAAAAAAGCAAAAAAAATCGCATAAAACACTCCTTGTCAAAGTAAAGAAACCTTGCATAATGCAATGAAGAAGCAAATTTAGAGTCGCGACAAAATCTTCCTTGAATAAAAATTAAAAAAACATTTGTTTCATACAAAAAACAGAGCCGCCAGATTTGATAAATTCTTCCGTTTCGAGTGGTATTGGTATGAATCCATGGAGTTTGAGTTTTGCTTCTGTTTCAAAATTGCCACGCTGAATAAGGACGTGTTTTTGATCCGGAGAGTGCGCGTTGCAAGCAAATCCCGGTGAATTGGCTTCAGATAAGGGGACTTCAATCACCTGCTTAAAAAGTTGTTTTAATGTGTTCCACCCGTTTTCAGTGAAGCCTGACCGAGTGGCGAGAACATGGGTGTCATCTAAAACGGACAAGCAGGTATCAAGGTGGTAAAAATCAGGATTGGTGAGTTCAAAGAGGACTATATGAGCATCAATAAGGGGGGCAATAATTTCATATGCCTGTTCTGAGGTTCTTACCCCATACCCCCCAAGGAGTAGTTTGCGGCCCGGTACCCATAGCGCATCACCCATGCCTTCAAAGGTGAGATCATTTTGCTTGGCGATGCTCACATCTAAGGTAACTTTTAACAGTTCTAGCTGAGCGCCAATTTTCTCGACTTCATCACGCCTTACCGGGTCATGCATTTTGCTTAAAATAGCGGCAGGCTGTCCGGACCTATTGATAAAGGGGAGGGTTTGATTGGCACAAAAAACCATGTCAGGACATGAAGCCTCAGGGTGCATAACATATGAGTCAAGACCTAACGAGCGGTAAGCACCAACAAGATTCTCCCATTCGTGAAGAGCTTTTTCGCTATCAATTTTATTAAGCTCGCCAGACTTTGCCAGCATGTGGGGATTGATGGCATAACTTATATTGAAATAACAAGGATGAACAAAGAAGATGCGCTGAGGAAATGGCATCATTTCTACAGAATCAGCAGAAAATTCCACGGAATCATGGGCACGAATATAAGAATATTTCATAAAGTGCTTTATTTTGTTATTTACGATAGTTCCTAGGGTTTATTTAAGATCAGGAGGCTAATAGATGTCAATCGAAAAAGCAAAAATCAGAAAGTGTCATCGTTAGGAACTGCATGAACCATATGGAGGTGACAGGACACCCATGTGCCCTCCATTAATGCGCATTGTTGCCAAGATTCTTTAGAGATCATTCCTTTATCGCCGCGAAAGCACCCAAGAATAGCCTTGAGCGCATGAAAAGCCGCGAGCGCTTACGAAGAACCTCGCCTGCTCTTTGTTTCATTCCGTTCAATTTTAAGTCGCTTATGCTCTTTGTTTCATTCCATGATGTCAATATCAAATAGCTCCTGAATTTTGGCGGTATCACCGACATCTAGCCCTTTATCGACTGCATTCTTAGCTAACTCACTGAGCAGCAAATTATCCATGCCTCTAAGGGAAAAAAACAAACGCGCGTCTTGATCAAACCGCAGTGCGATGCCGTACAAAATTGCCGCAGCGTGTTTGCATACATGTGCATAATCCAAGCACGTGCAGGAAAAAGAAATTTCGTCAGAACGAGGAAAAAGTCCCGTATGAGGATGGGTTACAGCTAGAACCATATCATCGGGCATTTCTCCCGCCAAAAGATTAAGAGTGTTATGGATTTGATCGTTGAGGAGTTTTTTGAATGCCAAATATTTATCATCGGCTAATTTTTTAAAGTGGACCGAAACTTCATAGACTTCCAGGCCTGCTACAAGACCGTGGACCTGCTGTCCCTCTATGCGTAGATCAATTACAGCTCCCCGGCGTAGGTAGCTACGGCCCCTATCAATTCGGTATTCTAGATCTTCATAAGAGCGAATATTCTGCACCCAGGCCTGGCCCCAAAAAGACGTGGTGAGTTTTCCTCTAGCAGGGGCAGAGAGTGGCGACAAAGTTTTTTGGTTGTTCGGCAAAGACTCTATGTGTTTGCGGATGATTTTTTCATGATCTGCTTTAGTCGTTTTTCCTGTATTTTTTTCGTCATCATAGTCATAAATATACGTTGTCATGATACCTATTCCTCGTCATAAACTGGGCGATTCGTGTAGAGATCAGCTTTGCTTGCCAAAGTACCCATAGAGCCTAAGTGTAGCATAGGCAAAAATATCTTAAGCGTCATCTAAGAGTTCGGCCTCACCTATATAAGTGCTATCCGTGTCTATCTTAAGAAGCTGCAATAACGATTCATTGGTCATCTCGGTGAGTTTAGTTTCGCCACTGGCCGATACGAGTTCATCCGCGAGATTTTTTTTGCTCTCTATCAAACGATCAATTTTATCTTCGATAGTCCCACGGCACACAAATTTATGCACCAGAACGCGTTGTTTCTGCCCTATGCGAAAGCAGCGATCAGTGGCTTGGTTTTCGACGGCAGGGTTCCACCAACGGTCAAAATGAATAACCTGTGTCGCCCGAGTCAAATTCAGGCCTGAACCACCCGCTTTTAAAGATAACACAAAAAAACCATAGCGTTCATCTTCTTGGAACAAACGCACCAGATTTTGTCGCTCTGATACGGGCACGGATCCATGTAAAATCAGCCCTCTATCTCCGGTGATTTCTTGCAGAAAACTTGCGAGTATGTCGGTTAACTCCCGAAACTGGGTAAAAATTATAAATTTCTCTCGACGTGACTTGATTTGCGCCACTAGATTTTTGAGGCGCAAAAATTTTCCGCTATCATGATAGTCATAAATATTGTCACTTAGACGCTGCGAAGGATGATTGCATATTTGCTTAAATCTTAGCAAAGATTTTAAAATAAGGCCTTTACGTACGATTTCTTTTTCACAATTTTCTAGGTCATTCTTGAGAGCGTCAAGATCGCGTTGATATAAATCGGCTTGTATTTTGGTCAAACCGGAAAATACTTTCATCTCAATTTTTTCTGGGAGGTCACTAATGATGCGTTTGTTGGTTTTTAGACGCCTAAGTAAAATCGGATCCAGGATATCCTTTAAAGCCCCAAAATCCTTTTTTTCTGCCAAACCCGCGTAGTACCTTTGAAAATCCTTTAGCGTCCCCAGTACCTGCGGTACGCAAAAATCCATAATCGACCACAAATCACTGGCTTGATTTTCAACAGGCGTTCCCGTGAGGGCAAAACGGGCGTGAGCGTCGAGTTTTTTCATAGCCCTGGTTAGCTGAGCCACGGGGTTTTTAATAGCCTGGGCTTCATCAATTATTATGAGATCAAAACTTAGCTCATGTAACCATTCTAATCTCTGCGCCATCGCGTAGGAGGTGATCAAAAGGTCTTTACGAGAATACCGGCAGGACGATTTTTCAGCCTCCATATATTGTTTTTGTCTGGAAGGATGGAGGACGACAAACTGCAGCAAAGGCGCGAATTTTTTTAATTCAGCTTCCCAGTTTCCAAGCAGCGAAGCAGGAACGACCAAAAGACTGGGTTTTTGTTCTTCGTTATATGTTTTTTTTTCACAGGCCCGCCCAAATTTTTTGGCAACAAGAAGTCCTATGACCTGCAGCGTTTTTCCCAGCCCCATATCATCGGCTAAGCATCCGCCTAGACCCAATTGATATAAACGCACGAGCCATTCAACGCCTATTTTTTGATAAGGGCGAAGTGTCGCGTGTAAGTGCCTTTGTAGATGTAATTCTTGCTCGGGCGAAAAACTGGCGGTCTCACCGCGCAGTGACTCTAAAATATCTAAAAAACCTTTGCCAAGGTCTATTTCTTCCGAGGTGAAAGAATCAGCCCCTGCCTCGCTAGAAGCAGCGTCAAGGTCAGGTTTATTCCCGATCATTTTTGAGCGGGACAGCATGCGCAGGGCTTCAGAAAAAGTAAAGCCTTGATGCTTGATCGCCGCAATTTGCCACCATTTATCCAGGACACCACGGACATCTTCACCGCGAGCTAACACCCATTTTCCGCGGATTTTAACGAGATCACCCGGAGCCGAAAGAATAGTCGCAACTTCGGCGTCACTGAGACCTTCACCATCCACGGTGAGCTTGGGGTTGAAGTGAAACAGGCTGAATATTTTCCCCTGAGGCTGCGGTGCCACGTTTGTATTTTCGACCTTGACACGCACCGATGGCATTAACGGTTTTTTTAGCTGCCATTTTTGTGGGAGTTTAATGATAAAACCATATTTTTCTAGTGACGAAAAATCACAAAGAAATCGGTAAGCTTCTTTTGAACTTAAAGGTGCGGGACTAAAGGCTCTATTTGTCCGCAGCATTTCCTGCATAAACGCACTGGATTCAGCGCTTTTTTTTAAAGAAGCAAGAACTGCTTGCAGCATAAGCGGGTCATGCAAGGCACCCGAAACAACCTTGGAGAGAGGCATATGCTGCATGCGCGGTTTGCCTAAGATGCGGGTCGCAACGGTGATCAAAAATAAAAAGGGCTGCTCTATATTTTGCGGATCTTCCGCTAGATGAAAATGCAGGCGCCCAGAAAACGCCCAATCAGGAAACTTCATTTCTAGAGTCGCGCGAGGCTCAGCATTGGTTTTTTCCTGGCCAAATAAACGTTCTATTTCCTGAGCAAAATCTCCCCAGAGCTGAGAAAGAAAATCAGATTCAAAACACAAGGCACCAAGAGAAAATGTCTGCATTTCCAAAAAGCGCTTAAGAGCTTTTGCTGATAGGCTCGGCGGAGCTTTATAGTCATCAACGGTGTTAAAAAGCTCCCGCAAAAAATGAGCTGCGAACGCACATAAAAACTGGATCTCTTTTGTGATATCGTTTGGCGCAAAAGCCTGGCCGGTTAAAGCAAGCAAAACAGGCGCTAAACCTCGTTCTTTTTCATCAGGTGATCCTGAAAAAGCGCCTCCTGCCGCTAGCTCAGGATAGGCGGTTTTGATCCGGTGAATTTGTGATAAGACGGAGTTAGCTGATGACCCGAAGGCATCCATGGTAGCTCCTGAGCATTTTTAGGGCGTTTTTTTTGTTAAAGTTTAAGCACACGGGCCGGAAAATAAAGCTTAGTACGCTTGTTGAATCCAAAGTATCACAGAAGAATAAGCCAATGCTAGCGGCGGAGTAAATTTCCCTGGAATACCAACAAATAAGGGGTGATCAAGGTCCCGTGCCTATATATGATACGCCCGCTCCTCGGCCTCAGAAAATGAGAGACCCGTCATGCGCATAACGGGTTTCTTGCGTTCGGAGACCGCGGAGCGGGCGCATGAGGTGCGTGGTGACAGTAATTTTTAGTCTCCCGAAACTGAGAAACCCCCTAGAACGACGGAATAAGGCTCCCACCCAAAGGTATCTAACGGAAATTCGATGGCGATGAGATCACTTGTGGGCAATTCTGCACTGAGAGACCAGATGGCAGAGTTATTAAGATCAACTTTCACGTGCTTAGGGCTTTCCTGCACAACGGGTAACCAGTTATAGCTTGGGGTGACTATGATCTTTTGGCCATTGTCAAAATGGAGCACCAGGGGTGGTTGTGTCGATTGCCACTTGCCATTGACGTTGTGGGCGCGCACAAAAAATTCTAAAACATTTTTTTCCAAAATTTGAGCCGGTTCAACATAAAAAATGGCTCGCATCGCATAAGCGGTATTGGTAGAGACCATATAACCAGGAAGCGCAGAACGCTTGGTGTCCTTTTCTATTTTTACAGAACACTTAAAGTCGAAAAGTGGGCAACTTCCTATCATATCATTTACCCGCAAAGCCCGTTCTGCTTTTACAAAGATTTCGCGACTGAAAGTTTTTGCTCCGCTATTAGTCAAAACAAAAACGTTGATGTCATATATTCCGGATTTTAAAAACTTAATATTGAGAGAGGTTTTTTCTAGCGAATCATCATGATAAATAGCTTTTGGCATGCTGACTTGGCCAAAATAGTCTTTATTTTCCTGTATCACCCACTCAATCTTTTTAATTTCGTCGCCGTTTGACACATTTACTTTAATATAAGTTGATTCACCGACAGTAATGCTCGTTCGTGATGTCTTTAGCTGTGCGTCGGCGATGTGGTCTTGATTTAAAGCGGCGATATCTGCGTTAGATTTATCCTGAGGTGTGGCTTCCGGTGCTTCATCAAATCTAAAGCTCTCGTCACTGACAAAAATATTTTCTGCTTCATGGCCAATCATGATATTTAATTTTTTCTGATCCGTGGTGTTGTTAATAAAATAGGCACTTCGAGTTGAAGTGACGAAGGCATCGTAAACCCCATTTTTGGCAAAAGAATTGTCCAATACCAAAATATCACTGGAATTGGCTAATTTGGAGCCAATACGGCTTAGCTCATGCCAGGCTTGGTATTCACGCCCGGTCAATAAAACACCAACTCGGCCATTGTGTGTGATCTCATTCCCCACAATAGTATTGTGACGCCCTTCCGCGATTTGGATCGAAATCCCATCAACTATATTGTGGTTGATTTTATTTCCTTTAACGACGGTGTTGTCGCTTCCTCCTAACCACACGCCATAATGACTATAGGAGGCATCGTTATTTTCAAACGTATTGCCGTCGCACCAACTCTCAATTGCGTTGTGAGGACTATAGGTTGTGTCATTGCCTGAGAAATAATTGTTTTCTGCACAGGCTCCTATGACTGATCGTACAAAAATGCCATCACCACCAAAGGAAAAATCATTATCAATAACCTTGTTGTGGGATGAACCATAATCCAAAATGATACCGGCAGAATCTTTGGTATCGACGACATACCAAGACGCCTTGAATTTTAGAGCTTTGAGTGCATCTTGTGCTAAGAATTTCTCCAGGTCACCCATGTTTTTGTACGTGGGTTTTGCAGGACCACGAACAGCCCAGGAAAAATCATTCTTTTTGATAGTATTATAATGGCTATTGACCAACGTTATGCCCGTGTTGGAACA
The DNA here is from genome assembly GCA_030432875.1 of Oligoflexia bacterium. Classification (GTDB taxonomy): domain Bacteria; phylum Bdellovibrionota_B; class Oligoflexia; order Oligoflexales; family JAGOVF01; genus JAUILP01. Next base: position 19,796 of record JAUILP010000010.1, on the reverse strand, counting down.
ATTGTCAGCTAAGTTGTTTGCGACAATGATGGCATTACTGTGTCTTAGTTCAATGCCATTCCAGTTCTCGGCAAGGATATTTTTGGAAATTTGGCCTTTTTCGATTCTCTCAAAACGGATTCCTCCGCCTTGAAATTTGTCTTGCACCCAACCCGCAGCGGGATCATGATAATTTTTGCTAAAGTCATTGTTTATGATTTTGATGTTTTTGCTATTGAGAGCAAATACACCATAGCGAAATCCATGGGCCTGGCAATTTTTAATGGTGACGTTTTCTACCCCCTCCAAATATATTGCTACTGTGGGATTTGCGACTGTGCCCAAAGACTCATTAGCCTCAAAGGTAAAATTTTTCGCGCACTCTAAAGTCAAATGGGAAGCCGTGATGTTGATGAGTTTCTCCCCAGCCGCGAAATTGTCTGCGGCCCAGTTGCCACAAAGGATTTGGGACGATGAGATGTTGATGGATTCATTAACGTTTTTTTGCGTGGTGCACGCCGTAGTCGGATGAACAGGGTCTCTGTGATTTTGGGCACCAAGTGCGCTTGGAGTGACATAAATCGGCAGTGCCGCAAAGAGACAGATTGATTTGAGTACCGCAAATAATAAACTTGATTGCTTAGGCATGCTGGTCTCCTACTTTTTGTTCAAATAAATATGACGTGTAAAAAAAATTGGTAATTACAGCTTTTTGATTGTGCTAAACGAACGGCCATTAATTTTTTTTACAATAATCCGGGCTAGTTCTAAACCGGATAGCTATAAATTAAAAGCAAAATTTGGCGAAAAATATAAAATATATAAAAATAACAATAAAAACAATTATTAATGACTTAAAATAAAAGAAAGGGGGCCCAGGAAAACCTGGCAGGGGCGTGCTTTCAGCCTTAAAAGTCCTCCCATAAAGCAATCAAGGAAAGGGATGGCTTGCTGCCATGAAGGAAGTAAGCCGCACCTACGGATTTGCCTTAGAAGTTTTGTAGCGCCATATTTAGCGTGTATTATTTTAGTTTTCCCAGGTCTCAGTGCTAGCAATTTTAAAGTTAATTGATTTGCATCCCAAGTCTCGTTAGGGCATTATCACCATGATATATAATATCTTTTTGAGGAGATGATACATGCAAAATGAACCTCTGATGCGCAATATTGCCCTTGTCGCGCATGACAATATGAAGGGAAATCTCGTTGGGTGGTGCAAACACAATAGGGAGATATTAGTCGGTCACAATCTTTACGCCACGGGGACTACGGGTGATTTGCTGATAAAAACATTGGGGTTCAGGGTCACATGCTTGCAAAGTGGTCCTTTAGGTGGTGATCAGCAAATAGGGGCGCGCATCGCTGATGGTCTTATCGATCTGCTTATATTTTTCTGGGATCCCTTGTTACAACAGCCTCATGATCCAGACGTAAAAGCATTGCTGCGTATCGCTGTCGTATGGAATATCCCTGTGGCCTGTGATTTGACCACAGCTGATTATATTATTACCTCACCGCTCTTCGCTATCAAGCATTTAGGCGTAAGGCCAAACTTTAAAACCTATTTAAATAGGAATATTGAAAACAAATAGGCCTACCTCACTAGTGCTACTCTGTTAAATTGGGGAGCACAAGGCGCGAGGATGGGGGAAAAGCGGAGTTTGCATTAGGGTAAATGAGCATGACCTAGAAATCATAATACGTATTCATTTGCGTTCTTAATTCGAAGTGAAGGTATATCCTTTTTATTTTCAACAAAAACACCCCTTCGTCTCCTCATAATTCTTATGCCGTCAACGCTATTTTAATGCCGTACCCCTTCCCGCTCAAAGGGATAGTCTTGCCAATTTAGGGAATTTAGGCGATCCTCTTGGTTTTGAAGCATTTTTTTGGAGACATTTTATTCATGGAAAAGCACGGAGACTATCAACGGGCCTACGCACTCTTTCTCTCCGACTATCAAGAGTACAGCAAAACGCACCATGTCGATGAGATCCGAAGGTTACAGTTTACGCGCCTACACGAGTCTGGTCAGATTTATTTGGACTATACCGGTGGTGGTTTGTATGCTCAATCCCAACTTGATGAACATATGGCTCTTTTGCGAAACAATGTTTTTGGCAATCCCCATTCCAATAACCCCACATCCCTCTTGATGACGACCTTGGTGGAAAGCGCTAGAGCTGCGGTTCTCAACTATTTTAAGGCCTCCCCGGAAGAATATGTGGTTATCTTTACCGCCAATGCCACCGGTGCCCTGAAGTTAGTTGGAGAATCGTATCCGTTTGCTGAAGGTGGGCATTTAGCAATTTCTACGGATAACCACAATTCCGTTAATGGCCTAAGGGAATTTGCCCAATCAGGGGGGGCGAGTGTAGATTATATACCTCTTACCGTTCCCGAGCTGCGCTTAGACCCTGAGCAGCTAAAACAAATTTTATATCGTGAAAATTCTGATCAATCTAAGCTATTTGCTTTTCCGGCCCAGTCCAATTACTCAGGCGTACAGCATCCTCTTACCCTTATCGAAGAGGCGCAGTCTCAAGGGTGGGATGTTCTTTTAGACTCCGCGGCATTTGTTCCCACTAACCGCTTGGACCTCAGTAAATGGCACCCTGATTTTGTTACCATCTCGTTCTATAAAATGTTCGGCTATCCGACAGGGGTTGGGGCTCTGATAGCGCGCCGCTCTGCTTTGAGTAAACTTCGTAGGCCTTGGTTTGCCGGTGGAACCATTCGCCTTGCCTCCATCTCAACTCGTGGTCACTATTTTATTGATGGCGAAGCGGCGTTTGAAGATGGAACTGTTAATTACCTATCGCTACCGGCGGTGGAAATTGGCCTCAGACATATAGAGGCAATGGGCCTAGATGCCATTCATACCAGAGTAAAATGTCTCACCGAATGGCTGCTTCGTCAGCTGGTCAATAAGCATCATAGCAATGGCATGCCAATTGTGCGCATTCATGGACCCTTGAGTTCCCAAATGCGAGGCGGCACGATTACGATGAGTTTCTTCGATGCGGAGGGCATTCCCATTACGGGCCAATTGGTAGAAAAAATGGCCAGTGATGACAAGATCAGTTTAAGATCAGGTTGCTTCTGCAATCCAGGAGCTGGTGAAACGACATTTCTCCTCCCTCATACCATTATGAAACAGTTTTTTGACCGTGCCGAAGACCTAAAATTTCCTGAATTCGTCAGAGCTCTCTATGAGGAGCAAGGTGTCGACATAAGTGGCATTCGTACTTCGGTGGGAATGGCCTCAAACTTTGCTGATGTTTATCAATTTATGCTTTTTGTGGGCAAATTTGCTGATAAAAAGGTATCTGAGTTTTTAGACACTCTATCGTCTTCACTTGTTTGCCCCAACGGACTTACTGGGTCCGAACATGAGAGACACAACGGTTTAGAGTAAGTGGAAGGGATGTTCTAGTTCCATGTCGTGAGCTGTGAGGTCAAGGTCTGGTCAAGAACTTAAGATATTTCCTGCACAAAAATTTCTCGCCCCTGCGCAGTGGCAAGGTCCGCCTCATGCTCTCTGACTTCAACGACTCTAAATTTGGCATGAACATGCGACTGCGCTCTTATTAAGGCAAGCACTGCTTTTTGTCCCTGATATCGGCTTAACATAACATCCTCAGGGGCATCATTGACCAGCAGTTCAGACGGGCGGTCCTCGCTGCTATCTTCAGACCAGCGCATAATATCTGATTCAATGTTTTTAGCGAGCAAGCGATTAACGATGATGCCGTCCCACTTTAAACCCATTTTGGCAAGTTCGGCTCCCAGGTCTTGATGACGCCGAAAGTGCATAAACTGAGGAGTGAGCACGGAAAAGAAAGCCGTTTTTTTATCGTAAATTATGCTCTTTAAATGGGTTCCATAGTCGGAGAAGCCGATAATGACGTCTTTTATCAAATAGAGAAACTCGCTAAACTTAACCAGGGTGGAAAAACCCAGTATTTGGGCCATGTCTCCCATAATACGCTGGGACTTTGCAAAGAAAAACTTAAGCGGTCCCTTTTGTCCTAAATTGAGTATTTTATTGAACCAATCTAAAGCCCCTTGGGCCAAAAAATTTTCCAGAAGATTCGGGTTTTTTAAAAATTTGACGGTGTGGTTATCGGGCGGCGTATCGACGATGATGAGATCATGTTCACCCAGGTTGACGACATCATAGAGTTTTACCATGGCCATATATTCAACGGCACCTGCGAGCTTGTGAATAACCATTTGGTAGAGAGGATGATTTTTAATTTCCGCCGCTTTTTTTTTGCTTGAGGAAAAGCGGGTCACCATTTGAGAAAAGACCATCTCTTGATCAATCATCAACGCTGAGAGGCTTCCTTTGTTAAACAGAGGTTCATCGAGGTCAATTTTCTTTAGGGCACCGCTTAAAGGAATCCCCAGTGCTGAGGCTAGGCGTTTAGCAGGATCTATACTAATCAAAGCGACTTTTTTTCCAATACTTACCGCATGTAAGGCGAGGGCGATCGATAAGGTGGTTTTTCCGACACCGCCAGAACCGAGGACAAAAACAATTTTTTTATCCTGCCATAATGTCTCTAGATTATTCATATTTACTTTCATTGCAAAAATCATCGCTACGTGCAAGGCAAGCTGCCATGTTCAATTTCTCGCCCTGGGCATAAAAAATGTTTCTAAGAGTTCATCGTCGATAGGTTCAGATAAAAACCCAAGATCCCGAGCAAACAAATAGTCGATAGCCTGAGTCTCCTTAGCATTAGTTTTCTTAAGCGAATAAATATAATCTGTAAATAGCCTTATATTTTGGGCCTCTTCTTTATTTCGGCCTGTGATGTAAGCCTTTAAATACTCATATTCAGAAGATGTGTTTATAGGACTTCTTAGATCCAGTTCAGGAAGAATTTTATTGACGACCACAAGCAACGATTTAGGGTCCAGCAGCTGGAGCATGCCACTTAGGAGATCTAATGTTTCTTCACCCACCACCCGCTCAGGCAAAGTCATAACGATATATTTTGTACGCTTGTGATCGATGAGGCATTCTTGTAGGCGCCTTATTTCATTGACGACAAGCCCACCCAAAAAATTGTTAAGTATGGCGCCAGGGGTCATCAGGAGTTTTAAAAAATGACCTGTAGAAAAACTATCGAACACGACTTTTTGATAAGCGCGACCTAAAAAATTTCTATCCGCAACATGATAAACCCACGACAGCAAAGCAACTTCAAGAATTCCAGGCACGGCGTGCACAAAGCTGCCAAATTTTTCGTTATTAAAAAAAAGGTTGTAAATAGTTTTTTGTTTCAAAAATTTTATGAAATAATCCCCCAAACATTGGCGGGGATCAAGATTGATGTAATCAAGATCTGGTTCTACCGAAATAAATTCATGGGGTTTGTGGGGAGAGCCAAATAAGGGACAAAGCTGTCCCTGTAAATTCGTCTCAATCAGGAGAGTTTTCAAACCTTCCTTTGCGGACGACTTTGCAAGCGCATAGGAGCAAAGGCTTTTTCCCGTCCCCCCTTTTCCTGTCACGATAAACAATTTTTGTGGCGATGATAAAGACCAGACCAAATATGTTCAGGCTCCTAAAATGGAATGTGGTATCTAAGACACCGTCGGTAGCCTCATGTTCCAAAACAGGTGAATTTTAAAAAAATAGGTTTTTATACCTCTTTTTTACTGTCACTGCCTTTATTTGTCCCAGTTTCTTCACTGAGCTCTTTTGCTGAAGACGTTTCGTCCTTAATGCCTTTTTTAAAGTTCTTTATACTTTCCCCAATGGCCCCGCCCAATTGTGGCAATTTGCGCGCGCCAAAAAGTAGGACTAATATAGCGAGAATAATAATCAGCTCTTGCATTCCGATACCCATAACGCCAACTCCTAGATAAAAATAATATGAAATTAATCAATCCCATTAAAATACGCTTAAATCGATTAAACACTCAATATTTATTACACTTTTTAAAAAATTATGATAATTATTTTTGCCCCTTCGTATGGCCTCTTACTGGGTCCTGGATTAGGATAGATCGTAATCCCAGCAAAAACACCTGAATTTTCTCTTGGAAATCATTTAGATAGAGAGGCTATGGGGATGAATCTTCTGCTCGATAGGCCTAGTCTTGGCAATGGAGATTTTTCCCAAGTCTCTATATTTTTCCGCGTCCATCGATCTGTAAACTTTTTAGAGATTTTAGAAATTCATCTCTTATTTCCATGTGGAATAGAAATTGCTCTACCACGGGCTAATCAATAGCAGAAAAAATTATTTCTAAACAATCTCTAAGAAAGGTTATTAAATGAAAACAGCTGAGTACCATTTTATCGGTTTGATTATCGCTTTTATTTCGTCGGTCTCTAATGACCTACTTCTTACGCAAATGAACTATGACATGCATGCGACTATCCCGATCAGGACCTATCCCAATGCTTCAGATTTTGAGGGGGCAAGCAGAATGCCTTTTATTGGTGATGTTATACTCGAACAAAGTTATTTTAATAAATTTGGTGCCATTCAAAACGGTGATGTCTTTCGCTGGGGAGTTACTTTGAGAGATACTCAAGGAAACGGCTACAATATTCGGATAAAAATTTTCTTTTCAGTTGAGGAACAAAAACAAGTTGATCAAAATACGGCACCTACACAAAGCAGTGCAGAGAATGCTCAATATGAAAAAGCTTTACAAGAAAGAATCAACATTCTTAATCGTGGCGTCTGTCGAGGTTGCTCAGGACGTCCGAATGTCAGAATAGAAAGGCCTAGGAAGTAACCCTATCAATACTAATTTAATTCTTAGTGACTTTTTAAGAGTCAAAGTGTTCGTGCCCTTTTCCATGAAAAGATAAAACATCATTGGAATCGGGCCAACTCTATTTTTTCTAATTTCCAGTTTTAGCTCTGACTTTCATATTTAGTAAAGCCAACTATCCTGCGACTAACACAGCTTCTGCTTCTTGTTCTACCTCAGGCAAAACATGTATATAGACTATCGATATTCCTTTATGGGGGTTTGTTGTACATAAATAGGGAGCTAATTTCAAAGCAAAAGATCCGCCGCCATCGGAAAAGACTTTTTGTAGTCTCGCCTTATCAAACCACATATCCCGTTTATAAAGTTGCTCTAGCGAGGAATGTACGATAATGAGCGGGGTATCTGTCTTTTTAATAATGCGCTCTGTCAGAGGTATCCATCCTCCCTTCTTATCCATAAGGTCATTTTCTTCGATGCGGGTCGTAGAAAAATTACCCGGATGTTCGACAGACGGAATCGCACCAAAGCGCAGAATTTTGATCCAATCGTCAAAGCGATTGAGTAGGACGAGTTCGATATTAAATAATTCTGCCTCGATCACTTTATGCCCTGCAAATACTAATTTTAATGTTTCCTGGATATAGGCGGAGCAGTTTTTTTCATCCATGATGCGGGAAAATTTTAGAGACTTAAGACAGTAAATTATCTCATGCAAAAGAGGTCCAGAAACATCAGCTGAAGTGCCTTTGAGATGAACGTATCCGGCCACTAAGGTGTCATTGCCGATTTCTACTTTAAAGTGATTTTTAGTCGGGGCCCCGTGATCAATAGTGACATGCTCAAATTGCCAGGGTTTATCACCAAGACTCATATCTTGGCTATTTTTTTGCTCATCGGCGAAGAGATGTTCGAGGGAAAAACCTAAATTGCGTGAAAAGGTTGTCACCTCTTCCATGTAAGAAAAATTTTCTTCTGCGACCAATTGCGTAAAACCTTCGATAAAAACAATACCAATATTCTTGCCACTATTTTTCAGAGGAAAAGCTAAATTATATCTTCTGGCGGGCGCGGTTGCTTTTTTTTCTGGAACGTTTAACTCGCCAGACTCTTTAGATTTGTCGGCGCTAGCACGATGTTCCTGGTTAGACACATTTTTTACTGAAATTGACGTATTTTCCCCCTGCTGGGTTGCCTCCAAATCTTCTGCTACTGGGGCGTCTGGTGCCTTAACGTCTTCGTTGATGTGCTGAGACGGCGATGTTTGGGTCGCATCCAAATCGGCAAATTCACTTTGGGAAGTAGAGGGTAAAGAATTTGTCGATGCTTTTTTAGCTACTATCGTCATATATTTTGCGGGACCATTGGAAGCGTCGCCGACGAAAAATTTTGGCACAGCTTTGCTAAAATCCACCTGTTGCGCAATACTTGGATTTGGATTTTGGGCATTGACCATGATTTTTGGGTACGGTAAAAGGAGAGGACCGTTAATATCAGTGTAAGGTGTGAGGAAGTTACTCAGTGACGGTATGGTTTCTGGTTTTTCACCTGAGTAAAAAATATTTTTGAGTTCCTCAGGGTTATCAGGGTCAAAAGCGAAAATAGAACATTCCTGAAAGCTATATTTTTCCGAAAAATTATTAAAAGCTTCATTTAAAGCTTTATGCATACCCTGCATTTTTAAAGACACAGGAAATCGAGAGGAAAAATATTTTTGTATCCGAGCCGATAGGGATATGTCTTTATTTTGTAGAGCAAATTTTTCTGGATGAAATTGATACAAATTAAATATAAAGGCTTTTTCCAAGCATGCGGTTAAAGTTCGTAGACTTTTTTCCTCTAAAGATTTAAGTAAATTTTTTACGTCTTCAGCGAGCATATGGGCATTTTGGGTTAATTGCTCTAGCAAAAGGCTAAAAAGCGCTACTGTATCAAACAAGGGGATCTGGGATGGTTTTTGTTTTAACGAATCATAAAGACGGAGTCGTTCATCAGGTGTTTTTGTACTTAGGTTTTCGAGCAAAAGGAACACCTCAGGACTAAGCCGCGCTTTTAAGCTAGAGAGCCACAATTTGCGCGAACTATCAGCAAAAGGAGCCGCAATATACACTAAATTTTTCTTTGTCGCTTGAGAGAGTAACTGCGTAAAAGTAGCAAAAAATAAAAATAAGAAATCTAAATATCCTCTATGGTAAGTCGGCAGAGAAATGCCAAGAGTCGCGACAACAAAATCTTTAAGCTTTGCCTCACTAGCCTGGTAGTCGCCTTCAGCAAATAACTTCAAAAGAGTTACGACTAAAACAAATGGATCACGCTCTCTTGCTTGGGCTTCCTCACGCATCTTTAAAAAACTATTGGCATAAGAAACTAAAGGAGCTAATTCTCCCTTTAAAAAATAGCCAAAAACAAAAAAGGCCATCATTTGTGCTGATAGGGGGCTGCGAACAGAGATAAGGTAACTAAATTTGAGCTCAGAATGTTCACATGATTTGAAATCTAACTTTAAAAAATCGACATAGGTTATCCATGTTAGCGCATCAGCATGGAGCAGCTGCCCCATTTTTGCCTCATATTCCGCCCCAATTTTTTGTCTGCGTTCCATGATTTTAGAAAAATCTTTAGTCCCATAAATAAGCTTAGCGGCGTATAAAGAATATTCTGCAGTGACTTCAGAGTCTCCTAAGCGGTGGGCCGCATGCTTAGCTAAACTAAGTACTTTTTGGCTTTCAGCAATGTATTGGCGCTGATAGTAGTATGACGCCATTCTAAAGAGAAAGCGCACCGAGCCTTTTGCTGATGTCTTCATTTCTTTAACATAGTCAATGCTAGAGAGTAAAATCTTTGCTGCAGATTTAGAGTCATCTACCGCAAATGCATCATAGGCGGCCAATTTTAAGGCGAATAACTCATGGTCAACACTAGTTTTTTCTTCGCGAGCCTTTGCTTTTAATAAGAGATAGTCGATAATTTTTGCTATTTTGGGCAAATTTTCTATGAAATATTTTTGGGGATCTTGTTTGGTAAACTGAGAGAGTTTAGTGCTAATTACTGAGGTTATGGTTTTTTCCTCAGCTGGGAAAAACTCGCATAGAGCCTGGGTGGCAAGACTTTTTGCCTTAGTAATATAGCCGTACAGAAGATTGACATTGATGAGTCTTTGGTATACTTGGGCCTTTTCTTGCTTTGTTATGTTTATGTTGAGAATATCCTGGAGGGCGTCGCGAGCAAGCGCATATTGCTGAAGTTTTACTAAGGTGTCCGCATATCCACTAATGACATCAGCAATAGAAATTTTATAAGCACCAAGGTGTTGATCATACTTTAATTTTAAAAAGTTTAGGGCAACCTCAAAAAATCCTTTAGCGGCAAAATAAGCGCCAGCTTTATAAGCCCTTTTTGCCGCCAAATGGTTAAAATAAGCAGCAGAAAACGCGACATCGGGCGAAAATTCTGAGACGCCAAACGCAGTGCCAAAATGATAGGCGAGCGAAAATACCAATCCATCATCTTTTTTGTTGCTATATTGTTTTTGAAGCCACAAAGCAATTTTTAAATGATAGTCTTTGATATCTGCGCTGCTATTTTCGTCTTGCAGAGCAATTTTTATTTTTTTGTGTCCAAAAGCATAAGCACGACCGAATTCAAGCTCGTGAGTCCGCGAAATATCTTCAACGATGAGTCCATCCGCGAGTGCTTTACTTATGAGGGTGATAATTTGGTCTCTGCTAATTATGGCTGGTATCTGAAGCATATTGAAATAGAAACGCATGCCGACTTCAGCACCAAATTGCAATAGTTTCTTTTCAGCATCGCAGTATTGGGAAAACTTCGCGAGACTGAGCTCAACGTTTTCTATTTGGATTTGATACCTGGCTACATTTTCTATTTCTGCTTTCCACTGTCCTTCTTGTCCCCAAAAAATGAGATCGTTGGCGATAAGTTGCTTGATAGCACTAATTGTGGCGAGCGGATTGCCTTTGGTGTTTTTTGCTAGCTCAGCGCTCAGCTGCTCAGGGCTGCGTAGTTTATGTGAGAAAATATTTTCAAGAAGCTCACTGATTTCTTCGCATTTAAAATCGGTCAACTGAATGGGGAGGTAGCGCCGTTTTAATTTTTCAAATTTGTGGACAAAATTTGCGAAATCTTGGTTTCTCACGAGATCATTTGGTTCAAATGTAAAGATGAAATAGACTCGTCCTGAGGTATTGAAGCTGAGGAAATTGTCAATGAGAGCTAAGCTTTCTTGATCTGCTTTATGGAGATTGTCAAAAGCAAGCACCAAAGGAGCATCATCATCCGATAAGCAACGCACAAAATCAGAGAAGGCCTTTTTAAAAAGCGCGATACTGGCCTCGGTAAAAAATTCAATTTTATTTTCACTTATGATCTGATTTTGTTCCTTGTGTCCCGCTATATAAGGTACGAGGCCGGGTATGACCTTTGCTAAAATATGAATGGCATCGCCCAAGATGCTTTTTAAACGGACATTTAACCGCTCTGCCTCAATTTCCTCATATTGGAGCAGTCTCAGTAAATACTCATTAAAAGCGTTGGCAAGGGCATTAAAGGGGAGTGAATTTTCGTGCTCATGAAAATTTGCACCAATGAAACGCGCTTTTTCGGTGTGAAGGCTGGTTTTGATTTCTGTTAGAAGACGCGTTTTTCCTGAGCCGACTTCACCCCAAATAGAAACAACATGGGTTCTCAGCCCTTCTTTGGTTAGGCGCAAATAACCATCGATAACTTTTTGTTTTTCTTCGGTGCGCGCCACAAAAGGGATTTTGCTGTTAACAAATGTCGTGACATCTTTGGTGCCTAGGGCGACCTGTTTGCTGCCGCTGATAAAAGCACTAAGATTGGCTCTTATATAGGATAAATCTGACTGTAAACCAAATGCCGTTTGGTAGCGATCTATTGGGTCTTTGTTTAGAAGTTTTAAAACAAGGTCATTGATGACAACAGGGATGTCGGGACGAAAATCAAGAATAGGTTTCACCGTATCATAGGCGTGAGCTTCACTTAGAGCTTTGATGGAAGAACCATTAAAGGGCGGGATTCCTGTAAGTATTTCATAGAGCACGCAGCCCACTGAGTATAAGTCAGTCCGCTGGTCAACCGGGTTGTCAAGAGTTCCTGCCTGTTCCGGCGACATATAGAGAGGTGTTCCTGCAACTTCATGGTTTTCGTCGTCATTTTTACTCCCAGAACTGCTGGTCACTTCCTGGAGCATCGCAATACCAAAATCAAGTATTTTGAGGCCAAAAGCAGGAGTGCTGGCAAAATTCTCTGAGACTATTAAATTATGTGGTTTAATATCACGATGGATAACGTTTTTGCCATGGGTATAATCCAGAGCACGAGCCATCTGAATGCCGATATCAAAGAAGAAATCAAGATCTTTTTTGCCATCAACGACTAACATTGATTTCAGGTCACGGCCTGAAGCTATTTCCATAACGATAAAATAGCCACCATGAAATAAATCAGTATAGCCAGAATCTAATAATCCCAGTTCATAAAAGCTGACAATATTTGGGTGGTTAAGCTGACTCATGAGAGCCGCTTCTTTTTGAAATCTCAGAAGTTCTTCGGAGTCAATCCGCTTAGAAGCGGCAATGATTTTAATGGCGACCTCATCCAGGGGGTCGTTAAAAGGAATGGCTCTAAAAACGGCTCCCATTGCCCCTTGACCAAGCTGGCTCGTAATAGCATAGTTGCTCGATATCTTTCTACCGATGAGTTTCTTAAAATCTATAGCCATAGAGATAACCACTTCTCCTTAAATTGACCTGTCGGGGTCAATATGGTTTCGGATTTATGAGAAATTACTTAATATAAATTAGAGAATTACTATTCAAATGGCCTAAATTAATATAAGATTAGAGTTTGAAATTCCTATTTTTTTTAGACTTTTAAGTCGCCAATCGGCTTTTTAACATAGGCATGAACCATGGCTGAAAAACACTGTAAAATTGTTGGCACTATGGGGCCATCATCCAATAATCTTGAAGTCCTCACTGAGCTCTGTCGGTCTGGTCTCGATATCGTTCGCATGAACTTTTCTCATGGAACCCATGAAGATCACAGGAAAAATATGGCTCTTGTGCGGGAAGTCGCCCAGCGAGAAGGAAGAAACATTGCTGTTTTGCAGGACCTGCAAGGCCCCAAAATCCGCTGTGGTCAGCTTCTTAATCAGGCAATGTCCATAAAAAATGGCGATGAGCTCATACTTCAGTTTGGGCAGAGCCAAACATCTGATTCGGTTATTCCGATCGATTACCCAGGTCTTATCAAAGACGTCGCTGTGGGGCAGCGGGTTCTTATGGATGATGGGCTTCTTAAGGCCCAGATTATCGACATTAAAAACGATCAGGTCTTTGTCAGATTTTTCGAGGGGGGCATCCTAAAACCAAGAAAAGGGGTGAATTTTCCCGACGCTAAGCTCTCCCTGCCCGCTATTACCAAAAAAGATACGCAGGATCTGATGTTTGGGGTAAATCTTGGCGTTAATTTTGTCGCGCTTTCCTTTGTCCAAGACCCTAACGACGTTTTATTTTGCAAAAAAATTATTAGCGCACTTGGTTCTGATATTCCGGTCATTGCAAAAATTGAAAAGTTATCAGCTATAAAAGATATTGACGCCATTGCGCGTGTTTCCGATGGCTTAATGGTGGCTCGCGGTGATTTAGGTGTCGAAGGTTCGTTGGAAAAAGTTCCCACCTATCAAAAAATTATTATCAGTGCGGCGCGAAAATATGCTAAACCTGTAATCGTGGCCACCCAAATGCTCGAATCCATGGTTGAAAACCCAAGACCAACACTGGCTGAAATGGCGGATGTAGCCAATGGTGTTTTAGATGGCGCCGATTGTCTGATGCTTTCAGCCGAAATGGCTTCGGGAAAATACCCCGTCGCTTGTGTTCAAAAAATGCGTGACATCATTTTAGAAGTTGAGTCGTGGAGTTTAAGAAAACAGCAAAACTATAGCCAGGAAGTATTTGCTGATGATAAAGAGCTTCCCGCCCATGAAGCCATCGCACGCGCTGCCTGCGAAGCTGCTGACAAACTCAATGCCACTGCTATCGTCTGTTTATCATTGACCGGATCAATCGCTAGGTTTATCTCAACATGGCGACCAAAAACAAAAATCATCGCGATTAGTCCAAGATCCCCTGTCGTCAATCGTTTAAGCATTCTATGGGGGGTTCAGGGTATCTTAAATCCTGAATTTATAAACACTGATGCTCTTTTGCAGGAACTCCCGACCCTACTACGTGAACACAAATACGTTAAATCAGGCGATCTTATCGTCATCACCGCTGGGATTCCCATCAGTGCCATGAGTCCCACTAACATGCTCAAAATTAACAAGATCCCCTAAGCAGTCAAATGTCACTCTATTGCGCCCCTTTTTTTTGCTGCGATATAGGTTTTGATCGGCGAGCTTTAATAGGCGATCGCCACTGCCTTGATAAAGTGGGGGAGTCCATAAGACACCAATACTCGTGGTGATTTTATGATCAGGATTAAGCTCCGGAAAATGGTATTCCTGGATTTCAAGTCGGATATTTTCAGCTAAATCCCTGGTTTGTTCTTCGGCAAGGCCCGATAAAAATATGACAAATTCATCGCCCCCATAACGGGCCGCAACATAGCTGGTCATATTTTCACCAAATGTGCCTAAAATGCGTTGTATGATTCGGCCTGTTTGGGCAATAACTGAGCTTCCGACTAGATGGTTATAGCTATCGTTAACGCTTTTAAAGCGGTCTAAATCCATCATGATAACTGATATAGAGTCCTCGCCTTCGCGGCATTTTTTAAGGGCAACGAGAAAGTGCTGATTAAAAGCTCGCATATTGGCGAGTCCGGTCAACTCATCGGTCAAACTGAGGACCTTGAGTTTATGGTTAGCGCGCCTGAGGTCATCTGTCATCATTTTTAAGCGAATGATGGCATTGATACGTGCTAAAAATTCGCGCTCACTGCAATTGCTCCGAATGAAGTCGTCAGCCCCTAACTCTAAAAACTCTACAAGACTTTTGCTACTCCCGTTTTCGTCCGCTCCGACAAAAACGATGCCAACATGACGATCACTTTCTGATGCCCGCACTCCCATGCAAATTTGCTGGCTGAGTTTGTCATCTATTTTAGAGTCGATAAGAACTAAATCTGGATGATTTATGATAAGTTCTTCTGCGATGTCACTATGGTATACAGTGGGAGAAAGTTCTATTTCTGACGAGAATAAATGCAACAAATTGGTAAGCAAGACCAAGCTGCCTGGTTCAGACTCAATAACGGATATTTTTGCGGGTCTTAAAAGCTTCAAAAAACGTAGTCCTCTAATAGTGACGCAAATTTTGATTCCTTGCCTTTCCTATACATCGGTAAAATGGTTTAAATAATTAATTAAATTAGAAATAGTCTTTTTTGATAGGAAATATTTACCGACTGCATATTTAAGTATCTGTAATTAAATTATTTTAAGTGGTTTCTATAAAATATAGCAATTATGGGACACCCTATAATTGAAAATATATGTCATGTTTTTATCAATATTTTTTTTGAGTTGTCGTTGCATCACTATAATAGCACGAGCATTTTACCTAAGGGACAGAGGTTTCCAACTCCTTGGAAAGGCATTCCTCTTCTCTTTATATTTATCTTTTCCATTTTTATAACGCTGCTAGGCGCAGGATTTAGTTGGGCCTATTTTTCAGGACTCTATGCGGTTGATTTTACGCAAACAGAGTTTCTCAAATATTATCAGCCACGTGATAATACCGTGTTTTTGGATAAAAAAGGCGACATTATTTATGAACATTACTCTGAATTTCATCGGTATGTAAAACCACCAGATATGCCAGAGATGATGATTAAGGCGGTCATCTCTGCCGAAGATCGGTCTTTTTATTCCCATCACGGTTTAGATTTTAAAGCTATAATACGGGCTACCTATGCCAATGTTTTTACAGGGAGTCAGTTGCAGGGAGCTAGCACCATAACACAGCAATTGGTCAGAAATTTTTTGCTTACCAAAGATAAAACATTTATTCGCAAGGCGCGTGAGGCACTTTTCTCAATTTATTTAGAGAAAGAAGTATCAAAATCCAGGATTTTAGACCTCTATTTAAATTCGATGTACCTTGGAAACCGCTCTTACGGTGTGGGATCGGCAGCTTATAACTATTTTGGCAAGCCGATTTATGCTCTAAAAATTCATGAAATGGCGCTTATTGCTGGACTTTTTCAGGCTCCACATCGCTATAATCCATTTATAAATGAGAAATTAGGAAAAAAGAGACAGCTTTATGTTTTGCGGGCAATGTATGAAGAAGGTTATATTTCTAAAGAACAGTTCGCAGAATATAGTCGAAAAAAACTAGAATATTTTAGAGGTATCAAGCACCCTAAAAAAGCCCCCTATTTTGTCGATTTTGCTTTGAGTGAAGCAGAAAAGCTATTACCTCAGTTAAACACCCTTAAGGATAAAGGGCTGCGGATTTTTACAACTTTGGATCTAAATATCCAGGAAAAAGCAGAAAACGTACTCAAAAAAAATGACCATATGATAAATACTTTTGCACTCTCCATGCCTAGGGAAAAAGGCAAAGAAGTGCCGGGACATGCGATAGAAGCTGGTATAGTCTTAAATAACGTCGCTAATGGCGCCATCCTCGCGATGATTGGAGGCAGAGATTACCAGCGCTCACAGTTTAATAGAGCGACACAGGCGCGGCGTCCGCCCGGAAGTGCCTTCAAGCCTATTGTCTACGGATATGCACTCAGTCGTGGTCATAAATGGAACGAAGCTTTTTTAGTTTCCCCCATCAATATTTCGGGGTATAAACCCAAAAATCATTCTTCAAATTATTTGACAGAAAGCACGCTTCTTCAAGCTTTTTACAAATCTATCAATACCCCAGCCGTTGAGCTTGCCAATAGACTCGGAATTGCCAACGTGATTGGCTTTGCCCAAAGCTTAGGCATAAAAAGTCCGCTCAGAAGCGAACTTGGTACAGCTTTAGGAGGATCTGAGGTTTCAATGCTCGATCTTCTCAATGCTTATCATACGATAGCGGCAAAAGGTAAAAAAACTGATGCTTATGCCATTGAAAAAATAGTTGATGGTGAGGGCAAAGTCCTTTATGAGCATGTTCCTAATACCGAAGTTATTGAATCTGCTTTAGACGGAACCACAAGTTTTCTTTTGACGGAGGGGCTGCGTGATGTTTTTCGCTATGGCACAGCCGCGAGTTATCAGTATATGCATAAGTATGCCGCGGGAAAAACGGGAACGACCAATGATTCACGAGACACCTGGTTCTGCGGGTTTACAAGAAATTTGGTCGCTATTACCTGGGTAGGCATAGATGGAAGTGCTGCTATTTCTAAAAGAGCTAGTGGGGCTAACTTAGCTTTACCCATCTGGGCTGATCTTATAAATGCCGTAGACGCTAAGCACAGTTTTGATGATACCGCGCCACCTGAAGACGTTTTGGCGATGAATATCAATCCAAAATATGGGACAGCTTCGAGTCAGGGGATACCCATGTGGTTTAGGAAAAATGCGTCACCAGAAAATGATCCCTTGTCGGCATATAAGGGTATTGAGTCTCCTAATGCCACGCGTTCGATATTTAATAGATAATGGCGATTTGCTAAAATCTTAAGGGTGAGGATTCTGATAGGTGAAATTTAACTTGCGAAAAAAAAATATTTTACTATCAATTTTTGCCCTAAATTTGTTGGTGTCATCGGGCGATCATTGGGCCTTCGCTGTCGTGGGTGATTCTGAGACTTTCCCTCAGGCTTCTTCTGAGGATAAAACAAAAAAAACGTTCAAAAATGCTGCGAGATCGGCAATAATCTGTGGGCAACTCCACCAAAAATATGCGCATATATTTCTCAGTGACCCGAAAGTTATTGGGCCACTGCTAAAAAAATCTGGGTACCTAGCTTTGCTACGCGATGATTCACTCTGTCAAAACAAAAATTTACGTTTGTCCTATGTAGCAGAGTTGGTCAAATTACTCGATACCACAGCCAATAAAATAGCTTACCTTACCAGTACCAATCCCTATAACGAGAGCCAAGTGACGGCATCAACATGGGAGGGCGTGAGTCTCGCTCTACAGGAGGTTAATCTTGACCCTAAAAAATATGCGGTCAAAGTCAATATTAATGTTTCAGAGAAAAATATAGAGCAATTTTTATTGAAAGTGATTTTAGAAGAAAAAGTTTCAGGATTTATTGTTGATGTAGAGTCCAAGCTTCGCGAACCGGTACTCGCATTTTTGCAGGAATTTTACACGCCAAGCGTATCGCTTTCGCCTCATCCTGAGCACATTTCTATTAGGAAAAAAGCTGTGTATATATTTCCTGATGAAGGTTATTTAGCCAGTAGTTTGGCGAGTATTGCGGGGAAGCGTGGTCTAAAAAAAATTGCCGTGATGCGGCCTATCGATAATAACTCAGACAATTTTATCACGCACTTTATAAAAGCTGCGAAGAGACATGGGATCACAACAGTCGGTCCCATTAACTACTCCATGGAGAACTTTGAGGATTTATCGGCAAAAGTAAAATCACTAGTAATAGAGAAGCCAGTACAAATTCTCATGTCACAAGCAGAGTTGGAGAAAGATAAAATTACCAACAGCCAAATTGAACAAATATCAACTCAGGAAAGTACACCTACCCTTGCTGTTGATGCCATTCTCGTTCCTGATACCTTATTAAATGCGGTGCACATTAGCAAAGTTTTTAAATTCCATGGCATCCCCAAAGCAACATTTATGGGCAATCATTTATGGCGACAAAAGATGATGGTGGCATCAAAATCCCATAACTTAAAAGGTTCCTTTTTTGTCGATTTTATTGGCGCTTATACGGATTTACCCAAACCTTTAGTGCCGACCGAATTTGGTAGTGCCCTTATTCTTCCGACCGACGTCGCCGCCAAAATTGATTACAAACTTCTTGGCTACAAATCAGCGAAACTTTTTATTCAAGCAGGGGCTATGCGAGAAGATCGAAAAAAATCAATTGCCGATAATATCAAGTTTATTATCGCCAATGAAAAAAAATACCCGAGCTTAACCCTAAAAAAGAGCCTGGCACTATGGCCTAGCCATCTTTTTGAAGTGACGGCATTCGGGATTGAATTTCTTGGGGCGCGGTGATGATTTGAATCTTAAGGGTAGGAAATATAAACTTGGCCTTGCCCGTCATCCCTTCTCTGTAAGATTGCTGATCGAGGACGTATTGATAACCAAAGCTTTTGCAAAGTAGAAGCTGTTATTCCGGTAAAAAATTCCCATATTTATAAGCTTTTTAGGCTATAGTGGCGTTTGTAGTTTTTTCGTAATATTTATTATAAAATTTGAGAGGCAACCTTTACGTTATGCTTAGGTGCGGAGGTTGATTTAGCCTATAAATAGCCCTATTATTGCAAAAATTATTTTCCATCCAGAAAAAAGGGCTTTCTGAATGGAAAATAAATAGGATGTAACTCAAAATTAAAAACAAATAAAAAACTGCCGCTGGACTAGGGACTTGCTTGCGCAGGACTTAAAGAAATCAAGATATTAGTAGATATGGGGTTACACACCTAACGCCTTCAATTAATCTAAAACAATAGTGGTTCCAGCATCGTAAGGATTCACTCGGCCAGTTCGCACCATGCAACCGTTATTAAATCGCCAATGTTTCTTGTTCAACTCTTTTTCATTATCAGCCCAAGTATTCATCGATGTAAAGGAGACTCCTCTATTTTGAATTACACACTCTCTTAGTATCCCTTCAGGACATCCATTACGTGTATTCGGATCATCGCAATTATTACAAAAGAACCACCCAATTTTACCTGTTTTAGTATCTCTATATCGAGCGCAAACCTGATTAGCAAAAAGATTGGCTGAAAAAAATACACCTAAAAAAAGGTCGGGTAAGAAGAGAGGGTCATATGATCCTCTCAACTCCCCACGGAAGCCTGCCTGCGGATTTCCCGCACAAGCCTCTTCATTGTAAGATTCACAGCTTGGCCAGTTCTACCATCTCATTATAAG
>JAUILP010000182.1 GCA_030432875.1 Oligoflexia bacterium | reverse complement strand
CCCTAATCGCTGTTATTTTTTCTAATTTATTTACTCCCAGTGCTTGGAAATTTCCGAGGGATGGGTCTAAAAATTTTTTGAATCCGATCACCGATTCATCCGCAGTATCCGTGATTATGGACTGAATGTTCAAGGAGGGTGTATTGGTTAACATTCCTCCCGCACTGCCACTAAGGTCAGGGTCAATCGCTAAGGCTGCTGGAATCGTAATTACGTAGGAACCGTCATTTCCAGTAAAAGACTTAGCAACAGTTTTTTCGGTGCTATCTGTTACGGTGATTTCTCTATTTTTTAAACTTAAATTGTCCCCTTTGACTGAGGCTTCAATTTCCTCTAGAGAAAGTTTACCTTGAACAATAACATGACTACCACTGGAACCTGAAGTTGCTCCCTCTTGGCCTGAACTAGAAGAGTTGTTCGATTTGTCACAAGCAAAAACAAAATAAAAAATTGTGACAAGTAGAAGAATTCCCTTTTTATTAATTATGTGGACCAAATTAGGTATTCCTTAAATTTAGAAATTCAATCGGACGGTTACACTTAAAAATTAAGAGTTAAAGGGAAATTAAACATATAATTTTGTGATTACCAATGGTTGGCAGGTACTTTATAGCTCGCTGGAAATAACACAGACTACAGACTAATGAGGATTCGGATCATGATCTTACCCCCCAAAAAAAAAATTTGCTTGGGGGGGTATTTCCAGCAGATTTAGCAGCGACATTTCGTGATGTATTTGATTATACGAAAACACATTTTATTAGCGGTGATCCCGTCACAATCCTTGCCGAAAAATCAGATGTGCTTAAAGAAGACTCTTTAAGTTTCTTGCAAACGCCTTTGGCGCTCTTTAGCGATCATATTAAATTCCCTGGTGGTTTGGCCCGCTATTGCAGAATTTTCTTCTACCCGGCGCAGCAAATAAGGTAAAACCTCTTCCATAGGACCATACGGAACATATTTAGAAACACTAAACCCATTTGAGGCCAGATTATAAGTTAAGTGGTCACTCATCCCATAGAGTTGGCTGAATTCAATGCGCTGATCATTACGGTCTATTTGCTGCTCTTCGATAAGCTGAGCTAAATACTCTACTGAGTGATCATTGTGAGTTCCCGCACAAATAGCAATACGCTCAATGTTTTCTACGCAGTATTTGAGTCCCTCATCAAAACATTTGTCTGTTTCTTCTTTTGTGTCAAAAACAGGGCTGGGATAGCCAAATTCTAAGGCCCGTAGACGTTCTTTTTCGAGGTAAGCTCCGCGAACCATTTTTATACCTAAAAAATAGTCATTGTCCTGGGCATGTTGACGCGAATCTTTGAGAAATTGGAGGCGATCCTTCCGATAAAACTGAATAGTATTGAAAACCACAGCTTTTTCTTTGTTATATTTTTGCATCATCCGCGTGGTGATCTCATCAATGGCATTTTGAATCCAGGTTTCTTCAGCATCGATAAAAATCCTGACGTTGTTTGAGAATGCCTCCTCACACAGGCTCTCGACGCGCCGCTGAAAGCTTTCCCAGACGTTTTTTTCATTAGCACTCAGCTTGGTTTTGGCATCGATTTTAGTCAGGACTTCAATGTCGCATAAAGCAGTTGGCTTAAACACACAAAAAGAAATGGCAGGATTTACTTTTGCCACTGCGATGGTTTTGCGAATCTCTTGGTAGACTCTTTCGTAGTCCTTTTCCTCGGCTTTGCCTTCTACAGCAAAATCAAGAATAGAGCGGACGTTCTCTTTGTGCATTGAGCCTACCGTGTGCAAACATTCGTCGATAGATTCTCCACCGCAAAAATGTTTAAAAACGGTAGATTTGAAAATAAGGCCCGAAAAAGGAACTTTCATGCGAAAAGCTGCTCCCCCAAGCCACCCCAGACTTTTTGCTAAAAGTGGAAAACTCAGTAGACGAAAAAGAAAGTAAGCCTTGGCCAGACCTGCATCCGTTAGGTGCTTAAAAGCAGTTGCCGTATCAGTTACATCCAGTTTATAGCGAGAGATAATGTTATTTGAAGACATACTCACAAACTCACAATAAAAAAATGTTTAAAAACTGAACAAAAGACTCTATA
>JAUILP010000009.1 GCA_030432875.1 Oligoflexia bacterium | reverse complement strand
GTTTGATGGAAGAAAGAAAGTCAAAGCCCTTGCTCATCAGGCGATTAAAAGGGTGGTTAATGGCTAAACCCATCGCCGAAGCGGGTTTGCGAGCTTGCGAGCAAATCCCGCGCAGGCGATGAGTAAAATAGATGACTTTCATTTCATTGATAGAATGAATCCTCCGCGTAACGTTTTTAATAACCCCTTGGCCCAGGCTAAGGAGATAGTCAAATATCCCTTGAACGACGAGTAAAAATATCTTTAAAATTTGTACCCTAAGAAACATTATCGCGACGACTCCCGCAACACAGGCATAATAAATCATGAAAATTTCGAGGTTGCGTGGGGACATGATGATATTTCCCACAAGACCAATAAGTACAGCAATGAGGGCGATGATGACATTTGTCCACGTGGCGCGTTCAGTTCGGGGTAGCTGTGAACGCGTGGTTTTTAAAAGCAAATTGCCCACCGCAAATAAAATCATCACGCTAAGAAAAGAGATAGTATAAACACCCGCAAGCATGCTGATATCCCCCTGTGTCACAAAGAGGATCGATAAGCACACCAGCAGAAAACCAAAAATAATCCAGTGGTTTGTTTTACGCCACGAGTTTTCTTTAAGGAGCTGCTGAGGTAAACAGCGGTCTAAGGTCATCCGCCGTACAAGTCCTGTGACACCAACAAAACTTGTGAGGACGGCTCCAGAAAGAACTAAAAAGGCATCAAGGCTAATAAGAAATCCAAACCAATCCCCGGCAGCAACGACTCCCATGCGCGCGAGAAGATCGGGGGGCACTGATTGTATTTCCTTAAGACCAATTAACCCAAATGAAAGAAAACTAATAAGAGGATTAAAGATAAAAACCACTAACCACATATTGCGAAGTGTTTTTGGAAAAACGCCTGCTTTTTGTTCTTCGATAAAATTTGCAGAACTTTCGAATCCACTAATCCCAAGCATAGCCGCTGAAAAACCGAACATAAGTGAGGGTAGAACGGCTCTGGTTGGTGGTAGCGCCCAATTCGCCAGTAAAACCGAGGGATCCTTAAGGATAGCGAAGCTACCTAATAAAACGAGCAAAACAAGAGTAAAAAGATGAAAAATAAAAATTCCCAGAGCCACAACGGCAGACTCTCCAATACCAATAAAAACTAAAAAAGCGAACCCAACAAGGAGTATCACTGTGCCGAGCATTACAGGTGTTGGTTGAAATATAGCGTGCAGGTAGTGAAGGCCCTCATTGGCGCTGATAACCGCAGTCGCGACATAAGATAGTAGTGTCAGGCATGCGGCTGCCGCAGCTAATTTTTTATTGGTGGTATTGAGGAGTACGGTATAAGTTCCACCATTGAGAGGCAGTGCCGAGCCGACTTCGCCGTAGACCTTGCGGTACAGAAAGAGAATGCCACCGACAATAAGTAGGACCAAGGGGGCAAGTATTCCCGCCTGAGCTGCGCATAAAGCGGAAACATATAAACAGCTCGAAGATATATCGTTGCCGCAGATTGCCGTGGCTTTCCAGGTGCCCAGAAGGTGCTTGGGTTGATCTAAATGGGTTACAGGTTTTTGGCTGGGATTTATATCCGTAATTTTTTCAGCCTTACCCCATCCCGCAAAGTCAAAACTTATTTCCGTAGGCGTCATGGCGTCAATATTCCTTTCATCATAAACACCAAAGGGATATTCAATAAATATCTATTGATTATAGGTTAACTTATCTTTATACAGGAAAATTTATTGTTTTCTTTTCTTTTCTTTTTGAAGAAATCCTTCAGTAAGGTACTGCTTTCCTCTTTTAGGAGTCCTTCCTGAACTTGGACCAAGTGATTCAGTCTGTTGTCCTGTGCTATGTTGTACAGAGAACCCATAGCCCCTGCTTTAGGATCAAAAGTCGAAAAAAACACCTTTTTAATCCGCGCTTGATAAATAGCCCCACTGCACATCAAGCAAGGTTCTAGGGTAACATAAAGGCGGGTATCTAAGAGTCGCCAATTAGATAGTTGGGCGCAGGCCTGAGTTATCGCCAGAATTTCGGCATGATGAGTGACATTATGGGTAGAATGCTTCAGGTTGAAGCCTGTTCCTAGTATCTGATCTTTTGAATTGACTATCACCGCGCCAACAGGGACTTCGCCAAATTCTCCTGCTGTTTTGGCAAGTCTGATCGCAAAGTGCATCCAAAAAATATCTTGTTCAGATACTATATCATCCACCATGTAAACAAAATCCTCAGTGATAATTTAATAGCTGCAAAGACGACTTTATCTAGGTTGCTTATCTTGAGTTAAAGGTGACGCGCAATATTACCGAGCCGCAGAAGGCCTAAATGATTCATAACTTCACTTTGTGACATTCCCTGACCAAGAAGATGGTCAATAGCATGGTCCCTTAGCATTTGGGCGCTGAGATGGCTTACATTTATGATTTGGCCGAATTGATAGAGGGCAAACTTTAGGCCATGGCGAGTCAGTCTGGGTAGCGGTAGGGCTGCGTTTCGGCCTTTAAATCCAATAAACATAAAATCACCCAACCTGCTATCAGGTGAGTCTGGACGGTTGCTGAAAAGCTCTTCTTTATATAAAGCCAAATACCGTAGCGAAGTTGCCGAAAGGGCAATAGAGCGTGGTTTAGGGTCTCCTATGTGTAAAAAACCAAGCTTACCCTCCCCCTCAGTCAATAAATCAAACCACCTTAAATTGACCAATTCGGAGGCTTTTAAACCTTCATAAGCAATAAGACGCAAAAGCGCCAAATCTCTTTTTGTCTTGAGCGGAGAATCTCCGCTACTTTCAAGCGTTTCAAAAATTTTGCTGAGCTGTTTTTCCGTTATTTGTGTTTCTGTGATGACCGGATGGGTCGGTATAATAACCTTTTCAAGAGCATCGCCGCTGATGATGTTAACTTCGGTTAAAAAACGAAAGTACTGGCGTATGCCAATAATAGCGCGCCTTAAGGTGTTGGGTTTATCCTTTTTTATTCCTCTCAGATACTCAATATAGCTACCCACAATTTCGGGACTGGCGTGTTGGAGGGTGATGTTGTTATCACGCAAATAAGTCAGAAAAAACCGCGCGTCTTTTAAGTAGGAGGAAATGGTTGCAGGTTTTTTATGGCTTTCCCGAAGTTTATCTTCAAAACCTTTTAACAATTGCTGTGGGTCAAGCGTGTGATTATAAATGTGAGGTTTAGCATTCATGGTATATAAAGGTGCTGCTATAATTATTTTTTAAAATGCACTATTCTCGCCTGAGGCCCACTGGATCAAGCGAAGTTTTTATATTAATATGATAAGGTCTTCTCTAGCCACTAAAATTTTACATTATTTTCCCGAGGATAAATCCCATTTATGACGGATCATGCTATCAGAAATCCTAAAAATGTTAGAAGTCGCATTATAGAATTGGTACTGATAGTTATTACATTTACACTGCTTATACTAATTAGTCGCTTAGAAACTCGGTTATTCGAGTTAGCTGAGGCGCTGTCAAATAGTAAGGATTTTTTTTCTAGTATCCTGTATTTTTCTACCATTAATATTAACGTTATTTTGATCCTCATTTTAAGCTTTCTTGTTTTTCGCCACATATCGAAATTGATTATTGAGCATCAAATAAATGCATTTGGTCAAAAACTTAAAGTTCGCTTAGTCATCTCTTTTGTTCTTTTTGCCTTAGCTCCGACCGTACTTCTTTTTTATATAACGGCTTCATTTATCAATACTAGCTTTGACTCATGGTTTGCGGAACGAGTGCGGCAAACCATAGAGCAAACCCGGCAACTTGGCGGTCTTGTTTACCAACAGTCTCAAAAAAAACTTGAAACATTGGCACTTATTGCGCGCGATAGGATGCAGGATAAACTGATTTATCAGGAAAACGGCACCATTATTTGGGACCAAGGTATTGGTGTTTTGGCAAAGATCAAAAAGGAATACGATTTATATTCGTTAACAGTTTTTGATGTCTCGGGCAAACCGCTTATGCAAGAAAATGTTCCAGCTTCTGAAAAGGACACGGCAGATAATTTTAGTGCGATAGATCATTTTTATCAAAAACGCGAGCGCGCAACATTCAGTATGGTGAGTTCCCATAAAAACTCGGATGTGGTGAAAGGATTTGCCGCAGTTTATGACCCAAGTGGCAGCACTCTCATCGGGATTGTCGTCATTAAGGAGCAGTTTGAAGCGCGCATTCTTGGAAGCCTGGAGGAAATTCTCACCGAGTTTAGCGGTCTTCGCCCCTCTGCAGAACTTATAAAGATTAGTTTTACCATTATGATGATTGTGGTGTGTTTGCTCATTGTCTTTGCTGCGATATGGCTTGGTTTTTATGTTGCCCGTGATATCACAACCCCGCTGCAGAC
Source organism: Oligoflexia bacterium (assembly GCA_030432875.1). GTDB lineage: Bacteria > Bdellovibrionota_B > Oligoflexia > Oligoflexales > JAGOVF01 > JAUILP01. Next base: position 65,081 of record JAUILP010000009.1, on the reverse strand, counting down.
TTTGGCAGAAGCTACCAAAAAAGTTGCATTGGGTGATTATGATGTGCAGTTAGTCGCCACAAAAAATGATGAGACGGGCCAGCTTATCTATTCGTTTAACCAAATGGTGGATGATCTAAAATCCCACCGAGAACAAGTGCGCCACGTTCAAGAAGAACTGCAGCTTAACAATGAAGAACTGCTGCGGGGGCGTCGCTACCTCGAAATCGTGTTCAAAAATATTACCGCAGGGGTGATCGCACTTGACCGCAATAATTTGGTTATAACAATAAATGACGCAGCCTGTAAGCTTTTGGGGCTGGATATAACGAGTGTCCTAAAACAGGAAATCTCCCAAGCATTGCCCAAAAAACTTAACGAGTGTTTTTGGGAGCCCATTTCCCAAGATTTACTCGCTAAGGAAGCCTTTCAGGGTGAGATTGATCTTCTCTCATTAGGTCTCGAAGTGGTGCTTTTAGTCAATGCCGTACGGATTTTTGATGAATCGGGAACATTTGTGGGTTCAGTGCTGGTCTTTGAGGACGCTAGAGAAAAAATGAAAGCTCAGCGTGCAGCTGCCTGGCGGGAAGTGGCGCGAAGAATTGCGCATGAAATAAAAAACCCCCTTACACCAATAAAACTGAGCACGGAAAGAATCCTCAGGCGCTTTCATGACCGTTTTACTGGGGATGACCTAGATGTGTTTACGAGTTGCATCGATAATATACTTAAGCAGGTAGATTCACTAAGAAATCTTGTGAATGAGTTTTCAAAATTTTCCCGTTTGCCCAGCATTAACACTAAAGTAGAGGACATCAATCTTCTCCTGCGCGATGCCGTGAATCTTTACAAATTAAGCTATCCCCATATCAATTTTGATACTGAGGGGCTTTCTGTTGTTCCTTTGATTCCTATTGATAAAGAGCAGCTGATGAGGGCAATGGTCAATATTATCAGCAATGCGATTAGCGCTTTAGAGACAGTTCCCGAACCTCATCAGATAAGAGTTTCCAGCCAAATTCTTGTGGATCTGAATTTAGTTCATCTGGAAATTTCTGATACCGGATCAGGCATACCCGCGCATCTAAAAGACAGGGTGTTAGAGCCTTATTTTTCGACAAAAAATGAAGGCACGGGTCTTGGTTTAGCTATAGTAAATCAAATTATATCGGATCACGGTGGGTATTTACGCATTGCAGATAATACGCCACGGGGGACTATAATTATTATTGAATTACCACTTGGTGCGAAAAATGGTGTGGGGTGATATCGTTGATTTATTTGGCAGGGATCAGTTTACCTGGTTCAGAGTCGGAGCGGTTTTCAATATAGTAAAAGGGAATTGCTGCGAAAACTCGATAAATGCGAAGGTATTTACTGTTAAAGTCTCGTGTCTATCTACTGACACCTGTCATGGTAAACCAGTCCCACAGTACCTGTTGGTGGTAGGGACTGACAACCTTTAGGACAAGAAACGACACGGCCACCTACACACGCAGACCTTGGATCAAGGCACGTTGTCCAGTCCCCGAATCCATTGCATCGTGATTCAACAGGAGCACTAGAACAAATGTCATGATAAAGATCGAGTTTGTGGGGATTATCAGAGCGGCAAATCGTGTTACAATCAAAGACCTTCCCACCTAAGCAAGCCTTATAAGGGTTGTTATTAAGACAAGTGATATATTGCGGGTTTGTATAGGGGCTGCAAGTTGGTTCACCTGAAGCTCCTGGGGAATGTGTTCCAGGTATTCCTGGATTAGAGGCGCTTATCCCCCTATTGCAGTCTACTGTTTGCCAACGGTTATGGGTCCCCATCTTCATCTTTGCCCGAACTTGATCAATCCTAAGCGCAGCGTCTCGATATCTTTCACAAACCTGGTATGGAGAAAAATCAATGCTTTTTCCTTGCACGGTAAAGTGGGCTCCAGCTTGTAAAGCGTCGAAGAATAAGGCATAAGTAATTTTCAAGCGTCGGGTATCGCCCTCCATGATCATATCATTTCCATGCATGAACGCGATAAAACCCGCGAGATCCCGCCATGAATAATTATGGCCATTGATGGATGCATTTACCGAATACAGGCCAGAAACGCCGTTCATTTCCATGGCATCAGTAACCACGACTCCTTTAAAGCCCATATTATTTTTTAAATAACCTAGTATTTCCAGCGACAAAGAGGCTGGCCAAAAATTATCCCACTGATTGTAAATAATGTGAGAGACCATAAGGATATTGGAACCAGCATTTATACCTGCTTGAAACGGTGGGAGGTAGTACCCTTGAATGTAGTCCCGGGTTGCTCCATCCGTTAAACTTGCAGCATGCGTATCCCCGGCTACTCCCCCATGCCCTGGGTAATGTTTCAGTGTTGACTGAACGCCTTGGTAGGCAAAAGTTCCCACCGTTTGGGCAACGCAATCAGCTGCTTTTTGCGGGTCGTCAGAATAGACTCGCCGATAGACAACGCTTTGAGGATGTCTGCCGACGTCGGCAACAGGGGCAAAATTTACGTTGATACCATATTGCTTTAATATTTGGGCCAGCTTAGTCGCATCATCACCAATGCGTCCTAATTCACAGCTCTGCCTAGCCCAAGGGAAGTCGGCGGCATCTAATCCCGGTTCAAAATTAGCTCCGCGTAAGGGAAACTGGTTATCTCCAGTTTGATAGGCTTTAATCGCGCGAATGTTCTCTTGAGTTGATGGCAAGCCTAATTCGAAGAACATGTTTCCACCGAGAGGGAACATTTCTGCTTGATAGGTGTTATAAATAGGAGACCAGAATATCTCACCGACAAGTTTCTTTTGGTCAGGGCTCATACTGTCAAAGGTTGTATTGGCAAATAACTCTTTTATAGTGCTTTCTGGTTGAATGGATTTTTTCTTAGACATTACACAGGAGATATTTAATGCCAGAAACAGGTTAATAAGTAAGGCTGAGAAGATTCCCATATTTCGTTCCCTATAAAAGCAGATTGGTTATATGATAACTTCCTTCCAGTCCTTTCGCAAAAATAATATTATTTCAATAAAGCTTCAGCCTTAGCTATTGGCTTTTGGAAACCGGGACAGTCCTGAGAGCAGAATTTTTCATGATATATGTCGCCTAAGACGTTACGCCGCGCTATTTGATTTTTGATCTCCTTTATAAATTTACCAGGATTTAACTTAAGAAAAATCAAAAATTTTTTTCTTTACACCCCCCTGTTTTTCTTTCAGGGATCAAGGTAGGCTGTTATACTTCTCAAAAGCCCTAAAACCCAAAATTCTGTTTCCTTTGGCTTTTTATGTTTAAAATAGTTTTTATTGCCTGTGATAGCGGAGAAAAGAAACCATGAATAACGTGGTAGGACAAGAAGTACTAAGAGTGCTCATTATTGATGACGAAGAAGGAATCCGAAATTCTTTATCTGATGTTATTCGGGATGAAGGCTGGGTCACCGAAATAGCCGCTTCTGGGGAAGAGGGTATTGAAAAATTCCGGGACGGCTTTTTTGATCTCGTGTTTTTAGATATATGGTTGCCCGGTATAGATGGTTTAGCGACGCTCCATCAGTTAAAAGATTTACACAAGGGTATTCCTGTTGTGATTATGAGTGGGCATGGAACCATTGAAACTGCTGTTAAAGCCACGAAAATTGGGGCTCTAGATTTTTTGGAAAAGCCCTTGTCCTTGCAACGTATTGTTGATGTCCTTGAAGCCGTAAAAAAAGCCAAATACCAAGCACCAGCATACCTGATATCACCACCCCCTAGTCTGGTTGGTGAGTCAGAAATTATGCGAAATATCATGCAACAAGTATCTCTCGTGGGACCGCGCAGTAGCTGGGTGTTTGTTACGGGAGAAAATGGAACGGGTAAAGAAGTCGTCGCCAAAAATATTCACTATCAAAGCAAGCGCAGGGATAAGCCACTCATCGCAGTAAACTGTGCCGCTATTCCTGAGGATCTCATTGAAAATGAGCTGTTTGGACATGTAAAGGGGGCTTTTTCGCACGCTTTTCAAGATAAAAAAGGCAAGTTTGAGCTCGCTCAGCATGGGACCCTTTTTCTTGATGAGATAGGTGATATGTCCTTAAAAACGCAAGCTAAAATACTCAGGATTCTGCAAGAGCAGGCTTTTGAGCGGCTTGGAGATACTGAAACCATAAATATTGATGTTCGCGTAATTGCTGCCACCAATAAAGACCTTATCAAAGAAATTGCCGCGGGAAAATTTCGGGAAGATCTATTTTTTCGGTTAAATGTTATTCCTATTCACCTACCGCCGGTACGGGAGCGCAGAGGTGATGTTCCTTTACTTGTACGGTGTTTTCTCAAAGAAAACGCCAAAATCATGGGGGAAGCCGAAAAGGATATCGAGCCGGAAGCAATGAATTTACTGGAACTCTACCCCTGGCCAGGCAATGTTCGTGAAATAAAAAATCTTATTGAACGCCTTTATATTATGTGTCCCAATCATTTGATTTCTATTAAAGACCTGCCTCCGCATATACTATCTGGTTCTTCTATCATAGAGGAAGTCAGCCCCTCTGATAGTGCAAAAGCGACTTTAAAAGAGGCGCGTTCAGATTTTGAAAGAGCTTTTATTTTGTCGGCACTTAAAGAAAATGACTTTAATATTTCCAAAACTGCCGATGCACTTGGCCTTGAGCGCAGTAGTCTTCATAAAAAAATAAAATTATATAATTTTGAAATCAAAGATTTAAAAGCATAATGCCGTTAAGAGAGGTCAAATATGAAGGTTGAAAATACCGAACCACTGCGCATAGAAACTGGGGATAACCTTGTTTCAGTTCTTGGCGAAAATTTAGATACGACTAAACCTTGGCATATCATGTATGCATCACCATCGACCATAGTACTAACAGGGCAAGAGGTGGGCCGCAGCTATAAAGGCTCCGAAGATGGTTTTTTTGTCTTGAATCAAGAAAATTTTAAGATGTATTTTACAAGTTTAGCGGCAACAGGCTTTACAGGAGCGATTAGTGTAGAAATAGAAAGCGAAACAAAAACAATTTATTTGCTTTCAGGAAAAGTGGTTTTTGCCTCATCCTCGTTGATTGATGACCGTCTTGGTGAAATTTGCTACCGTCATAATATTATTTCTCTGCAAGATTTATTAAATTCCACGGTAAAAGTCGATGATAAGATAAAATTCGGCCAAGTCCTACTAAAAGATCAAGTTATGAACAATATGGGTATATCCTTGGCTTTAAAAAAACAAGTCGGAGAGATTATCAAGTCCCTATTTTTATCTGATTATTTGATTGTTCATGCAAAAAAAAATGTTGCGCCCGTAACTGAGGTAATTTTTTTGGGCGATGATGATGATTTCATAGATGATTGCTATGTCTATGGTCTGGTTTATATGCAGTTTACTCGGTCATTAATGCCTGAAACGCAAATTCAAATGACAAACAAAGAACATCTCGTTAAAATTTTTCCAGAATCGACGTTTTATGGTGATATGCTGGCACTGATTGAGCAGTACTCTAAGGTCGATGAACTCGTGCAGCATTTGAATTTATCAAGAGCTTACGCTCTGAATGCAATTTTCCATTTGTACATCAATGGCTATCTTAGGATGGCTCCTTTGAGTGAGGCTACATTTGAAAAAGGTGACATCAATGAATCCTTAAATGAAAAAATTCACACTTATGAATTATTTGTAAAATATGTCAAAGATCACTTTGAAGCAACAAATGTTGAATTTCCTGTCCATGAACTCATTGAGTTTGTACACCAACTCAATGGGAATAGGGTGCCGCTTCTAAAAATAGACAAAAAGGCATATTTCACAAAAGAGTCGATCGCGAGACTTCAAAAATTGACCAAAGCATTGCCTCATAAACAAGATTATTTTAATGTTCGACTTGATAGTATGATGAGATTTGTGATGCAAATTGCGCAGGATAACCTCAGTGAAGATCTTGTCAAGTTGGTTAAGGGCTATTATTATGATGCTGTTCTCTAAACTCATTCCATAAAGATAAACTGCGTGCCAAGTAAAACCAAAAAAAATGTGCTTCGCCCAAATAAAGACGAAGATAAATTGAGAGATAAGAGGTTGGCAGATAAAAGCCATATCCAGCCACAAAGTCCTAAAAATACAAACAATAATCTCCCTCATTTTACTAAGAGGCAACGCCAATCCCCTTATAAAACGGATAGCCTCTATGTTGAAGGTGAGTCTTCTATCATCGATTATTTAAAGCTTTCACCGCATCTCATTACTCGAGTTTATTATAAAAAAAACATCAGTACAGAATGTGAAAATTTGGCAAAAAAAAATGCTATCGAGGTAATTCATTTAGCGATTAGTGATATGAAAGAAGAATACCCTCGTGCGCCAGTATTCGCTAAAATAAAAATCAAACCTTTAGATGAAAAGATTTTTATACAAGACCTCGGTCATCTAAATAAAGATATTATTATCATTTGTGATCATATTACCGACCCAAGAAATATGGGAGCTATTATACGCAGCGCCGCCTTTTTCGGCGTCAAATCTATTGCTGTTCCAGAAATGAGGCAGGCAGGGATAACCCAGGCTATGATCAATACTGCTCAAGGTGGTTTTGCTACTACGCGTTTGGTTGCGGTGAAAAACATTGCGCGTTTTATTGAGGATCTGAAAGAACGCGGATACTGGATAGTGGTAGCAGATATGTCGGGCGAAGACCTAACGCCACAAAGCATTAATTTTGATAAAGTGGTCTTGGTTTTAGGTTCTGAAAGTCTTGGGGTAAGTCGCTTGGTCAAAAAAATAAGTGATCTAAGTCTTCGTATTCCTAGTATGCCTGGGGTTTCCACCATCGATTCTTTAAATGTTGCCGTTGCCTCTGGGATATTTTGCTACTGCTGGCAGCAGGCTCAAAGCTTATAAATCTATCCTATTGCCTACATTATTGTTTTGGGTTTATGGTGTGCAGGGAGCTGTTTTATGATTTACTAACGCAGGTGATATTAGTTTTACGTCGGTAAATTAAGCAGGTGAGAGACAAATTATTTAAGGGTAAAATTACCCAAAGCATTGGGGAAAAATAAATATTTCCTCAATTAATTAAAAAAACTGTTGAGTTTTTCATTGGCTACGGCTAAGTATTTAGTATATATTATCTAAGCTTTTATCCGTTATTGTTTACGGCAAGGCGCAATGGTAATAAAAAATCTAGTTATCCCGGGTGTTTGGAGTTAAAAGTTCCTACACATTGATTTTTGAACCATGCTTGTTGTGGTTTTTGGGGTAAAAGTGGGTATGGATAAGCTGGAGTAGCTCAATTGGTAGAGCAGCTGACTTGTAATCAGCAGGTTGCGGGTTCAAGTCCCATCTCCAGCTCCATTTTTTTTCTGCTACGGAGGGGTGCCCGAGCGGCCAATGGGGACGGGCTGTAAACCCGTTGACTTTTGTCTACGAAGGTTCGAATCCTTCTCCCTCCACCACCAGAACAAAGTTTCTCACAAGGCGGGAGTAGCTCAGCTGGCTAGAGCATTAGCCTTCCAAGCTAAGGGTCGCGGGTTCGAATCCCGTCTCCCGCTCCATCAAACGATCCTCGGGATATTCAAGTTTACTTTCCCGGACTGTTTAAAGTGGTGTGTGAGTTTGTTTCACCTTAAAGGTTAGACAAAGAGTAAAGCGTGGTGTTTTGATGTACGTGTTGGGAATAAGGCCGATGTTAGTAAACAGCGCCCAGGTGGCTCAGGGGTAGAGCACGTCCTTGGTAAGGACGGGGTCACGGGTTCGATTCCCGTTCTGGGCTCCAGTTTAGTTCATTATGAGGAAGAGATTTTGAAAAGGTAAACTAATACTCAGCAAGTTGTTGAGTAAGAAGTGCTTTTTATGTATAAATGTTCATATAATAACCCGCGCCGGAGGATAAAAAAGAATGGCAAAATCAAAATTTGAACGGACAAAAGATCACGTAAACGTAGGGACAATTGGTCACGTTGACCACGGAAAAACTACCTTAACGGCGGCCATTACTAGAATTATGGCGATGAAGTTTGGTGGCGATGTCAAGGCTTTTGATGAGATTGATAAAGCCCCTGAAGAAAAAGCACGTGGTATCACAATTTCAACGGCACACGTAGAATATCTTTCTGAAAAAAGGCATTATGCCCATGTGGATTGCCCAGGTCACGCTGACTACGTAAAAAACATGATCACTGGTGCTGCACAAATGGACGGAGCGATACTCGTAGTAAGTGCTGCTGATGGTCCTATGCCTCAGACCCGTGAGCATATTCTTCTTGCGCGCCAAGTTGGTGTTCCTAGAATCGTTGTTTTTTTAAATAAATGCGATATGGTTGATGATCCTGAGCTGCTTGAACTCGTTGAAATGGAAGTTAGAGAACTCCTCGATCTATATAAATTCCCAGGTGAAGAAACCCCTATCATTCGTGGATCGGCTCTTAAAGCTTTAAATGCCGCAAATGCAGATGACGCTGATGCAAAATGTATATTTGATTTGGTCGCAGCGGTTGATGCCTATGTTCCTGTTCCAGAGCGTCCCATTGATAGGCCTTTTTTGATGCCAATCGAAGACGTATTCTCCATCGCAGGTCGTGGTACTGTTGTAACCGGTAGGGTTGAGAGAGGTATCGTTAAAGTTGGTGAAGAGGTAGAAATCATTGGTATTAAAGCAACGGTTAAAACTACCTGTACCGGTGTTGAAATGTTCCGGAAGCTTCTTGATGAGGGGCGCGCTGGTGATAACGTCGGAGTGCTTCTGCGTGGTGTAAAAAGAGAAGATGTACTTCGTGGTCAAGTTCTTGCTGCCCCAGGTACTATTACGCCTCATAAGAAATTTAAGTCCCAGGTCTATATTTTGACCAAAGAAGAAGGTGGACGTCATACCGCATTCTACAAAGGCTACAGACCACAGTTTTATTTTAGAACTACTGATATTACCGGTACTATCCAATTGCCAGATGGTGTTGAGATGGTTATGCCAGGTGATAATATCGATATGATAGTTGAATTGATCAACCCTATCGCCATGGACACAGAGCTTCGCTTCGCTATTCGTGAAGGTGGTAGAACAGTAGGGGCTGGTGTTGTTGCTGAAATTATTGAGTAAATATTTTTTAGGTTCTTAGTGCACATTAGGTTTTAATTATATAGATTAGAACCTAATGTGTTTGTATTTTATAGGCGAGTAGCTCCAACGGTAGAGCAGCGGATTCCAAATCCGCGGGCTGGGGGTTCGAATCCCTCCTCGCCTGCTTTAATAAATCAAAGTTCTTTCGAATGGGTAGGTTAGTATGCAAAAAGATGATCGTGCCTGGCTCAATATCGCGTATGTTGCTGTTTTAGGATTAATATACTACGTTATCTACCGCTTTTGTACTGCCTTAGGGGAGCAATCGGGGTGGCTTGATAAGTATAGTACATCTCTCCCCACCATTATAGTGCTAGCAAGCCTTGCCATAGCTGCGGTGATTGTTTTCTTTATGCGCAGCGACAAAGAAAAAAATGAATATTACATTTCTGCCATCGCTGAGCTTCGCAAAGTGTCGTGGCCGAGTTTTGATGATACAAAGAGGATGACTGTTATTGTGTGCATAGTGGTTGCTATACTCGCGGTTATCCTTGCAATATTTGATTTTAGTTGGTCATGGGTACTAAAACAAATCATCTCTTAGGTTATGAAATGTGTTCGGCATTAAAAATAAACCTAAGGCACACTAATGCTTATACAAAAAAAAGTTTTTAGTGTTTACAAATAAGGCTGAGAGTAAATATGGAAACTGACCAAGATCCACAAGAGAATACTGAAATTGAATCCTCGGGCAAAGCGCCATTAGCTGATTCTGAAGTAAAAACGCCTGCTGTCGTAAAAAACCCTGATCTTAAATGGTACGTCATTAACGTCTATTCTGGTCAAGAAGATAGGGCGAAGCAGGCTCTAATAGAGTCAATAACCCGTGAAAAAGTTGAGAGGTTTTTTGGGGATATTTTTGTTCCCAAGACTGTCGTTGAGCAGCTGCTAAAAAGCGGGAAAAAGAAGCTTAAAGAAAAAACCTCTTACCCTGGTTATTTGCTTGTTGAGATGGTTTGCAACGAAAAATCAATGAGTATCCTTAAGACGACCCCCAAAATCAATGGGTTCGTCGGAGATCAGAAGAACCCCAGGCCTATATCTGAGCAAGAGGCAGTGCGTTTAACCTCTCCTGAAGCGGCAGCAGAACGCAATAAGGTGGCGAGTGTTGTCAGCTTTGAAAAAGGAGAAAGTGTTAAAATTATTGATGGTGCCTTTACGAATTTTGATGGCATCGTTGATGAGGTTAAGCCTGATCGCCAGAAACTTAGGATACTTGTTAGTATTTTTGGGCGAGAAACTCCAGTAGAGCTGGATTATCATCAAGTTAAAAAAACTATTTAATAACGATAGATGTTAATTTTTTTATCTGCTATGCTTTTTGCCTTGACAATAGTTTCAAAAATCCGTAAGCACGATATTCGGGTTTTTTTTACCGTGTTGTAAATAAGACTGAAAATTATGAAATTGTGAGTGGTGGATTTAACAAAAGCGTTTGTTCAATGTTCTGAAAATTGATCTTACGCATTAAATATTATCAATAAGCTTTAATAGATACTGAGTAAGGAGTTGCGTTGTGGCAAAGAAAATAACGGGTATGATTAAGTTACAGATACCAGCGGGCAAAGCCAACCCTTCGCCTCCTGTTGGTCCAGCGCTCGGACAGCGCGGTGTTAACATTATGGGTTTTTGCAAAGAATTTAATGCACGAACTCAAAAGCAAGCGGGTTCCGTTCTACCAACTATTATTTATGTATATGCAGATAAATCTTTTTCATTCATAACAAAATCTCCTCCTGCAAGTGACTTTTTGAAAAAAGCAGCAAAGATAGATAAGGGCTCTAAGGCTCCGAGTAAAGAAACTTGTGGAAGCGTTAAAAAGAGTCAAGTAAAAGAAATAGCTTTGGCAAAAATGGCTGACTTGAATGCTTATGATGAAGAAAATGCGATGAAAATCATCATGGGATCAGCGCGAAGCATGGGGTTGGAAGTTGTTGAGGGTTAGTGAGCGCCCGAAATTGTTTTTTGGGTGACTTTTAAATTGGGATTTATTGAATTAATTACGTTTTACTCTTGATACTTGGATGAGATTAATTATTAATGAGTAAACGGCCTTAGTTGGGAGAGTTGGAGTAGGTTTGCCAACTCGTTTGAACCACAAAAAGGAATATTTATGGCTCATCGTGGGAAAAAAATTCGTGGTGCTTTAAAGAATGTCGATCGTGTTAAGTTGTATCCCCTCCAAGAAGCGATCAATCTGGTAAAAGAGACCTCCTATGCAAAATTTAACGCCTCAGTCGATGTGGCTTTAAACCTCGGTCTTGATCCTCGTCAAGCAGATCAAAACCTTAGGGGGGCAACGCCTTTACCGCATGGCTTAGGAAAAACCGTTCGCGTTGTCGTTTTTGCTAAGGGTGATAAAGCTGTAGAAGCGTCTTCCCTTGGGGTAGAGTTTGTTGGTGGTGATGATCTCGCCGCTAAAATTACTGAGGGCTGGATGGAGTTTGATCAGGTGATCGCGACTCCAGACATGATGGGCGTTGTAGGTAAGCTGGGAAAGATTTTGGGACCTCGTGGTCTTATGCCAAATCCTAAGCTTGGTACTGTGACATTTGACCTTGTTAAAACGATCAATGAGCTAAAATCTGGTCGTGTTGAGTACCGAGTAGACAAAGCGGGTATTGCTCATGCTCCAGTTGGTCGAGTAAGTTTCACGCCAGAGCAGCTTGAAGAAAACATTAAAACGCTTGTTGAGGCGATAGTGAGGGCTAAGCCTTCAACCTCCAAGGGAACATACCTAAAAAATCTCTCGATTTCTGCTACCATGGGTCCGGGAGTCAAGGTTGATCTCACGCCGTTCAAAAAGTAAAGTTTAAATTTTCGCTAAATATTTAGAATTAGCATTAATATAAGAGAGTGTTTTATGGATAAAAAACAAAAAGTACAGCTAAGAGAACAGTTTGTTGCCAAGTTTAAAGAGGCTAATGGGGCTATTTTAGCCGAATACAGAGGTATGACTGTTGCCGAGCTTTCTGATTTGAGGACGCTTCTGCGCAAAGCGAACAGCGAGTTTAAGGTGATCAAAAACCGCGTCGCTAAAAAAGGGGCAGAAGAAGGTGGACTTGATCTCATTCGCGAGGATTTTAAGGGTCCTTGCGGACTTGTTCTTCTTAAGGGTGACCCCGTTGAAGCAGCAAAAGTTGCTTTAGAGTTTCAGAAGGATCACCCCAAATTTGTACTTAAATGTGGGCTCATTGATAACCAGCGCCTTAATTTGAGTCAATTAGAAGATATTTCTAAACTACCGAGTAAAGAAGTTCTTCTTGCTAAGATTCTCGGTTCGTTGGTTGCCCCTCATAAGGGAATCATGGGTGTATTAAGTAGTGTGCCAAGGCAGTTGGTCCAAGTAATCAACGCCATTAAAGATAAAAAAGTTGGATAACGACAATTACCTAAAACCTTCCACAGGCTACTATTATACCGGTGGACTTATTTCGAGAGGAGTTAAAGATGTCAACTGTGACTAAAGAACAAGTAATTGAGTTTTTAGAAAAGCTCACATTACTCGAAGCGGCTGAGCTTGTGAAAGAGCTTGAAGATAAATTTGGCGTGAGCGCGGCTGCTCCAATGGCTATGGCAGCAATGCCAGCTGCTGCGGCTGCTCCAACAGAAGAGCAGACAGAATTTACTGTTGTTCTTGCTGACGGCGGTGAAAAGAAAATCAACGTCATTAAGGAAATCCGCACTATCACAAGTCTTGGCTTAAAAGAAGCAAAAGACTTGGTTGAGGGCGCGCCCAAGACAGTCAAAGAGGGTGTTTCCAAAGATGAAGCTCAAAAAATCAAGGAACTCCTTGAAAAAGCTGGCGCTAAAGTCGAAGTGAAGTAAATTTTTGCCACCGTTTTTTATGGGATTGCTTGAGCTTATTAAAACTTCGCCTTAAAAGCAGTCTCATATGCGGTTGGAACAAAACTTACTAAAAAAGACAAACAAACTGTTATAAATGGTTGTTTGTCTTTGTCATTTCATTTATTTTAGCCAAGGAATGATAAAGATTGTTAATTTCCCAAAAGCATGGTACCAATTTTTTAGATTCATTAGTAAGTCGCTTGTATTTTAACGATTTATAGATGTTTCGGGATGGTATTCCGTGTTTTTTTATCATTTTGAGGTTGCTGGATAAGTGATAGTAAGCGCTTTATGAAATTAGTGCAAAAAATAGAGTCTATAAGACTTTATTTTGAACGGTCGTTAAGGGTAACATCTGGTTTTTTTGGCTGAGTCGCACGGGGATCGCGTTTTATTCAAGTTGATTGCTTACCGTGGCTTAATTAGGCGATAGGTCAAAAATTTTAGCAGATGCTAGTCTTTTTTCTGTTGGATCAGCAAGGAGCAGCTAGGTATTTATCAGTCCTGAGAAATTTTCTAGGGCTAAAGTGTTAGTGCTCATTGATACGGATTAGATTAGGTTAAATATCTAGAGTTCTTTACTAAATTTAAAATTACATTCATGAGGAGCGTTTGATGTCCACCTCTCTCAACGCTAGTTTTTCTCGCCCCCGCAAGTCCTATGCTAAAATTCCCTCCGCTGTGGAGATACCTTATTTAATTGAGTTACAAAGAAATTCTTACGAAAAGTTTTTACAAGCTGATATTCCCTCCGAGGATAGAAAACCCATGGGCCTTGAGGGTGTCTTTAAGTCTGTCTTCCCCATAGAGGATTTTTCAGGTGCAGCTACAGTTGAGTACGTAAGTTATTTTTTTGAAGAGCCCAAATATTCTGTTGGCGAATGCCGTCAAAGAGGAATGAGTTATGCTGCGCCTCTAAAGGTTATTATCAGGCTGACCATTTGGGACGTTAATAAAGAAACAAATATTCGCAATGTCCTTGATCTGAAAGAACAAGAAGTTTATTTCGGTGAAATTCCCCTCATGACTGAGCAAGGGACTTTTATTATCAATGGTACTGAACGCGTTATCGTATCCCAACTTCATCGGTCTTCCGGTGTATTTTTTGACCATGATAAGGGAAAAAACAGTTCATCTGGTAAACCCATATACTCTGCACGCGTTATTCCATACCGCGGCAGTTGGTTAGATCTTGAATTTGATTCAAGAGATATCCTCTATGTCCGAATAGATCGTCGGCGCAAGATGCACGCAACCATACTTCTTAAAGCGCTTGGCTATAGTGATAAAGAAATTCTTGATTACTTTTATCAAAAAGAAAAAGTACGCATCAGTTCAGGGGTTTTTGAGAGAAAATTAGACTTTGATTTGCTCAAAGGGCAGCGGGCGAGTGAAGATATTGTTGATGTTAAAACAGGTAAGCTGTTTGTCAAAAAAAATAGACGTATTTCGATTGCTGCAATTAAACAAATGCAGGCTGCAGGCCTAGAATACCAAGTTTTAGAGAGAGCTTCTCTTGTCGGTAAGGTGTTTGCTGAGGATGTGTTTGATAAAAAGGGTAATCTCCTTTTTGCGGTAAATACTGAAATTGAAAAAGATGAAATTCTGGAGAAACTAGTTGATAGTGGTGTCAAAGATTTTCATATCTTATTTATCGATAATGTAAACGTTGATGCCTCACTCCGTAACACACTTATAGATGATAAAGTGAATACACGAGAAGAGGCTGTTTTTGAAATATACAAAAGGTTACGTCCCGGTGATCCACCCACAGTTGAAGCGGCGACTATTTTGTTTGAAAATTTATTTTTTAATCCTGATCGCTATGACCTAGGCGCGGTTGGTCGGATTAAACTTAATGAACGCTTAGGGCTTGATGTTCCTGGTGATGTCCACATTTTGACTAAAGAGGACATTTTAAGGACTTTAGCTTATTTACTTCAGTTAAAAAATGGCTTCGGCTTTATTGATGATATCGATCATCTCGGTAACCGTCGTGTACGGGCTGTGGGCGAGTTGCTTGAAAACCAGTACCGTATTGGTCTCCTAAGAATTGAACGCGCGATTCGTGAACGTTTGCAGCTTCAAGATATTGAAACTGCTTTACCAAGTGAGTTCATTAATAACAAACCAGCTTCTGCTGTCGTTAAAGAATTCTTTGGCAGTTCTCAGCTCAGCCAGTTTATGGATCAAACCAATCCTCTTTCAGAAATTACGCACAAACGGCGTCTATCGGCTTTAGGACCGGGTGGATTGAGCAGAGAACGTGCGGGATTTGAGGTTCGTGACGTTCATCCCACGCATTACGGGCGCATATGTCCTATTGAAACGCCAGAGGGACCAAATATTGGTCTTATTTCATCCCTTGCTAGCTATGCTCGTGTAAATGATTATGGCTTCATTGAAACCCCTTATAGAAATATCGATAAGGATAGCGATAACTTTGGTGAGGTAAAATATTACACGGCATCAGAAGAACATAAAGACCATGTCATCGCCCAGTTGACTCAGTCTCCGCAGTTTAAAGAAGCGGGACTAACTTATGCTCGTCGCGCAGGTGAGAGTGAAACTGTTAGGCAGGAAGAGGCAGATTTGCAGGATGTGGGTTCAGGTCAATTAGTTTCTGTCGCCGCATCACTGATACCCTTTTTACAGAATGACGATGCGAACAGGGCCTTGATGGGATCGAATATGATGCGTCAGGCCGTACCCTTAATTAGGACCAGTGCGCCGTTAGTCGGTACCGGAATGGAAAAGCTCGTTGCCCGTGATTCGGGTTGTGCCATCGTGGCGAAACGTGAGGGTATTGTTGTTAGCGTGGATGCTAACCGTATAGTCGTAAAAACTGAAGAAGATGGTCGCGATGTGACTGAAGTTGGTGGAGATGTTGATATTTATAAACTTGAGAAGTACAAGCGTTCCAATCAAGATACGTGTATCAACCAAAAGCCTCTTGTGCATGTCGGAGAACTGGTAAAAAGAAATGATATTATTGCGGACGGTTTCGCAACAGATACAGGTGAGCTCGCTTTAGGGCAGAATATCGTCGTAGCCTTTATGCCTTGGAATGGCTACAACTTCGAGGATTCTATTCTCATTTCCGAAAGAACAGTTAAAGAAGATTTGTTCACAAGTGTGCATATTCAGGAATTCGAGTGCCTTTCTCGCGATACCAAATTAGGTCATGAAGAGATAACAGGTGATATTCCTAACGTGGGCGAAGATGCCTTAGCTAATCTCGATGATGCCGGTATTATTCAAATCGGTGCTGAGGTTAAGCCAGGTGATATTCTTGTCGGTAAGATTACCCCAAAAGGAGAAACTCAACTCACCCCAGAGGAAAAGCTTTTGCGGGCCATATTCGGTGAAAAAGCCGGAGATGTTCGCGATAGTTCCCTACGCGTCCCGCCGGGAGTCGTGGGCACGGTTATCGGGGCTAAAGTTTATGCACGAGAAGGTGCAGGAAAAGACTCAAGGAGTCTTTCTATAGAGGAAGAAGAAATTTCACAACTTCGTAAAGACGAAGCCGATCGTATCAAAATTATCAAAGATTCTGCTTTTGGAAAGATTGTTAAAATTGCGGCAAAGACAACCATTGCCCAAGATGTTCGCGATGATAACAAGACAGTGATTTTAGAAAAAGGTAATAGCCTTACCAAAGAAAATATGGATAAAGTTCCCTATACTTTGTGGTCTAAATTGTCTCTATCAGATGCCGAGAAAAATAATCTTCTTAATAAGATTTTTGATGATTTAAAAGAAAAAATTGAACTAATTCGCTTTATGACAACAGAGCAAATTAAAAAAGTCCGCAAGGGTGATGAACTACCTCCGGGCGTTATTAAAATGGTCAAGGTCTATATCGCGATCAAGCGGAAGCTTCAAGTCGGTGATAAAATGGCGGGCCGCCATGGAAACAAAGGTGTGGTTTCCCGGATTTTGCCAGAAGAGGATATGCCATTCCTTGCTAATGGGCGACCTGTTGATATCGTTCTCAATCCTCTTGGTGTTCCTTCGAGGATGAACGTGGGACAGATTCTTGAGACCCATTTGGGCTGGGCATGTCGCAATATTGGTACCAAGTTAAATCATATGATTGAAGCGGCCTTTGATCGTGATCTTGTTTCCGATATTATTTTAAAAGTTTGGCAAAATGATCCTCTCATAGATCAGGTAAAATCATTTCTCAAAACATGTTCTGATGATGCCTTAAAAGATTTTGTAAAAAAATACAAAGAAGGTATCACCATTAGTAACCCAGCATTTGATGGTGCCTCTGAGCAAGAAATATCCGAAGCCTTAGAACTCGGTGATATCGATCCGGATGGCCGGGTAGATCTTTTTGACGGCTTGACAGGGCAAAAATTTGATAACAGGGTCACTGTTGGGGTTATGTATGTGTTAAAACTTCACCATTTGGTTGATGAAAAGATACATGCTCGTTCTACTGGTCCTTACTCTTTGGTAACCCAGCAGCCTCTTGGGGGTAAAGCTCAGTTTGGTGGCCAGCGCTTAGGAGAGATGGAGGTCTGGGCGATGGAAGCTTACGGGGCTGCTTATACTTTACAGGAGATGCTAACCGTAAAATCAGACGATATCATGGGGCGTACGCGTATGTATGAGTCTATAGTTAAAGGGACTAACCTCATGACTCCAGGTATGCCAGAGAGCTTTAATGTTCTTATTAAAGAACTTCAAAGTCTCGGTCTGGATATATCTTTACTGCAAAAGGATGGCGAAGAAATTAGTGTGGATAGTTTGCAGCATAGTTAGTCATCGGCGCGACAGCGTTGATGACTAAGTCCTGAAGGGTGAAATTAAAGGATTTCCTTTTTATGTTTTTTATGAGAGGAAATCCCACTCTGCGACCAGGAGACATCCCACGGCGAAATGTATAGTACGAAATTTAGAGCGAGTTTTTAAAGGAGTTTACCTTGAAAGAAAAATCATCGTTTTTTGATAAACCTGTTGATCCACTAAATTTTAGCGCGATCAAGATAGCCATTGCTTCTCCAGAAAAGATTCGCAGTTGGTCCTTCGGCGAAGTAAAAAAACCAGAGACGATAAATTACCGAACGTTCAAACCAGAACGTGATGGTCTTTTTTGTGCCAAGATTTTTGGGCCGGTGCGGGATTATGAATGTATTTGTGGTAAATATAAGCGCATGAAACACCGCGGTATCGTTTGTGATAAGTGCGGTGTGGAAGTCATTCACTCCAAAGTCAGACGTGAGCGTCTAGGACATATCAACCTAGCGACTCCCGTTGCACATATTTGGTTTTTAAAGTCGCTGCCTTCAAGAATCGGCATGATTTTAGATATTCCTTTAAAAGATTGTGAGCGAGTTCTTTATAGCGAATCTTACATCCTATTAGATGCGGGGAGTACAGATTTAAAAGTTGGCTCAGTATTTTCGGAAGAAGAGTATGATGCTTACTTAATGAAATATGGCAATGGAGCCTTTAGAGCCGGTGTCGGTAGTGAAGCCGTCAAAGAACTATTAGAGAGTCTTAGGCTTGAAGATCTTATTGATGATCTTCGTGACGAGCTGCAAACTTGTAACTCCGAAGCGACTAAGAAAAAGTTGCAAAAAAGACTCAAAATCATCGAAGCCTTTGCTCAAAAAGACGAGCGTGGCGAATATTTACAGCGGCCAGAATGGATGATGATGACAGTAATTCCTGTTCTTCCTCCTGATCTAAGGCCTCTAGTACCTCTAGATGGTGGCCGTTTTGCGACATCTGATTTGAACGATTTGTACCGAAGGGTTATTAACAGAAATAATCGTTTACTTCGTTTGATCGAACTCAATGCGCCAGAAATCATTGTGCGCAATGAAAAGCGCATGCTCCAAGAGTCAGTTGACGCTCTTTTCGATAATGGTCGTCGTGGTAAGGTCTTTACAGGGTCAAACAAACGCGCGCTGAGATCGCTGTCTGATATGCTTAAAGGAAAACAAGGTCGTTTCAGACAAAATCTCTTGGGAAAACGGGTTGACTATTCGGGACGTTCCGTCATCGTCGTTGGGCCACATTTACGCTTACATCAATGCGGACTCCCTAAAAAAATGGCCATCGAATTGTTTAAGCCATTTCTCTATAACAAACTCGAAGAACATAGCATTGTTTCTACGATAAAAAGTGCGAAAAAACTTGTTGATAAAGAGCGCCCTGAGGTTTGGGATATTCTTGAGGAAGTCACTAAGGAACATCCTGTACTTCTCAATCGCGCGCCAACGCTTCACCGACTCGGTATTCAAGCCTTTGAACCTGTTCTGATTGAAGGTAAAGCTATTCAGTTGCACCCCCTTGTATGTCAGGCATTTAATGCGGACTTTGACGGGGATCAAATGGCGGTACATATTCCTCTCTCTGTCGAAGCACAGGTTGAAGCTCGAGTGCTGATGATGTCCACAAACAATATCTTAAGCCCAGCATCGGGATCGCCGATGATTGTGCCTAGTCAGGATATTGTTCTCGGTATCTACTATATGACCAAAGATGATGTTGGCGCTAAGGGTGGCGGTCGCCACTTTGCTAACCCAGAAGATGTGCGTGTTGCCTTTGATCATGGCGAAGTTTCTCTTCAAGCACCTATATATATAAAAATGGAAGAAACTCGTGTTCTGTCTACAGTAGGCCGGGTTCTTTTAGCAGAAATACTTCCCGTCCAGTTGCCTTTTTCTGCGATAAATAAAATAATGAATCGTAAGGAACTCCAAAAACTTATAGATGTTTCCTTTAGGCTTGCGGGTCCTAAGGCAACGGTTCTTCTTGCTGATGCTTTAAGGGCTCTGGGTTATTACTATTCTACGATGGCGGGTCTTTCGATCGCTATTGGTGATATGGTTATCCCTGACGAGAAAAAGTTTCTCATTTCGGAAGCGTATGAAGAAGTTAAAAAAATTAAAGAGCAATACTCAGAAGGTCTATTAACCGAAGGTGAGCGTTACAACAAAACCATCGACATGTGGGCTAAAGTTACTGAGCAGATTGCTGAGGCTATGATTAAGAATATTTCCACGATGAAAAGAATGGATTATAATGGTGAGGAGAAGCTCGTCGCCAGTAATAACTCTATTTTTATGATGGCCGACTCAGGTGCAAGGGGCTCGGCGCAGCAGATCAGGCAGCTTGCGGGTATGCGTGGTCTTATGTCTAAACCTTCCGGTGATATTATTATTACGCCGATTACCGCTAACTTTAGAGAAGGCTTGACGGTTCTCGAATATTTTACCTCTACACACGGGGCGCGTAAGGGTCTTGCAGATACAGCGTTAAAAACCGCGAGTTCTGGATATTTGACTCGGCGTCTTGTTGATGTTTCGCAGGATAGTATTATTGTGGCATTTGATTGTGGTACGTCGGGAGGAATGACCTTCAGTCCCAAACGTGAAGGTGGCGAAATAAAACAAACTCTGGGAGAACGCATTTTAGGACGTGTTCTCGCTGCCGATGTTTTGAAATTAGGCTCCAAAGAAATTTTAATTCCTGAGGGAACCCTGATAAATGAGGATCATGCTGTACTCATTGACCGGTCTGGGGTAGAACTTGCACGGGTGCGAAATGTTTTGACCTGCGAAGCAGGGCGGGGTGTCTGTGCAAAATGTTATGGCCGTGACTTAGGCACTGGACATCTTGTTAATGTTGGTGAAGCCGTAGGTGTTATAGCAGCTCAGTCCATTGGTGAACCAGGAACCCAGTTAACCATGCGTACCTTCCACTTTGGTGGTGCTGCGACTCATAAAGCGGAAGCCAACACAATTGATACCCGTTTTTCTGGAAAACTCAGTTTTCAAAATGTTAAAACTGTTCGCAATAGCGAAGGCAAACAGGTTGTTCTTACGAGAAATGGTCAGATCAATCTTTTCGATCAACTCGGTAAAAACATTGACTCATATCCTGTGGCCTATGGCTCAACCTTACATGTTGAAGATGGACAAGATACCAAAGCCGGAACACGTTTAGTTCAGTGGGACCCATTCTCTTTACCTATTATCACTGAGGTATCGGGATTTATTCATTACGTCGATATTGTTGATGGAAAATCAATGGAAGAACGCGTAGATGAAATTACTTTTTTGACCCAAAAAGTTGTGATTGACTCAGGAAGAGCTAACTTAAAGCCAGCTCTCCAAATTGTTGATGAAAAAGGAGAGGTCATAACTATTGATGGTAAACCGGCTCGCTATTCTATCCCCATTGGGGCAACTTTGATGTTTGAAAATGGCGCGGACGTTCGCGCTGGCGACTTGCTTGCTAAACTAGCTCGAGAGACAGCCAAGACTAAAGATATTACCGGTGGTCTTCCTCGTGTTGCTGAACTCTTTGAAGCCAGAAAGCCTAAAGATGCGGCGATTTTAGCTTACCGTGATGGAACGGTAAAATTTGGTGCTGATACCAAGGGCAAAAGAAAATTACTGATTGTCGACGATACGGGTGCTGCGGAAGATGGAAAAGATATTCCTATTCCTAAAGGGCGTCATATTTTTGTTACCGAGGGTGACTATGTTCGTAAAGGGGAGCCGCTTGTGGATGGTAGCCCCAATCCTCATGAGATACTTGAAGTTATGGGGAGCAATGCTCTAGCCGAATACCTTATCACCGAGGTTCAAGGGGTCTATAATCTTCAGGGTGTTAAAATAAATGATAAGCATATTGAGGTTATTATCCGCCAGATGCTCCGTCGTGTGCGCATTGACGATGCTGGGGATAGCCGCTTCCTTCCTGGGGAAAACGTTGAGCGTAGTGAGGTAGAGGATGCTAATAAAGCTTTAGAAGCAGAAGGTAAACGGCTCGTGGTATTTACCCCGATACTTCTAGGTATTACCAAAGCAGCCTTGTCGACAGAAAGCTTTATATCGGCAGCATCTTTCCAGGAAACAACTAAAGTGTTGACGGAAGCGAGTATAAACTCCAAAGTAGATCACTTAAGGGGGCTCAAAGAGAATGTTATTATGGGACGATTGATCCCTGCTGGTACGGGAGCATCATACTACCGCAATGTGCGTTACCGTCTGAAAGGCGAAGAGACGGAGATTGTTCGTGATGATCGCCAACCTGCAAAGTTGGTTGTTAATCCCGCTCATGCCGCCATGGGTGGACTTTAGAGGCGTAGTTAGGTGTTAAGTGCGGTTTTTACTGAGTGTTTCCGAATAGGTAATCGGCTAAAAACCATTGAATTTATGTTTGTCTTCATTTGGTTATTGCCAAGTGATTGTTTTTCTGATAACTATATCGGCTTTAGCAAAGTGTATTTAAAAGGATAAATTAGTATGCCAACAATTAATCAGATGATTAAGAATAAGCGATCTCAAAAGGCGATGAAGTCTAAGAGTCCAGCGCTTAAAAATTCTCCCCAGAAAAAAGGTGTATGTATTCGTGTATATACCACGACCCCCAAGAAGCCTAACTCGGCTTTGCGGAAGGTTTGTCGTGTGCGCCTCACTAATGGCTATGAAGTTACCTCCTACATTGGTGGCGAGGGTCACAACTTGCAGGAACACTCCGTGGTTTTGATTCGGGGTGGAAAAGTCAAGGATCTTCCCGGTGTGCGTTATCACGTTGTGCGCGGTTCTTTGGACTGTGCTGGCGTTGCCGCACGACGTCAAGGGCGTAGTAAATATGGTGCAAAAAGGCCTAAAAAAGCCTAGTATAACTGCGGATGCTCCTTATAATTCCATAAAGGTAAATATAAGGGTCTAAATGATAAATTGAGTCAATATAATTAGTGATCGTATTTAGGAGTGATATTTATTTATGCCAAGACGTCGCGAAATAGAAAAAAGAGAGATTTTACCTGATCCAGTTTACAATGATCAGGTTGTGGCCAAATTCATCAATAAGATGATGTATGATGGTCGTAAAGCATCAGCCGAAAAGAATTTTTATGGTGCTATAGAAACCATAGAAAAAAGAGGCGGTTCTTCGCTCGGAACTTTTAAAACAGGTATTGAGCTATTTAAAGCTGCCTTAGAAAATGCAAGGCCCTTGTTAGAAGTAAAGTCTCGCCGTATTGGTGGGGCCAACTACCAGATTCCTGTCGAAGTAAGACCAGAGAGAAGGCAAGCTCTTGCGATTCGCTGGGTTATTGAAAGTGCACGTTCACGCACCGGTAAAAGTATGCGCGAAAAGCTCGCAGCAGAGCTCGTAGATGCTTCACAGAAGAAAGGTTCTGCGATCAAGAAACGCGAAGAAGTTCATAAAATGGCCGAAGCTAACAAAGCCTTTGCTCATTTTAGATTTTAATTTTTCCGGTATTTAACCGAATATTTTTGAAGTATCATAAACAGCGCATAATTAAATTATAATTATGGCGCTGTTTTTTTTTATGGTAATTAGGATAAATTTTGTATGGCGGTAAAAACTAATTTAGATTTATCAAAGATTCGCAACATCGGTATTATGGCGCATATTGACGCGGGGAAAACCACAACGACAGAACGCATTCTTTTTTATACTGGAAAAATATATAAAATTGGCGAAGTCCATGAAGGAACCGCTACCATGGACTGGATGATTCAGGAGCAGGAACGTGGCATAACGATAACCGCCGCGGCCATTAGCTGCGAGTGGGACGGTAATACCATAAATATTATTGATACTCCTGGCCATGTGGATTTTACCGTGGAGGTAGAGCGCAGCTTACGCGTTCTTGATGGCGCTATTGCTGTTTTTGATGGCGTTTCTGGTGTTGAGCCTCAGTCTGAAACAGTTTGGCGTCAAGCAAATAAATATCATGTCCCACGACTTGCCTTTATCAATAAGCTTGACCGGGTAGGAGCTAATTTTCATGAATCTGTTTCTTCGATTAGAACCAAATTAAACGCCAATCCTGTCCCTTTTCAGTTGCCCATCGGTATTGAAGACAGTTTTGAAGGCGTTGTTGATATATTGACAATGACAACGTGGATTTGGCCTCAAAACCCAAAAGATCAAAAAGAAAATTATTCTCATGGTGAAATTCCATCTGACTTAGTGGAGGAGGCTAAGGTCGCGAGAGAAAATCTTATCGCGACTTTAGCTGATCTGGATGATGATCTAGCAGATAAATATTTGAATGGTGAAGAGCCTTCTTTAGAAATATTAAAGTCAGTAGCACGAAAAGGAACGATTGCCGGTAAAATAGTTCCGGTTTTTTGTGGGAGTGCCTTTAAAAATAAGGGCATTCAGCCTCTGCTCAATGCCATTATTGATTTTCTTCCCGCCCCCATTGATTTTGACGTTGTTCATGGTCTTAGCGCTGATGATAAGGAAAAACCTTTAGAAAGGCAAAGAACGGTAGATGAGTCATTTTCCGCTATAGCCTTCAAAATAATGAGTGATCCCTTCGTAGAAAATTTGACCTTCATACGCGTTTATTCGGGAATTTTAAAAGCGGGACAAATGGTACAAAATACCCGCGTTGGCAAAAAAGAACGTGTTGGTAGAATCCTGCGGATGATGGCAAATCAACGCGAAGATTTGCAGGAGGTTCATGCGGGGGATATTTGTGCGATTGCTGGTTTAAAGCTCTCGGCAACAGGAGATACCCTGTGTGATGTGGCACACCAAATTCGTTATGAATCAGTTGTTTTTCCTGAACCTGTCATTTCCGTTGCCATCGAACCCAAAAGCCAGGCTGATTCGGGAAAACTGTTAGATACTCTAAAGCGTCTTGAGAGAGAGGATCCTTCTTTTCGGGTTCAGTTCAATGCTGAGACAGGACAAACCTTAATTTGTGGTATGGGAGAACTCCATTTAGATATTATTGTGGACCGCTTAAAACGGGAGTTCAAAGTCAATGCCAATATTGGAACGCCACAGGTCTCTTATCGCGAAGCTATTACGGAAAAAAATTCCGTCAAGTTTTTGCTCGACCGAGAAGCTGCAGGAGAACGGCAATATGCAGGTGTGACCTTAAGCGTGGAACCAAGTGCTGACCAAACTGCTATGAGTTTCACCTCAATTATAAAAGAAAGCCGATTTCCCAAAGATTTTATTCAAGTCATAAAACAGGGTGTTGAGGAGTCAATGCATTCTGGGCCGTTGGCGGGATATGGCTTATTAGGGATAAAAGTAACTTTGCTTGCCGTTGATTTTGATGACCAGATATCGGATGCAGTGGCTTTCAAAATTGCCGCAGCACAGGCATTTAATAAGGGCGTGCGTGAAGCATCGCCTATATTGATGGAGCCTGTTATGGCCTTAGAGGTTTTAGTACCCGATGATTATTTATCAGGAGTGATAAATGACCTAAATTCCCGGCACGCAAAAATCCAAAATATTTCTCAAAAAAACCAGTTGCAGTGTATTCATGCTTTTGTGCCCCTTGCGGGTATGTTTGGTTACTCGACGCAGGTTCGCTCCGCGTCCCAGGGTAGGGCTACTTATACCATGAGCTTTGACCATTATGAGCCTGCCCCAAAGCAGGTCCTAGATAAAATGTTTGGTAGAGATTGAGGAGCTTCTTTTTTTTAAATTAAGAAAGCCAGATACCTTAACTGGGTTTTGTAATTTTTTTAGGGGGGAGAAGGAAGTGCGCTCAATAATAAAGCTCATGTTTACCTTATTTTGTATTTTGGGGTTTGCTGCCCACTTTTCTCCTAATATCTATGCTGCGAGTGATTGCCGTAGTAAAGGCAAAGTCCTCGCTTTTTATTATGGTTGGTATGCTAGCCCACCTTTTGACAATGGGGACTGGGTTAATTTATCGGGTCGACTTGGGGATAACCCCAAATTAGGTGCTTATGCTTCTGAATCAGTCGCCATCATTCATCAACATGTCGATGAAGCACGAGCGCATGGCATCGACGGGTTTATATTATCCTGGGTGGGGTCTTATCCCGGAGATTTTGGCGCCAATAAATCAGACATGGTTTTGAGTGAACTTCTGAGCTATAGCGCGTCTCTTGGGGATTTTTGCGTGGCGGTCAATTTTGAACCCCTGTTTATGCGAGATAACCTAGGGCAGAGCAACGCTCAAATTATAGCTCACATGAATTATTTACTGTCGACTTACGGTAAACATCAACAGTTTTTAAAAATTGCGGGAAAACCAGCGGTATTTTTTTGGAAAAATGAACATTTTGATGATGGATTTTGGCGCAGCATGCGCTCAAGTATTAAAACCCCTGCTTATTTTATTAGTGAGGCAGGACCAAGCCGCAACTGCATTAACAAAGTCAATCAAGGCCTTTTTGATAACTGCTATTTTTATAGTGTTTTTTGGAAGTTGGCTTTAGCGCAACAAGAATATGTGTGGGATAATATAAGTACTCAGGAGGCTAAATTTGGTACGATCACCCCTGGATATAATGATGGAAAGCAGTCTCCTACAGGACGGTGGGCCAATGGAAGTCATACGATGTATGTACAACACTGGGAGTTTATCTTGAGGACGCTTCCTGATTATGTTTTAATTACCAGTTACAACGAGTGGCCAGAGGCGACCTATATTGAAAGAAGCAACAAATTTGGTGACCTATATTTGCGCATCACCAAAGAAGGTTCGGACAAATACCGCGCAAAACTCTAAGGCTACTGCGTTAAATAGACAATAACTGCCTTGCTAGAGGCAAAGCTTACCAGGGTATTAATTATGGCAGGCTGCTGTGGCTCATCATGCGGACGAAAGGGAACTGATCTATCCCCAGCATTTATGCTTTGTTCCGTTTTATTTTCTCCGCCCGATGATGAAAGCTACAGGGCTTATTTGGAGGATGTTTGTCGCTCCCATAAACTCTTGATTCTTTTAGAGAACTATGAGGCGAACCATTCTTCGCGTTTTTCACAAATCCTCTTTGATCTCATTCAGGATAGTGCGGTGCTTTCTGAGGCTTCTGTGGACTATGAAAAACTTTTTCTTGACTCCTCCTCCCAGACAACTCTCTATGTAAGTGATCTCCTCAGCGAAAGCGGTTTGCAAAGTTCTTATTTGCATGATCTTGACCGACTCTACGGTAAATATAACTTTAGTATTGATGATGGCAGTTTTGAAAAGATTGATCATTTAGCTGTGATGTTTGAGTTTTATACGAGTCTGCTCATGCGCTTTGAAATTCTTGCGCAAAGAAATGAAAAAAAAACGGCGGGCGAAGTCTTGCGTGATAAATTTATTTTTTTGAATCAGTTTTTAGCTCAGGGGATCAAGGTCATTGGTGAAAGCGAGGCCCTAAAAAAAGACCCAAATTTTTTTGCTGAGCTCTTTCAATTTGCCCAGGTTATCATTGCAGATGAACAAGAGCAAATGGGCGCCATGATGAAAGAGTATTTTGGTGAGTGAGTTTTCCTATATCAATTTTATTCGGCGTAGTCCTGTTTCAAATAAAGCAACAATTTTAGGGCCGGGTGATGATGCCGGGGTCGTCAAAATTTCTTCTGGCACTTATGTTTTACTTGCTGCGGACACTCTTGTTGAAGGCGTACATTTTTATTCTGACACTCCGCTTGATCTCGTAGGACGTAAAGCTTTAGCGGTCAATTTAAGTGATCTTGCGGCAATGGGTGGAGCTGAGAATATTTCGGCCTTGGTTTGTGTTTCTTTTCCTCAAAATATTTCCGGCGAAGGCCCAGATCTTCTGTATCAGGGCCTAAGTGATCTCGCCCGCTTGTTTGATGTGGCCATTATCGGAGGTGATACAACCAGCGGGAGTCAGGAACTTGTTATCAGCGTCTCTGTTTCGGGGACTATAGATCCCAAATACCTTGTGAAAAGAAGCGGCGCGCAAATGGGAGACCATATTTGGGTTACCGGATATTTAGGCAATAGCCTGGCCTCAGAAAAGCATCTTCGTTTTTTGCCGCGTTTGCCCGAAGCAGCGGCGCTAACACGCGAGTTTAAACTGAGTGCCATGATCGATATCAGCGATGGGCTCCTCAACGACCTACAGCATATTTTGCGCGAATCCGGGGGATTGTCAGCTACGTTAAGCCGTGAAGCCATACCCCTATCCCCTTCCATGGTTTCCGGGGACTTGGAAAAAAGTTTAGAGCAGGCTTGTTGTGACGGAGAAGATTTTGAACTCCTCTTTACCCTTTCGCCTTCAGAAAGCGCGAGGCTGGAGGCAAGTTCTTTGGCTAAAAACCCGCAAATGCCCCTAACACGCATTGGAGAAATTCACCCCGGTCATTCGTATGAACCAAGGCTTTGCTGGCTAGAAAATGCCCAAGTCATAAAATTTGAAAATTATGGCTATGAACATCGCTTTGGTCATCAAAATGCCAATAAATCTCTGAAGCGCACATAAGTACCAAAAACCTAAGTAAGTTTACTTAACTCCTCATGCTGAAATATAGAAAAACATAGATTTTGCCCCTGTGGTCAAGCCTTGGCCCATCAAGCTTTTGATTTAGACAACGATCCCTTTAAATTCTAGTTCTAGTAACGGAATGTAATTATAAATTTTATTTTTTTATGGATAAATTTTCATAGAAAAAATCATGTATTAAATGCGAGATTTTGGTTCGCAAACAAGCAGGTTATAAAGGGGTAGAGGGACCTATTTCTCGGAAAGTGGCTCCGAATTTTGATTTTTTTGGGGAAACCTTTCCCATGAGAAAGCCTTGCTTTATAGATGGAAACTCGTTAGAATTTTTTACCTAAAATATGGCTCTTTCATACCTTTTTTTAAGAAAATTAATTTCAATTATTATTTAAGGAACTCTGTAATGATAACTCAAAAAGGCAACTACCTCTTCACTTCCGAGTCGGTAAGCGAAGGTCATCCTGATAAAATTTGCGATCAGATCAGTGACGCTATTTTAGATGCGCTTTTAGAACAGGATCCCAAATCACGTGTGGCCTGTGAAAGTCTTGTGAAAACCGGGCTTGTTGTTATTGCTGGAGAGATCACCACCACCGCAGCGATTCAATATGCTGATGTGGCACGCAAAACGATTGAAGACATTGGTTATGATGATGGAGCCTTAGGATTTGATGCTAAGAGCTGTGGTATAATTACCTCAATCGAACAACAGTCTCCCGATATTGCGCGTGGCGTTAATGAACACCAAAGCCAAGGGGGCGAACAAGGGGCAGGCGATCAGGGGATGATGTTTGGTTTTGCCTGTGATGAAACCCCAGAGTTTATGCCTGCTACCATTAGTTACGCACACCGTCTTTTAAAAGAGCTCTCTGTGCTTAGAAAAACTAAAGACGTCAATTTTTTAAGGCCAGATGCAAAAAGCCAAGTAACCGCTGAATATATAGATGGTCGCCTGTCTCGCATTGATACTGTTGTGGTTTCGACTCAACACAGCCCCGACGTTTCTCAAGCTCAGCTTCGCGAATATATTATTGAAACCTGTATAAAAAAAGTTTTACCAGCAGAACTGCTTAAAAATACCATTTATCATATCAATCCCACCGGTTCATTTGTCATCGGGGGACCCCAAGGTGACTGCGGTTTAACGGGAAGAAAAATCATTGTTGATACTTATGGTGGCCACGGGGCACACGGTGGTGGAGCCTTCTCTGGTAAGGATCCGACAAAAGTTGATCGGTCAGCGGCTTATATGGCCCGTTATGTCGCAAAAAACATTGTTGCCGCAGAGCTCGCCTCAAAATGTCTGGTCCAGCTAGCCTATGCCATTGGCGTTGCAGAACCTGTTAGTGTTTATGTGGATTCCTACGGTACCGGCAAAGTTAGTGATGCGGAACTTTCAAAAAGGGCGCGTAGAGTCTTTGGTTTTAAGCCAAAACAAATTATAGAAACTCTTGATTTGCTCCACCCCATTTATAAGAGCACCGCTTCTTACGGTCATTTTGGACGGCCAGAATTTTCTTGGGAACGGCTCGATAAAGTGGCGGCATTAAAGTCTTAAGCCAATTTTTGTAGGCTCTAAAACACTGGTTTTGATTATTATTGTTTAATGGGGAGGGGGTGCTTTGCATCCCCTTTTTATGTAAATCAGGGTTAAGTTGAATCCGTCTAAATAAGTAAAAAATAATGAGGAACATTTACGGTGGATGATCTTTTAGTTGTAACTCAAAATCTTGGAAAAATTAGGGAAATGAGTAGTATCTGTGCTCCACTCGCCCTAAGAGCCTTACCAATTTCTATTCTCAATAAAACAGTATCTTGGCAGGAAGAAGGTAGCACTTTTCGTGAAAATGCCTTAACGAAATTAAACGCGGTCCAAGGGCTTTGGGCGGGGGCTTCACTGAGTGATGATTCGGGCCTTGTTGTCCCCAAGCTAGGCGGAGAGCCGGGTGTTTATAGTTCGCGCTACGCAGGAGAGGGATCGAGTGACAAGGCCAATTTTGAGAAACTTTTACATGAAATGCGCGAGTTAAAAGCAGGCGATCGTGATGCTTTTTTTGTGACATGCCTTGCTTACCGTGCTCACCTCGATGCTAAAGTTCAGTTTTTTTATGGGTGTCTTACCGGAAGAATCGCTTGTGCCCCAGAAGGGCAGGGAGGCTTTGGTTATGATCCCATATTTTTAGTCGATGGTTATCAGCAAACTTTAGCAGCGCTACCGGAGAGCGAAAAAAATAAAATTAGCCACAGAAGCCGGGCGATGCAAAAATTAAAGAAATTTCTCATAAAAAACCTCCTAAAAAAATAAAATCAAGGAGGATGAAAAACAAAAAATATAATGATCAAGCAAAAAGAACAACTAAATCATAATTTAAGAGCAATGCCCCTGGTCGCAGAAGCCAATATTAACATAAATTCCTATTGGCAAAGTTCGAGGCATAAGTCACATTAAAAATTTTTTTAAGACGTTCTCTCAGAAATTACATTTTTTGATTAACTTTTTAGGACCAAA
Organism: Oligoflexia bacterium; assembly: GCA_030432875.1. Taxonomy (GTDB): domain Bacteria; phylum Bdellovibrionota_B; class Oligoflexia; order Oligoflexales; family JAGOVF01; genus JAUILP01. The sequence goes on along the minus strand of JAUILP010000009.1, from coordinate 34,392 downwards.
AGCGTTAAAGTGGCTGTGTCTTAGGCCCTTAAAAAAAAAATTAATGAAGAAGGGAGGCCTGGTGTGAAAGAACAAGATGAACCGTATAAACTCTTTCAAAGTTGGTTTTTAGAGGCGAAAAACTCGGAGGAAAAAGAACCGACGGCAATGAGTCTAGCGACGGTCGATGATATTGGACAGCCTTCTGTGCGGATGGTGCTTCTAAAGGGTGTTGATTTAGGCGGGTTTGTTTTTTATACCAATCTCGGAAGCCCAAAGGTGCAGGACATTGAAAAAAATCCACGGGTCGCCTTGTGTTTGCACTGGAAATCACTAGATAAGCAGATTCGTATCGCGGGGCAATCTGTCCCAGTTTCTCCCGAAGAGGCCGATGCTTATTTCGTCTCTAGGCCCTTACAAAGTCAAATCGGAGCCTGGGCTTCACGCCAATCTGAGGCCATGCCCCACCGCTTAGAATTAGAAAAACGCGTGGCACAGTTTGGGCTCAAATTTTTGGGAAAAGACGTCCCTCGCCCTGCCTTTTGGTCAGGGTTTCGCGTCGTACCAAAGCGCATAGAATTCTGGCATCAAAAACCTTATCGCTTACATGATCGGTTTCGTTTTGACTTGGATGATCAGGGGAACTGGCAGAAAACCTGGTTATACCCTTAAGCCCCAGTTGCCGTGTTTTCCCTCAGTTCGCGCCGTAAGATTTTGCCGACATTGGTTTTAGGTAGGTCTTCGCGAAATTCAATCACTTTGGGGACTTTGTATCCCGTGAGATGTTTGCGGCAAAAAAGGATGAGTTCTTCCTCTGTGACCTTAGGATCTTTTCTGACGGCAAATACCTTCACTTCTTCACCGGTTTTTTTTGAAGGAATACCAATGGCTGCCGCCTCAAGTATTCCGGGGTGCGAAACAACAATTTCTTCGATTTCATTCGGGTATACATTAAAGCCAGAGACAATGATCATATCTTTTTTTCGGTCTACGAGCTTTACGTAACCCCTTTCATCCATGAATCCGATATCTCCGGTCCTGAGCCAACCATCAGGAGATAGCACATTCGCCGTTTCTTCAGGAAGGTTAAAATAACCTTGCATTATCTGGGGACCAAAAGCATAAATTTCTCCGACTTCGTTTGCTTCAAGGCTTTTACCTTGTTCGTCTCGAATTTCTATGAGCGTGGAGGGTAACGGGAGACCCACATAACCAGAAAAGGATTCGAGGGTAACGGGGTTTATGGTGAGTCCTGGCGAAGCTTCGGTGAGACCATAGGCCTCAAGCATGGGCACTCCAGTAATTTTGAGCCACTCATCGGCTACGGGCTTTTGGCAAGCCATACCCCCGCCCAGGGCTAAACGAAAACTACTAAAATCTAGTTTTTTAAAATCAGGATGATTAATGAGTGCGGCAAACAAAGTGTTGACACCTGTTAACGCACCAAAACGCCAGCGAGACATTTCCTTAATGAGCCCCTTAATATCTCTAGGGTTGGTGATTAGGATATTGTGACCGCCCAGAATCGTGAATACCAGGCAGTTCGCCATAAGCGCAAACATATGATAAAGAGGCAGCGGGGTAATTATTGTCAAACCGGTATCTTTGTCTTCTTCGACCAACTGTTTAATCCATGTTAAAGCTTGGATAATATTGGCTACGATATTGCCATGGCTGATCATGGCTCCTTTGGATGCCCCCGTTGTTCCTCCGGTATACTGTAAAAAAGCGAGGTCATTTCGTGTAATTGTCGGCTTATGAAAACTGAGGGCATGTCCGTCCCTTAGAACATCGAGAAAATCAGAGGGTTTGTAGGCGCTGAGGTCAAAATGGGGAACCATTTTTTTAATGTGTTTTACGACGGCATTGGCTAAAAAAGATTTTGGGAAGGAAAGCATGTCGCCAATACGCGTGATAATCACGTGTTTTACGGGAGTATCTTTAATGACTTCAGAGAGCACATGGGCGAAGTTGTCAAGGATAACAATGACTTTTGCTCCTGAGTCTCTAAGCTGGTGCCTGAGTTCTCTTGCGGTATACAAGGGATTGACATTTGCTAAGGTAAGTCCTGCACGAAGACCGCCATAAAGTGCGATGGGAAACTGAAGAATATTGGGCATCATAAGGGCCAGAACATCGCCTTTGCCAAGTTTTAAAACGTTTTGTAAATAAGCCGCAAAATTGCGACTGAGTCGATCGACTTCTCCATAGCTTAAGTCCGAACCCATATTGTGAAATGCTGGCCGGGCAGCATAGGTTTTTAGGTTTTCTTCAATCAGAGCCGTCAAAGAACTGTAAACAGTGACATCGACATCAGCAGGAATTCCACTGGGATAATTTTTTAACCATCTGCGCTCGCTCATATGACCCTCTATCGAAAAATTAAAGCTGGGTAAACGGAACAGGATATTAAACAATATTAAAATTTGAACATGATTATGTCTTAAAAATAGATCATTCTCTACAAAAAACGGATTGTCATTTGCGTAGACACACTGTTTTATGGAACTTAAAAGAGTCGCAGGCGCGAATTAGAAAAATTGCAGCGTTGTCTTGACAGGTCCCTCCTCACGGTACCAATAATGTATAGTCTCGTTGGGATTTTTTTGCTGCCCTGCACTTTTTCCTATTTTGGCGCAGTTTCTAAATTGCGTGTTTAGGGCCAGCACCTAAAAAAGCCGAAAAGTATTGAAAATCGATTTTTGGCAAAAATTTACAGTAACACCTGAAGAGCTATTTAGGTACACTGGACTTTTATTGTCTTAGAGGCATAAAAGAATTCTTAGAGGTAAGGCAGTATAAATAGAGGGAAGTATGGCAAAAGGTGATTATACCGAAGATAGCATTAAATCACTCGACTGGCGTCAGCATATAAGGCTCAGGCCCGGGATGTATATTGGTAAACTCGGAAATGGCCAACACACGGATGATGGCATTTATGTTCTCGTCAAAGAGGTGATCGACAATGCCATTGATGAATTTGTCATGGGTTACGGAGCAACCATTGAAATTGACGTAAACGAATATAATGTCAGAGTTAGGGATTATGGTCGGGGCATTCCTCTGGGTAAAGTCGTCGATTGTGTGTCAAAAATCAATACCGGCGCTAAATATGACTCGGAAGCTTTTAAAAAAACAGTGGGATTAAATGGTGTGGGGACTAAGGCTGTCAATGCTTTGAGTGAGCGCTTTCTCATTAGTTCCACCCGAGAAGGTAAAACGAAGCAGGCTGAATTTTCACAGGGTGAATTAATCAAAGACTTAGCCCCAAAGGCATCCAAAGATAAGTCGGGCACTTTAGTGGAGTTCACTCCTGATAGTAGGATTTTTAGCAATTACCGTTTTCGTCCTGAATTATTACAGGAGCTCATTTGGAATTATGCTTATCTCAACAAGGGATTGACCTTAATTTATAATGGGGAAACCTATCAGGCGAAGAGCGGTTTATTAGACCTTTTGCGTGCAAAAACTCAGGGCATGGATGTTGTTTATCCTATCATGTATTTTCAGGGCGATGACATCGAAATTGCGGTTACTCACGGGACACAGTACGGAGAAGATTATTATACCTTTGTCAACGGCCAGTATACCACCATGGGGGGTACGCATTTATCGGCTTTCCGTGAAGGTTTTGTAAAAACCGTGCGGGACTTTTATAAGAAAGATTTTGACGCTGCCGATATTCGTATGGGCATAATTGCCGCAGTGAGTGTCCGTATTCAGGAACCTGTTTTTGAGTCCCAAACCAAGACAAAGCTGGGGTCACAGGCTATTTTTCCTGATGGTCCGCCGCTACGCGCCTGGGTTATTGAGTTTATGGGCAAAGAGCTAGAGCCTTTTTTGCACAAAAACAAAAATATTGCTCAGGCTCTGCAAACCAAAATTTTGGACTCTGAAAAAGAGCGTAAAGAAATCGCGGGTATCCGTAAAATTGCTGGAGCGAGGGCAAAACGTGCCAACCTGTTCAATAAAAAACTCCGTGATTGCCGCTTTCATTTGGGCGAAAATCAAAAACTTTCGGAGGCGTCAACATTATTTATTACCGAGGGGGATTCCGCGAGTGGATCTTTGACAAAAGCCAGGGATCCCCTGACTCAGGCTGTTTTTAGTTTGCGTGGAAAACCACTCAATAGTTTTGGGCTTACAAAAAAAATTGTTTATGAAAATGAAGAATTTAATTTGCTCCAGCATGCTCTCAATATTGAGGAGGGTATAGAGGGTCTTAGGTACAATCGCATCGTGATATCAACAGATGCAGATGTCGATGGTATGCATATTCGTCTCCTCATATTGACTTTTTTTCTCCAATTTTTTCCCGAGCTCGTACGTCGCGGGCATGTTTATATTTTGCAAACCCCATTATTTCGTGTGCGCGATAAAAAAGACACGATATATTGTTATGATGAAACGGAAAAAAGAAAAGCAGTTACGCGTCTATCAAAAGGCCAAAATAAGGCAGAAATCACGCGTTTTAAAGGACTGGGCGAAATCAGCCCCGATGAATTCAAAGCCTTTATCGGAGAAGATATCCGCCTTGATCCCGTACGCTTGTCAGATGAAACATCGGTGGCCAAACTCCTAGGTTATTATATGGGAAAAAACTCACCCGATCGTCAGTCATTTATCATTAACAACTTAAAAGTCGAAGAAGCTCTAACTTAGAAACAATACGCAGCAACGAAAAAAATCAAAGGATCGCAATTTGAGTGATAATGAAGAATCTCAGAATGATACCGTAACCGAAATGAATAAACTACCAGTAGAACATGTAGAGTCCATGTACCGTGAATGGTATTTGGATTATGCCTCTTATGTTATTTTGGACCGGGCGGTGCCCTATGCTATTGATGGCTTAAAGCCTGTGCAAAGACGGCTTCTCCATTCGCTATGGGAACTGGACGATGGGCGGTTTCATAAGGTGGCCAATGTCATTGGTCATACTATGAAATTTCACCCACATGGTGATGCTGCCATTTACGAAGCCTTGGTAGGCCTTGGGCAAAAGGATTTACTCGTCGACTGTCAAGGCAACTGGGGCAATACGTTTACAGGTGACCGTGCGGCGGCTCCCCGTTATATCGAAGCCCGCCTCAGCAAGTTTGCCAAAGAAGTTATTTTTAATCCCGAAATCACTAATTGGCAAACCTCCTATGATGGTAGAGCAAAAGAACCGCTTTATTTCCCGGTTAGGTTCCCGCTGCTTCTCGCTTTAGGGGTAGAAGGTATAGCAGTTGGTTTAACGACCAAAATACTCCCGCACAATTTTTCTGAGCTGCTAAAAGCGGGTATTCTCCATTTAAAAGGCAAGAGTTTTGAGATTTATCCTGACTTCCCCTCTGGTGGCCTGATTGATGTCAGTGAATATGATGAAGGTAAAAAAGGGGGCAGAGTTAAGGTCAGAGCAAGAATAGATGTCCTGGACCGCAAAACTTTAAAAATTAGTGAAATCCCATACGGCCTCACCACCCAAGGGTTAATTGATTCGATCCTCAATGCCAATGACAAAGGCAAGGTTAAAATAAAGAAAATTGAAGACAATACCGCGAGCGAAGTCGAAATTCTCGTTCATTTAGCGGGCGGGAGTGGTACACCACAAGAAACCATCGAGGCGTTATTTGCTTTCACCGATGCTGAAATTTCCATTTCACCTAACTGCTGCATTATAGCGGATAATAGACCACATTTTATTGGTGTAGCGGATCTTCTAAGAGATTCGGTAAAAAGGACAGAGGAATTTTTAAGGTTAGACCTCGAAAAAAAATTATCAGTCGCCCAGGAAAAACTGCATTTCTCCCTTGTCGAAAAAATATTTATTTCCAAGCGTGTTTACCGGATTATAGAAGACTGTGATAGTTGGGAGGCGATTTTAGCGGGCATTGAAAAAGGCTTAAAACCCTATGAGAAGCTTTTTGTTCGTGAAGTTTCCCCAGGAGACATTGAAAAACTGACAGAAATTAGGCTTAAGCGGATATCTCGTTTTGATAGTAAAAAAGCTGAAGCTGATATTGAGAAGCTTGACCAAGAAATAAAAGATCTTGAGAAAAACCTCGCTAACATGACGGCATTTACCATCGCCCACTATGAGAAACTCCTCAAGGACTACGGTGCGGGAAGAGAGCGATGCACAGAAATCGCTGAATTTACAACGATCAGTAAAGCACATATTGCTAAGCCTAATTTAAAACTCTACTTCAATGCTAAAGACGGTTTTATTGGGACGGGGCTAAAGAAAGATACCTATCTGTTTGACTGCAGTGAGCATGATGAAATAGCGGCATTTACTGAAGACGGAAAATTTGTGGTTTTTCAGCCACAAGATAAGTTTTTTGCAGGTCAAAAAATCATCAAAGTCATGCCTTTTGTGCGTGGCGATGAGCGTACGGTTTATCATATGATTTACCGGGACGGCAAATCAGGTGATGCGTATTCAAAGCGTTTTACGATTCCAAGCATTACTCGCAATAAACATTATGATTTGACACGCGGGACAAAGGATTCAAAAATTCTTTACTTCAATGTTTTGCCGCATGGAGAAGAGGAAAAAGTCAAGATTATACTTCACCCTTCAGCTCGGGCGATTCATAAAGAGATTGCCTTTGATTTTGCCATGCTCCCCATCAAAAATAGGGATATTGTGGGAGACCGGATTTTAAGTCAGACCGTGCAAAAAATTGTTCAAGTCAGTGTTGGTGAAACCACATTAGAGGCACAAAAACTTTGGTTTGATGCCAAAAGCAATAGAGCGGTTGCTGATGAGACTGATTTTTTCCTAGGCTCTTTTGCCCCATACGACAAGCTTCTTGCGGTTTATAAATCCGGCTTGTACGAGGTGGTCGATGCCAAACCTCAGAGTATGTTTAGTGAGGATTTACTGAGGCTTGAAATGATTACCGCTCCTCTCACTTTGTCCGTCCTTTATTTTGATGGCGAGCGTGGGTCGTTTTATCTGAAGCGTTTTGAAATAGATGCCGAGATTACGCCAGAACGGACGCCCTTCATGGCGCTTGATTCAAGGACCTATGTTTATGCCGTAACCAGCTTTAAGGATCCCGACGTGCAGATTAGGCATGGAGTGCCTAAAGGGAATAAACCAGGCAAAGAAGAAATTATTCATCTTCTTGATCACGTAAAAATCCGTAAGAAGGATGCTTTAGGAACTAAAGTCGCTGATGCTAAGATGCATAGTGCCGCATTTTTGGTAGAGGAAAACCCCCATATTTGGTGTATGAAGCCGTAGTATGGGGAGATGAGGAATTGGGAACCCACACAGGGACACGAACCTAATCAACAGACCCCTTCGCGGCAACTGGGGTGCGAGTTGTAATCGTACGAACCTTGTTTATTTTAAATTCTTTCAGAGTGTAGTCTGCCTTCACCGTCATGTCGTTGGCTTTCCCCACACTGACATACTCAAAACTTTTATTGACTTGTCCCAACATGGCACATCCTAAGGGCTTTACTAAATTGTCTTCTAAAAATGAGGATGCGGAATAAGTAGTCACGTCATTGGCCCGCGCTCCCTGAGCAGCAGCAAACCAGATATATGAATTCAAAAAGGCAATATTGTTTCGGCACATTCCTTCTGATTCCATTTCGATAACATAATCATGACCACCTTGAAGATTGACCTCTGGTTGATTGAGAAGCTCATCACGAGTCGTGATTTTTTCAATCATCGTAATTTGAGTACTGCTACTTGCTTTGATAGTGGTTTTTTTGCTCAGGTTTATTACAGCAACGCCAGTATTGGCTCCAGCCATGCAAACCGCAGCACGCATCCAGTTGTCAAATATCCTTTTGTCAAAATCAAGGATAATCGTGAGATCTAAGTTTACTCCACCTTGCTCGTATTGGTGAAACTGTTTAACGTTAAATTCTCCTGGTGAACAAAATTCCGACTGAGCAATTTGAACTAAATACTCTCCAGCGTCCAGCTGGACTTCATTTGCGGGGAGCGTGATAGGATCTGATGCTGGCCCTAACAGATCAACCCTGATCTTGCTGGTGTCATCAGCAAATTGCATGACAGCAGAGAGGGTGAACGTCACTTTTTGTTCAGCACAAGCGACTTTTTTGCTGTCTTGATACTCAGCGGCAAACATCTGGACATGAATTTCATCACCAACTTGCTGTGTTCTGTAATTGTAACCGGCAATCCTGTTGACGCAGGGGATGTATGTGCTCAAAGTTATCACGGTGCCGTCAGTGACGCACCTTGCGCCTGCGGGGCATAGAGCCGTGACACTGTCGACATTGATATCATCGATGGCAGTTACAGCTTCTGTTGACGCTGGGATTTCCAGTGACGAAGGGGATACCGGAATGAGTTTTAAGAATTCAAGGTCGATGTCGCTTTCCTGGTAAGCATCTGTAACAACGATGACTTCAGTGTGGTAAGAAATGCCCATGCACTTCATCATGTCTTCACCGAGTTTAACTTCGGAAACTAGAGCGGAGGCAATAATCTTTAGTGAACCCCCCTTGCTGTTGTCGACTAGGTAGCTGAAGTTTTCGAGTTTCTGGGTGCAGTCAATAAGAAAGCCCAAGGTAATTTCGGTTGATTCGGGTCCTCCTAGCGACGGTGCGCCATTGATGACAACGCTGTCGACGGTGCCAGAGATGGAAATCAAGGTGCGCTGGTCTACACTTACCGGGGGAAGCGCAGGGCTGGCGGAAACGCTGCCAAACAGACTCGTGGTGGTAAAAAGCAAAAGGCCAAAGAGATAAAGTTTCATTTTTAGACTCCGTGAGTGCAAATAGTTAAATCCGTTACCCCCTCCTTTTATATGATTGGGTCCATGCTGAATACTTGATTTTTGACTAGAACTGCAAAATGAGTACGCTGAAGAGTACAAGGCGCATAATAAGCGAAGCTGCGCTAGCCTTGGCGGCAAATTTCGTTATAATCCTTGGTCTTAAAATGCTAACCCAAAAAGATTATTAATATCTTTTATCCTAAAGTTTTCCAGCCCTATTGCCGATAAGCGTAAAACTTACCGATTATATTAAATATTTTAATATTTTTAGGATGTTTGAAATGAAAATTTTGAAAAAATATGCCCACTTAGTGATTGGTTTTGCTTTTATTCTCAGCATCGCAGGATTAATTGATAGCTGTAAGTCGAGAACGAGGGATAAACCTGTGCTTGACTGTGATACTGACTGCCAATCTGCACCTGCCCCCGCAGGGCAGAAAGTTCGGGACATAGCTCTTGATAGCATTGAAAATCGTTGCACAAATGACCCGGAACTGACGATCTCGGACTGTAAAAGCCTTGCCCTGCAAAAATGTGCAGAAAATCCTTCATTATACGGGGACTTATGTCAAAAAGTCTGTTCTTTAGACGCTTATTCCTACGAATATTGCGCTAATTTAGCGGCGACATGTCCCACCAATCTCTCCAGGCCTTACTGCCAGGGATACTGCACTGAGAAGATAAAAACGGAACCAGAAGCCATTGAATGTAAGGCATCCTCCACAGCCGCGGAAGTAGAAATTGTCGTGGAACCTGGCAAAGAAAGCTGTGCTTTAAAATATACCGCCCCAGAAAATTGCAAGAGCTTTTGGGCTGAGTACTGCAACGCTTCAGCGCAAGCCACGTCTGAGGAATGTGTCGCCTTTGCTGCGGAGGTTGCTGCAGCAGCTGTCGTAGAAGATGTGGTTGACAATCCGGTTGAAGAAGAGCCGGTTCAAGGTGGGGAAACGGCTGTGGCGTGTAATACAGATGTTTCTGCAGCCTCATGTGCGACTGAGCGGGCCACTATTTGCCACGCGACGCCGACGGTAACCGGATGCACAAAATTTTTCGTTGATTCCTGTGGTACAGAAGGGAATGCTATTGCAAATCCTTCAAAATATGCGTGTAGTTTTGGTGGAAACTGCAGATTCCGTGATGGACCGTCCACAGCCCATACGATTTATTTTGAGTCTAAAAGTGAAGGAACTGGTTACAAAACAAAAACTGATAGTGGTCGAACTTGGAAATGTGTTCATGTTAAGGACTCAGATGCTCTCAATTATAAAAGCGATACTGTTAAAGAAAATTTTAAGAAAAGCTATGTCGCTTGGTTCTGTCATTCTGGATGCTAGGACAAAAGCAATTAAAAGAAAATCAATTTTTTTAGTACCTAATCCCCAGAGTCTTCATGGTATTTTTGAGCTCTGCTATTTCGCTAAAATGGTGCCCAACAATACCGATTTTCGTTGCGGCCTTAACGTTTTCAAGCAAATCATCAATAAAAAAGCATTTGTTCGGTGGAGCATCCGCTAAAGCCAAAGCCTTGTGATAAATTTCCTGATCTGGTTTGCAGCACCCAACCTGATAGGATAGCACTAAGTGATCAAAATAATCGAGGAACTGGTAGTTCTCTTTAATAAATCCGAAATGAATATCACAGACATTAGAGAGGAGAAGCATGCGGTAACCCTGATCGCGCAGAGTTTTTGCTAACTCTGCCATTTCGGGTTTTGGCCAAAACATACTGCAGGCTGCTTTTTTTAGATCTTCTAAGGAAAAATTAGCCTTAAAATTTTGCTTAAAAAGATCAAAAATCTCAGCGCTACTATATTTACCGGCTTCGTAGGAATCCTGCAGACCGCTATCAAATAAAAATTCTTTGAGGACTTCCGGTTTTGTCTGGCAGAGTTTTGAAACTTGCTGCGCCGCGATCTTGTAAGAAAAATTGATGAGCACATTGCCCATGTCCATTATTATCGTTTCAATCATAAACTTCTCCAACCAGAACTTTTAAACACCATCATTTTTTCGGGCGAAAGTTTTATCACACTGTCAGCGAGTCCGCCCATACCCTCACCGGATTCCTTGCGCCCGCCAAAAGGCATCCAGTCAACGCGAAAAGCGGTGTGATCATTAATCATTACGCTCGTTGCTTTTAACCGCGAAGCAGCAAAGAATGCAGTATCCAAATCGCGCGTGCATACCGCTGCTTGAAAAAGAAAAGGAAGGCTATTGGCTTTAGATACCGCTTCACCAATATCATCAAAGGGATAGAGAACTAAAATAGGTCCAAAGGCTTCTTCATGACCGAGCTGGCAGCCGGGCAAAACATTTTCTAGGATGGTTGGCATAAAAAGCTGGTTCTCTAAGGGTTCGCCGCCGCAAAGGATTTTTGCTCCCTGCTTAACTGCTTCTTGTTGCCAGAGTTTAATGCGCTCATGTTCTTCCGGGGTTATCATGGGCCCAAGATCCGTATCCTGATTAGCTGGGTCACCTAAGACAAGGGCATTTGCTAAAGTGATTAGCTGTTCTTTTGCCTGGGCATAAATAGATTTGGCAATAAAAACTCTCTGTACCGATACGCAAACTTGGCCAGAGTGATAGAATGCTCCTTTGACTATCGCAGGGAGAATTTGCTCTAGGTCAGCATCAGCACTGATGATGACTGGGGCGGAGCCACCATGCTCTAAAGTGCAGCTTACCCCTGGAGCTAAAATCGACTTGAGATAAAAGCCAACTTTGGCCGAACCGATAAAAGAGAGATGCTCAATGAGAGGGGAACGCACAAATTTTTCAGCAACTTTTGCCGGGATGATCGCCATATCGAGCCATTCTTTCGGGGCTCCTGCCGCATGCATGATGTCAATAAATTTCTTACAGGTGAGGGGCGTAGTACTTGCCGGTTTTACGAGTACGGGGCAACCCGCAGCAAATGCCGGGCCTACCTGGTGTACGATAAGGTTTAAGGGATGATTGAAGGCGCTAATAGCCAGAACCGTTCCGAGAGGTTCTCTCACCGTAAACGCACGCCTCTGCGCAGAAGCCTTATTCAATCCCATGGGGATTTCTCGGCCCCCTAGAGTCAGCATAAAGGAAGCAAGATATTCTAAACCAGATACAGCGCGATCGAATTCGACTTCCGAATCACGAAACGGTTTTCCGCCTTCGCTTACCATAGTTTCGATAAACTCACTTTTTTTGGATTTTAGGAGTTCGGCTGATCTTAATAAAATGGTTCGGCGTAGTTCATTGGGGAGAGCGGGCTCCGGCGAGTCAAGGAGAGACTGAGCCTGTTGCAAAAAATCGCTAACATTTTTTTCGGTGCTATAAGGTAGCTCTCCAACCAACCGACCATCGTACGGTGAACTTATTTTTAGCATCGCGTCCATATCGGGTGTCTCCCTTGGAAAAAGCGTGAGATCACGGGTTTTATGCCTAAACTGCTCTCTTTGTGTTACGGGAATTTTACTAAATAAAACAGGGGTAATCTATGAATAACTTGTACATTAATGTCATGGCTTGGTACTATGCTTTTGTACTAGGCTGAGTTGCTGCTGTGGTGGGTTGGAGCATGGGACTTTTTTCATCAGAGCAACGATACCTGACAAGTTTCAACGTTTTTTTAGGTGAAAAGGGGGCTTATTATGGCATATTGTTTCACAAAATCTCTGAGCTGTACTTTTGACGAAGCGAAAACAAAAACCACGGCCGCTTTGCAGGAACAGGGATTTGGTGTTCTCACAGAAATTGATGTACAAGCAACATTGAAAAAGAAACTCGATGTCGATTTTTATCGCTACCAAATACTAGGTGCCTGCAACCCGAAAATGGCCTACCAAGCCCTGCAGGCTGAAGACAAAATTGGGACTATGCTTCCCTGTAATGTGATCCTTCAGCAAAAGACTGAAAATGGTCCTGTCGAAATTTCTGCCGTTGACCCCATGGCGTCGATGCAGGCAATAGAAAATAAAAGCCTGCACCCGATTGCCGAGACTGTTCAGAAAATGCTAAAAACGGTTATCGAAAATATCTGATGAGGGGATCTTTAATCAAAGCAGGCAGAAAGTTCTGGGGGAATACTGTTATTCTCCCAAAAAGCGTAAAAATGAGGGAATTTTATCTGCATCAGAGTGCAGAGCGCGGGAACCCCGTCCGCATCGGTATTTTCTCGGGCCAAGGCAAAGGCTTCTTTTAAAGCGATTTCCATGAGGCTAAAGCCTGACTCATAAGTGCTTATTCTAGAGTTTTGAGCCGAAATCCATTCAAGGAGCGCACGCCCTCGTTTGACCCCTAGAGCGTCATTTTTAGCTAAGTTAGTTTTTTCCCAAAGCGCATAAACACCGTGAGCGAGAACGGCTCCAATGATGTGTGAATCTTTAAAATCGTATTTAGCGCAGTTGATGTCTTCCGGGTTAGGGATGTTAAAGGGGCCTGTATCATCCTCTTTTTGCTCAGCGCCAAATGTTTCCCATACGGTCGTGCTGAGCTCTTTAGAAACGCCGTCATAAAACGTTTTCGAACTGACATCCCGCGTCCCGTTCATGCATTTAACAAGCGCAATATCCGTAGTACCACCGAGAGAATACTGAGCATATAGATCAGCGAAGCCCTCATTGATAGCGGAGGCTACTTCCGTCACAGGCGCGTAATTTCCAGAGAGTAGATGGTCTACGGGTTTAATACCTGTACGCATAAAAATATTGCCCCCAAGTTTTTGCGAAAATTCTTTTAACTGGTAGGAGTCCGTAAATAGTTTGGGAAAAAATGTGTAAAAAATATGGTGCCCAAATTCGTGATGCAAGACAAAAGGGAGTTCCCAAAGGGGCTGTGAAGAGAACCAGTCCTGAGACACAGCCTCCTGGCTTTGAGGAAAGATAAAAAACTCTGGCATACCAGGTATCTCGGTTCCGCTTTCGTCAGTGGTGGGATCGGATAGTCCCCAGGCGGCATTATCTGTTAACGAATATTTTATGTCTTTATTATTCATTTTTTCGGGAACGCTGCCGAGCATTCCTGATGTATCATTTTCCTGGGCATCTTGAGCGACTTTCATAGCAATCTTAAAACTTAATTTAGGAAGAATATTTACGGTGACATGAGGTAAAGTAGTTCCTGTTTCAAGTAAATTATAAAATTCATGAGCATTGAGGAGCGAGGCAATACTGGACAGCGTCGTTGCCTCAATAGACCCTCGCGTAAATGTAGGGTTTTCTGAACAGACGCGGACGTATTTTTTGTCATAGCTAAATGCGATGTTGAGTGAAACAAAACCATTTCCATTTTCTGCCAAATATCCTGCTTCTAAATTGGTATATTGCCCGGTATAGGCGTAGTCAATAAAATCTATAGAGAGTCCGCGCTCACCCATTTTGAGATCTTTAGCTAAACTCATGGTTTCTGTGCTGCCACCCTTATAGATGCTGTAATTAAAGCTAGGAATAGATGATGCGAGAGACTCCTTTTGACAATTACTGCTAGCATATTGTTGAATGATAGGTGTCCCCAAAGTAAATGATTTAACGCCCGTAATAGGGGGAAAAGGCGATACCTCTTGATGAGAGTTCTCTTTATTTTTTGAGCAGGAACAGGCTAAGCATCCGATGGTTATAATAAGGGGAAGTAAAATTCGTTGATGTGTCATGTCAAATCCTAATGAAAAAGGGTAATGGTTTAAAAATAGCATCTTAAAATGAGTTTCACACGGGGTTAGTATAGAAACTCACTGGTACCACAGGAAAAGTTATTGCTGTTTCAAGTCATATAGTAGCGCATATAAATTTCTACATAAATACATTCTCAAACAGCAGCTTGCAGACTTAAGCAAATTATGTGCCATATAATTTTTTTTTTCATTTTTTTCTCTGATATCAAGTGATTTAGGTACCGCCTTTATTATCTGATAAGATAGTATAATAAAATGGACCCTTTAGGGATAATGCTGGTGATTTAGGAGGAAATGTGATCCAGGAAATTTTTTTGTCATTAAAATCTAGCGTGATTTTAAAAGATATCATAGCAACGATCTTTTTAATTTTAATGGCCTTGACGATTAGATTTTTCGCAGTGCGCGCCATCATGAAAAGTGATCTTTCTACTCCAGACCTCAAACGAAAATGGGTCGTGCATTTAAGAAATTCTGCAATTTTATTTACCATTTTCGGCATCATTGCGATATGGGGAAGTGAATTAAGAGCGTTTGCGGTTTCCTTGATTGCAATAGCGGCAGCTTTGGTTATTGGGACAAAAGAACTGATTTTATGTCTCCTTGGCGGCATTCTTAAAGCAAGTTTTGGGCACTTTGATATTGGTGATCGTATTGAAGTCAATAACATTCGCGGCGACGTTATTAGCCATAATTTATTTGTCACGCTGATACATGAAATCGGCCCAGGAAAAGATTTGCACCAATTTACCGGCAGAGTTATTACGCTTCCCAATAGCCTTTTTCTCAGTCAGTATGTCGTCAATGAAACTTCTACAGGTAAATATGTAGTTATCATCATAAAAATACCCCTTTCTTTGCAGAGTGATTGGCAAAAAGAAAGAGAAAAACTCCTAACCGCAGCACGGGAAGCATCGCTGCCTTACATAGATGATGCTAAAGAGCAATTTACCCGAATAGAAAAACGAGAGGGGTTAGAGCTGCCTTCAGTAGATCCTAGAGTCTCCATTAATTTTCCGGATGTGAACCGGATTGACCTCATCCTAAGAGTACCCATCCCCGCAAAACGCCGCGGTAGGATGGAACAACAAATTCTTGAAAGATACAAAGAGCTTGCATAATAATTCAGAGGATATCTTATAAAAAAATTGGTTTAAGGGGAGTTGATTCTAGTTTTTTTAGCCTTTAAAAATCTTCTTCACGACATCGCTGTAGGGTTTAGCAAAAAAAGCCAAATATATTTCTAATCCGCCGATAGCAAGAGCCATTGGCAGTCCATCGGGTGCTAAAAATACATGCACCAGAAAAATATTTAAGATAATTGGCGCTAGTACAATCAATGCCAGCGGAACAAAAACGCCAGCTAAAAGCAGGGCACCACAAATAACTTCCGTTCCTTTAAGAAGAGGAAAAAAATAGCCTGCAGCCATCAAGCCGTTTGTAAAAACTACTAATTTTTCTGGCATAACTTCTGGCATGGGTATGAAATTGAAAAATCCATTTAAGCCAAAAACAAAAAAGATTAAACCCATAATAACTCTAGCAATGAGAGGAATTTTTTTCATTGAACACGCTCCAAAAATAATATTTTTCAAAAAACTCTTAATTCAACAAACAAGTTTTCATATTCTTATACCAGCATATATTTTTGCAACACCTTTTAAAAAAATAAGGGCTAAAGGAATACTCATTCATCACCTGAGAAAATTTAGACCAATACAAAATATTGAGCAAGAAATAAACACTGGTGTTAATATCAATTTCCAAATTAAGGGGATTTAGGCATCATTCAACGACAACCCTAATTGTGCTCGGATCACCTTTTTTAAGCTGACCAATTTTCCATGCTGATAGGTTATTTTCTTTGAGCACCGAACGAAATTCGTTACCGCTTTGTGCATCGACTGCAACAAGCAGCCCTCCGCTAGTTTGCGGATCAGCAAGCAAATGGCGTAAAAGAATGTCCTCGCATTTGAGGGCGGATCCATAGCTCAACAAATTGCGTTCCGTCCCTCCGGGAAAAACCCCATTTTTTAAGTATTCGTTTACACCTGGCAATACGGGGATATGGGCGTAGTTTATTTCGGCAGATAGATTATTTCCAGCACACATTTCCAGTAAGTGTCCGGTTAGGCCAAACCCCGTAACATCCGTCATGGCTTTGATATAATCCAAGCGAGCAAAAACCCTACCGGCTTTATTCAGCCGTTTCATTTGCTCTGCGGCGAGGCCAATATGTTCCTTGTGTAAAACCCCTTTTTTTTCTGCTGTCGTTAAAATACCAACCCCCAGGGGTTTAGTCAGAAAAAGTGAACATCCTGCTGTCGCGGTGTTGTTGCGCTTCATTTGCGCTAAGTCCACCTCGCCGGTAACAGCGAGCCCGAAAATAGGTTCTTGTGTATCGATGCTATGCCCGCCAGCAAGCGGAATACCTGCTTCGGAACAAACCGCTTTGGCACCAGCGAGGACTTTACTTGCAATTTTTGGAGACAGCGTCTTGATGGGCCATCCGAGGATAGCAATAGCCATAAGAGGCGTTCCTCCCATGGCATAGACATCACTTAAGGCATTGGCGCTGGCGATCCAGCCAAAATCATAAGCATCATCGACAATGGGCATAAAAAAATCCGTCGTCGAAATGATTCCACGGCCTCCGCCGATATCAAACACTGCAGCGTCATCCTGAGAGTCATTGCCGACAACAAGGTTCAAAAATTGCTCTCCAACCCCCGAATGAAGGTCGCCTAAAATTTCCCTAAGTACTTGTGGCGAAATTTTGCACCCACACCCCGCACCGTGACTATACTGCGTCAGTCGATCATTCATTTGTTGTGCCTTAAAGTATTAGCGTTTCCAGGGGTTGTAGTTCCATTTTTCCAGGGCGCGGCCAAGACCAGCCATAGCATGAAATCCGCCGTCAACATGATGCGTCTCCCCGGTTACACCGCTGCTAAGATCACTCAAGAGATAGCCACCGCTCCTAGCAACTTCTTCTTTTGTGACATTGCGTCCCAAGGGGGCAATGGCTTCATTCATGCCGAGCATTTCATTAAAATCGCCAATTGCGGATGCTGCAGCTGTTTTTAACGGTCCCGCACTTAGGGCGTTGACGCGAATATTGTCTGGGCCTAAATCATAAGCGAGATAACGAACCGTCGCCTCCAGAGCCGCTTTACAAATGCCCATCATGTTATATCCTGCTACAACTTTTTCACCGCCAAAGTAGCTGATTGTGAGCATACTACCTCCACTTTTCATTAGGGGGCGTGCTGCCTTCGCCGTCGCAATCAAGCTATAGGCGCTGATATCCATGGCAGCTTTAAATCCCTCACGGCTAGCCATAAGTGTTGGGCCTTTTATGTCTTCAAGGGGAGCAAAAGCGATAGAATGAACAAGAAAATCAAGAGAACCCATTTTTTCGCCGACCACATCAAAAAACTTCTGAATATCATCGTCACTACCGGCATTGCAGGGTTCAATGACGGGGGGATTCCATGACTCAACCACCTTTAATAGGCGCTGCTTCATTTTGCCGCGATCATCGACATCCGGTAAATGACTGAATCCAAGTGATGCGCCTTCCTGGATTAAAAACTGTGAAAGTGCGGTTGCAATCGAATATTGATTGGCAATCCCCATCACAATGCCTTTTTTCCCTAAAAATAAACTCATCAAAAAGTCCCTTTAAAAGCTACGACAAAGTAAATTATATTAATAAATATCATATAGTTACCTGGTGCTGGTGTACTGGTTTCCCCAAGATCAAGAAAGTTCTTTCTATTTTGCTATTCTATTCACTAAACCTGATGTCTAGGACTACCCCAGAAAGTCCACCCTAATTACCTTTCTAAGCTAGCGGCAAACCCAGTTCTGCTCAAGGCAAAAAAAACGTATAGGAATCCGATATATAATAGCTGGTAGATTTTTGTTAACTATTCCCATCTGATTCACGCTACAATTAAAGATAATGTATTAATAAAATTATTTTTTAGAGTGGGTTATTTATGACCAATATCCATCGTTATAAATCCTATGCGTTTAAAGAAAGCTTCAATCTTAGTAATTTTCGGACCAAATACCAAGGCGAACCGGGATCGATCGTGCGCAAAGATGTTCTTATACAAAGGCTGGATGACGGGGCTATTTACTATTTTAATTTTGGTGCCGTGACGTTTTACAATATTCCTGAAGAGCGGCAAAAAGAGGTGCTGCAGAGTATAGAGGACATCACCAAAACTGGAGCGCAAGCCACAATAAACCCACTATATGAGGATTTTGTTGTTGAAGTAGATTCTAAGGTAAAGTCACACGTTCAGTTTAATAAACTTGTTATCGATGAACTTACCACTTCCCGAAACGAACTCATTGCTTACACCGTCGCACAAAGCATTGCGATGGATTATTATGAAGCCTTAATTACCGAAATATGGGATGAAGTCAATGCGCTAAACAATGCTCTTCGTAAAACTGCCAAGGTAACCTTATGGATCAATCCCCTTTATAAAAAAATCGGTTATGTTGTCGCGATTCGCAATGCTATCATAGGGGTTTTGCATTTGCTTGATCGTCCTGATCTGGTATGGGAAGACAAATTGATGGACGGCTTATATAGTGATTTGCGGGCAATATTTGATCTTAATGAGCGTTTACAGGCAGTTCAACATAAACTCGATAGTATACAGGATACCTTAGAAATTCTTATCGATACATCTCGTGATGGTCGTCAGTTCATACTCGAAAGTGCTATTGTTATCCTATTCATTATTGATGTTATTATATCTCTTACCCACTGAGATTCTTCTCAAAAAAGAGTTCACTACGGCAAATAAGGTGTGTCCCAACTCAAGTTTGTGGCATTATTGTCTTTTTTTTTTAGCCAAAATCCATTATTTTACCCACTGGATGAGGAATATGGGGGAAAATTAGGAAGATTTTTAAGATTCCTTGTTATAAAGATTCGCATCAATTCAGTTTAAAATGAAATTTTACATCGGTGGAGACGTTAATTATGGTAGCAAAGAATGAAAATTATTGTGGCTTAGTCGGGATAGAGTTTGTTGAATATAGCGCTCCGGGAGCGCCTTGGTTAAATAAACTATTCACTGCATTCGGTTTTTCTAAACTAAAAAAACACGCACAAAAAGACATTGTTTATTATAACCAAAATGATATTCACTTTATTATCAACAATGAACCGGGCAGTTTTGCGGTTCAATTTGCTGCGCAACATGGTCCGTCGATTTCGGCGATGGGCTGGCGCGTAGAAAATGCAAAAAAAGCCTATGAAACGGCAATTGCACGCGGTGCGAAAGCTGCTGAACTTGTTGATTATCAGAACCCTAAAACACATGAAAAACGCCTTGCCATTAAAGGTATTGGTGATTCGCTCATTTATTTTGTTGATGATTTTGAGAATGGTGTTTGTTATGAAAATATGGGTCTGGTTGCTTTGGATAAGCCCGAAATGGTAGAAAGCATGGGTTTTACCGTTATCGACCACCTTACCAACAATGTTTATAAAGGCACTATGGCAGCATGGGCTGATTTTTATAAAAATATTTTTGGCTTCACCGAAGTGCGTTATTTTGATATTAGGGGCGTGAAAACTGGGCTTACCTCATATGCTCTAAAATCCCCGGATGGATCATTTTGTATCCCCATTAATGAAGGCACAGAGGCGACTTCTCAGATCAACGAATATCTCAACGAATATAAGGGGCCAGGTGTTCAGCATCTCGCTTTTTTAACAAATGACATTGTAAAATCTCTCAATGCGCTTTCGGGTTCTGGTATAGAGACTTTAGATATCGATGATGAGTATTATCAGGAAGTATTTCAGCGTATAACCCAGGTAACTGAAGATAAAAAAGAACTTCAAAGGTTGGGTGTCCTTGTTGATGGCGATAAGGATGGATATCTTTTGCAAATTTTTACCAAAAACCTTATCGGTCCGATATTCATTGAAATCATTCAACGAAAAAATCACTTCGCTTTTGGCGAGGGAAATTTTGGCGCACTTTTTCGCTCAATTGAAAGAGATCAACAAAAAAGAGGCGTTTTATAAGGTGTTTTGGTTGGGTTTGATCTAAATCGGCATAGTACTCACGTCAACTATTTGAAGCGGCAAGGGCTTTTTTAGGTTTTACCGGTTTCGCGAAGAAAAAGCCGGTTTATTAATGCTTCTAATATTGACTAAGTGATATTCATGACTAAGTTACAGGCAAGGTTTTTCGCTTATCTGAAAAAAACGTGATATAGATAGTATATATTTCACGATGGTAAAAGGAGTTAAAATGATGTCAAGCACAGTTAATATAGCGTTTCGCGGTATAGAACAAAGCCAGGTTGCTCGGGAAGAAATTGAAGAGAGAGTAGAAAAGCTCCAGCAATTTTTTGATCATATTCAGAGTGTTCGTGTTACGGTTGAAAGTCCCCATAATCATTCGAACAAAGGCAATATCTACCAAGTTCATATTGCTATTCACGTTCCAGGTAAAGAAATAATTATAAACAAAGGCAAGGACAATCACCAAGCACATGAAGATATGAGCATTGCGATACGTGATGCCTTTGATGCTGCTGATCGTCAAATACAGGAATTTTCTCGTAAAATTCGAGGTGATGTCAAAACACCAAGTGAGAGTGATGGGCGCAAACACGGTATTGTTAGCAAGATATTTTTGGATGACGGTTATGGATTTATTGACCGTTCAGGTGGGGAAGTTTATTTCAATGAAAATAGTGTGCTTAATAACGCATTTTCCTCGTTAAAAGTTGGTGCAGAAGTAAAATTCGTTGAGGAAATGGGGGAAAAGGGGCCGCAGGCGAGTACGGTCTATAATTCCATGTCTTAGGCTTCCTCTGCTTGCGCAAAAATTACTTTTGTCGCCAGCCGCAATCTAACCCAAAAATGATAACCCAGAGTCAAGTTAGTATACCGCGTTTTTCTGTCTGCAATGGCCGCAATGTGTCAAAATATTAGCCAAAAGCAGACAGGAATAGTGGATGAAGTTCCCTTTTTATGTCGCGATGGGGATTAGGTGTATTTACTACTAAGCTGCTAACCTTAGCCTCTTTCCCACAAGCCTAGATGTCGATGATTTTTTTTAAAAAATAACTCAAGACTACCCGTTTTTTGGTCGATACGGGCAGGTAGCGGGATATTTTTTCCCGGTAAATGAAAGGAGTGCCTGTGATAAGGTCAGCCCTTATTGTCATGAGTATTGTTTTATCTTGGGTGGCTTGTGGCAAAGAATCCTCAAAACAAAATGGTGGGAATCAAGCTGCGAGTATGAAGAATTATTTTGCTGTGGAAAGCATCGATTCCCTAACCTGCTCTTTGGCAAATGCGGAACAAATTGTTTATGATAAGGCGGCAAAATCTCTCTATCTCTGCCACGATGAAGCTTGGCTTGTTATTGAAACAACAAGTGATAAGCTTGATTCGCTTGAATATTCACAAAGTCATACCTTGATGGAAACAGAAATTTTAGAAATCGGTGATGAGTCTTGCCCCTATGGTGGAAAGATAATTATTTGGGGGGTGGATAAAAATGGAGATAGCTTGCTGAATGATGATGACCCCGATTTGCAGAAACAAAATATCTGCTTTCCCCAGTCAGATGGTACGCCCATATTAGGCGAAGGTTCGGTGGCTAAAGGGCTTTACGAAAGATATCGGGACAGTGTTTACCGCATTGAGGCGATTTGTCAAAATGGTGTGACCTTGAGTGTGAGTTACGCAACAGGATTTCGCTGCAGTGACACCGAGGTGTGTAGCGCTCGCCATGCCTTTGCCTGCAATTCCGGCACTTTGCAAACCGTAAAACTCTACCGCGTTGATCCAGTACTTGATAGTGCGTCGACAACACCCTATCTAACAATTTCCCCGGTTACTGTTGTTAGTCATGGGACCAAAGACGTCGCTAAAATCACAGGGATAACTAATCAATACAGTGATATATCTCTTCCCATCGAGGCAGATGAGCAGTCGACCACAGGCGTTCCCATACCGGAAACGCTTGAGGAAACATTTGGTATCCATTTTCCCTTAGGTTTTTTTGAGCAGTATGTCGATTTTGGTGTGGTTATTTCTAATGATATCAGTGTGTGCAACAACAGTTCCTATGATTGCAGTGGCCTAGATTTTGTAACAAATAATAATACCGATCATGGGAGCTCAGGTTCTCCAATTTTTAGTATTTCGCGTCAAAAAGTGGTGGGAATTTTAGTTTCGGGAACTGAAAATGAAAATGCCAATTATTCGTGGGCGGTCAAAGCACTGCACCTGAATGAGCTTTAACAGAATAATTTTATTTAATAGAATGTTTTCATGGAATTCGTCAGGCCCATCCTGTCAAAGCGCTGCCGATTGGGCAGCATGCCCATTAAATTTTTCTTCCTCCTGGCTATATTTTTCCGTTCATGTCCGCGTTTGTTTTTATTAGGAAAAAAACTGACTCTAATGATGAATTGAACTACTATTTGGGGATAAAATATTTTTGCTAAAGTGACTAATTCCTTCTGCGATGAAGTGTGTTTAAAAAAACCATTCACTATTAATCTGGATGAATAAGATGAAATTAGTGCCTTTTCTTTCTATTTTAATGGCCAATTTATACTTTGCCTACCATTTCATGCCTCTTGAAGCGGCTGAAGCTAAACCAATGAATATCATAAAATCCGGTAAGGATACCTATAAACTTCAGACCAAAGTCATAAGATCAAAGTCTAAAAACAAAAATTTAGGACGAGATAGGGACGACCAAATTCTCGAAATTTTGTACTCAAAGAACAATAAAAATATCGCCTGCAAGGGACTCTCTGATGGCGATTTACGGGGTTGCAACATATCAACCGCTGTCAAATCCATTAACCTTAATAATCAGTTTATAGGCTGGAACCTAGCCTTCCCGATAGCTTGCGGTGCCAGTCGCTATCATGCCATGACTCTGGTGGTCCAAGTGCGATGGCCGCTTGCCAAGGATTGGGCTGAGGAGTGCCGCCTGTTTCTCGTTTCTTCCAAAATGAATATCGCCATTGATCAGGTAAATAGTTTTATGCGTATTTGGTATACCGCTGAAGAGGGGGCAGGGGCAAGTGAGTATTATCCTACTAAAATCATGCTTTTGCCGTTAGGAGATGAGCAGCCTAATTCTCATAAAAATCTGCCAAATGATTTTAACAAATGGCCAAAATTCGAGTATAGCGCTCACAATTATTTTCCAGAAGTCTACATGGCAGGTTATCTCGATCGCAATGACGAAGTTATGATTGAAGCGGTAAAACAGCTATTTGACCCAAAGGACGTGGAAAACTACAAATATTTGAATTTACCAACGACCCAAAAGGACGCCGTTGATGCCGCCAAAGCCATGAAGCTGCTTGATGATATCGGTATGTTTCAATCCCATTTGATCCAATAGGTATAGTAAGGCGGACCCCAATATAGCCAAAAAATGACAACATAGGTGCTCCTTCTTTAAAAACAGTATTTCAGGGATCATTTCATCTTATTTCACGAAGATGTCAACCAAATCGCCGTCGCGAGCGTATGCGTACTCGACTCACTTTATTAGATCATTTTTTCTTGGAGCGAGGAAAATGAAATTATATAAAATTTTTTGGATGAATTTTTCTTGTGTTTTCTTTTTGGCGTCAACCATACAATGCCGACCAGTCAATAGCGAAGATGCCGTCACAAAGGGTAATATTGAAATTGTGGATCGGTATAATTAAACTGATGCTCTCAACTGCACAGAAGTTCCCAAAATATCAAACCTTCACAAAAGATTCATTTCGGGCGTAGACGCGCGGCTGGCTAAGTCAATCATCATATTTCTTAGACGCATATTCATCAGGACTTTTGAAATCCAAAAATTTTCTGCGAGTTGATTGATCAAATTGCGGCCCGGATCTGCTTTAGCAATTTGTTGAATGATAAGCTGGGTTGGCGCTAAAAGGTAGACAGCAAATCTATTGACAAGAATATCTTTGATTTCAGACTCGAGTTTTTTTGTTGCATTGGTATTTAGAAATCCAAAGGAATTAAAAATCTCTTTCAAAAAATAATGCCCGAGGGCTTTCGCGGTGAGAAATCGCGTAAAGGCTTTGATCTCCTTGCCTCCAGCAATGGAGACTTTGAAAATACCTTCATCTGATTCAGTAAAAATCACGGATAGGCTGGAGTCACTCTGTTCTGAAAGTGCGTCAAATTGGATCTTGGGGTAATACTGGGAGATTTCTTGCAGAAAAAGAGGCGCTTCCTTAAATATGATTTTTTCATGAATGGATTGAGCTATCGCTTCAGCACCTAAAATAGCATGGTGAAAAGCCTGCATAATTTCGAGTTCAAAATTTTTATCCCACATCCCACCTAAACGGTAAGCTTCCTTCCTGGCCTCTTCTAACGCTTTAGAATCTAAATCTAGCCTGCCGTATCCTTGAAATTCGTTGAAAGCTTCGTTTTGCGTCATACCGCCAAAAGCGAGATCACTAATAATGCCCTCATCGACTCCAAGGCTATCTGACAATGTCCGAATGGCCTGAATTGATTTCACATTTTTTTTGCCTTTTTTCCAGTGGCTGCAGTCTGCAGGATCAAAACCGAGAAGCTGTCCGACATCTTGGTCGATGACGCGGGCACCGCCGTATTTGAAATCGAGCACCTTTCGGCAAAACTGAAATAATTCAGCTGCGGAAGGGAATTTCATCTCTAGGTCCTTTTTCATGGCTGTTCCTACAAACGTGTGGACTTCTTATTCTCATTTCCGAAGCGAAGAGAAAAATACATTTTTGGAGATACGTAAAAAAAATGAAAAATGACAGAAAAACTAGGGACTCTTATTAACTTGGATAACAGCGTTTTATCAATTAGTCAATAAAAATATCCTGTGGTTTTGGAGTTCTATAGCAATATAATAAATAAAAACAAGTGGTTGTTACTTGGCCTCCTGGTGTGTGCTTTATGTCTTGCTGGGAGGAAAGAAGAAATTGGTATTTCTCTTATTTGGATCCAGGATTTCGTTGATTTTCTGGTTTTAGGGTTGTGGGTATATTATCAAAGTAAGAAGCTTTTAAGGGGGCAATTTCTGCCGACTGGAGGGGGACACTTTCATTCAGTAAAATGAACTTAAGGTAATCAGTTAATCTTAAATTTAGATAAGAGAGGTCAAACGTGTCCGCACTTATTGGAATTGGTGGGATAATATTCGCCTTTTATTATACAATGACAGCACCTGCAACTGGGTTCCGCGGTTATATTGATATTCCATCAATGGTACTTCTCGGCATAGGTCCCCCTGCTGTTATGCTACTTTCTCGCACCTTGGGGGATTTAGGCTTGGGATTACAAACACTATTCGAGTCCCTGTTTATTAATAAGCGGCGCATCCAAAATGATGTTATTACCGCCTTGTCTAGGCTTTCGGCTCGAGTGCGTGCTGAGGGATTCGGTGCTCTCGTCGCAGAGCGAAAAACTTTGCGTTATGATTTTTTGCGTGACGGTGTTTCCATGATCGTCAATGATTTTTCTTTAGAAGAAATTAAACACAATTTGAATTCAAAGTTGCAGGCAAAGCAAAGCCGGATGTCCGGTGCCAGTGATTTGTTTACCAATATGTCAAAATTATGTCCAGGTGTTGGTATGCTAGGAACACTGATGGGTCTTATTCAGATGATGTCCGCGTTAAAAGATCCTGCATCAATTGGCTCGGGGATGGCGTTTGCCATGATTACCACATTGTATGGGTTGATGCTGGGAACTTTTATCTATGCGCCTTGGGGCGAAAAAATTAGCGTTGAATCGGAAAAAACTTTGGAGATTGATCTATTGGTCCTTGAAGGGGTATTGCACCTTAAGAGTAAAAAATCTAGCCTGCATTTTAACAATCTCCTTAATACCTATTCCAGTAAAAAAATTGCACCCATGCAGCAGCCTAAAAAAGGCGCTTAAGAGAGTCTTATGGAAGATGTCATAGAGGCAAAGGCGGTAAAAAAACACAAGAAGAACGAAAGTGATGGGTTATGGCTCACATCATTCTCTGATATGTCGCTTATTCTTCTGAGCTTTTTTGTACTCCTCTATTCGATGTCAACGGTAGATCAGAAAAAATTTGATCATGTGCAGGAAGCGATAAAGGTTAAAAAACCGACTGAAGTTACCAAAGAAAGTTTAGAGGGCCTTAAAAAGAACTTAGAAAAAGCCATCAAGGCCAGAAAACTTGATGAATTTACAGAATTGCGCCTTGATGTCGATGGCCTCCAAGTTGAATTAAAGGATCGTCTGCTTTTTGCCCCGGGTTCAGATAAGCCTAATCAGCAGTATAAAAAAACTGTAGAGCAAGTCTTAAAGTTGATTGCTAAGTCACCGGATCGCTATCAGATATTGATCGAGGGTCATACTGACGATACCCCTTTGGGAAGAGGAGCCCCTTTTAAATCCAACTGGGAGCTCAGCAGCGCACGAGGGATTTCGATTCTTAGGCATTTTGAAAAACTTGGCGTTAAAGAAGGACGGACTTCAGTCATTTCCTATGCGCATACCAACCCTAAAAAAGATATCACAGGCCTTACCGGAGAAGCTCTTAAAGCAGCCCGATCGGCGAATCGGCGTGTCGTAATTCGTCTAGAAATAAAACCTGACAAACATTTTGAAGCGTCGCATTAAGCGAAGTGCGCGCTTAGGTGTTTTAATATTTAATGCCCTTGACAATCTCTAGCGACGCTCCAAAATATAATGATATGAAGCGAGATTTTTGAAAATAATTTTTGCTGAGGTTTTGATGGCCTTGATGGTTGGGAATACGACGAGGGCAAGTGCTTCTAATGATGAAGAAGGTGAACATAGCCAAGGTTCTTCGAGCATTATTACAAAAATCGAGGCAAAAACAGAGGAACCCATTCTTTATCGCGTGGTGATACATAATGATAATTATACCCCGATGGAATTTGTGGTTATGGTTCTCAAGAAGTTTTTTCGCAAAGATGAAACAGCAGCAACGCGTTTAATGCTAAAAGTCCATAATGATGGTCAGGCTATTTGCGGTGTATTTCCTTATGAAATTGCGGAAACCAAGGTTTCTCAGGTACTTAAAGCGGCAATGGAAAATGAGTATCCCTTAAAATGTACCTTGGAACGTGATGCATGAAGTTAGTTGAATTTTTAGAATTATTATATTTTCTTATTACCGTATTGTCCCTAAGTTCAGGAGGAACTCATGCTCAGTCACGCACTTGAACTTGCCTTGAATCTTGCGGTAACAGAGGCCGCACGTCGGCGGCATGAATTCGTTACTGTAGAACATATTTTATATGCCCTTCTTTTTGACAATAGGGTAAAAAATGCCGTCATTGCCTGCGGAGGTTCTGTCGAAGAGGCTCTTGATGATTTGGAAAATTTTTTTTTAGAAAAAATAACTCAAGTTGATGAAGGCGAATCCTTTATTCCGCAGCCCACGATTGGTTTTCAACGAGTTATTCAGTCCGCAGTAAACCAGGTGCGCGCAAGTGGTCAGGAAAGTATTCAAGGCGAAGATGTCCTTGTTGCGATGTTCTCCGAAAAGGAGTCTTTTGCCGTCTATTTTCTCGCTAAACAAAACATATCTCGTTTTGATATTGTACAGTTTGTCTCACATGGTGTTTTAAAGCCTGGCGTTGATGAAACAAAACTTATCGCAATTTCAGGTCCTAGCGAGGAACGGCCCTCATTAGATGATGGCGCTGAGGAAGAAGAAAATCCCCAGGAACCGCAGCGAAGTCGTCGCAGTCATGTCGGTGACCAAAAAAAATCACAGACCTCAACAGGCAATGATCCTTTAGCGCTTTTTACGATTGACCTAGTGAAAAAAGCAAAAGAAGGTCATATAGATCCCATTGTCGGTCGCGAAATGGAGATTGAGCGCGCTTTACAGATACTCTGTAGGCGGCGGAAAAATAATCCACTCCTCATTGGTGATCCCGGCGTTGGTAAAACGGCTATGGTTGAGGGCATTGCTTTACGCATATTACTGGGAAAGGTTCCCGAAAAACTTAAAGACATAAAGGTATTTGCCCTTGATATGGGCGCTTTGCTTGCGGGTTCTAAGTACCGAGGCGACTTTGAAGCGAGGCTCAAAGGAGTTCTCACAGGGTTAAAAAAATTCAAAAATGCTATACTTTTTATTGATGAAGTACATACGATCATCGGTGCTGGAGCTACGAGCGGCGGCTCAATGGATGGCTCTAATTTACTTAAGCCAGCCCTAGCTTCTGGATCGTTACAGTGCATTGGGGCGACAACGTTTAAAGAATATAGGCAGCATTTTGAAAATGACCCTGCTTTAGTTCGGCGTTTTCAACGCATTGATCTCGACGAGCCTAGTGTTGAAGAAACCTACAAGATATTAAAGGGACTGCGTGGCCATTATGAGTCGTTTCATCATGTTCGGTATAGTGATGAAGCCCTCAAGGCGACGGTTGACTTGAGCGTAAAATACCTAAGAGACAAGCATTTGCCGGACAAAGCTATTGATATTCTCGATGAGGTGGGAGCGTCCTTTGCTCTTGCGGGAAAGACATCTGCGGAAAAACCTAAACTCATTCGCATCGGGGATGTTCAGGCTATCGTGGCAAAAATGGCAAAAGTTCCCGTTGAAAAAATCACCGCGACGAGCCGTGAGTCTTTAAGAAATCTTTCCGAGGATTTAAAGTCAGCCGTATTTGGTCAAAATGAAGCTTTAGATGCCTTATCAACTAGCGTTAAATTATCGCGAGCGGGACTCAGCCATCCCGATAAACCTATTGGTTGTTATTTGTTTTCCGGTCCTACAGGCGTCGGAAAAACTGAGGCAGCGCGGCAGCTTGCCAAAACCCTGGGTGTCGAGCTTATGCGTTTTGACATGAGTGAATATATGGAAGCGCACTCGGTTTCTCGATTGATTGGATCGCCTCCGGGTTATGTTGGTTTTGACAAGGGAGGCCTACTCACGGATGTCGTCTACAAAAATCCTCATGGGGTTTTACTTCTTGACGAAATCGAAAAGGCGCATCCCGAGGTTTATAATATTTTACTACAGGTGATGGATCATGGATCGCTGACAGATACTTCGGGCAGAATGACATCCTTTAGAAATATTATAATTGTTATGACTACTAATGCCGGTGCTGAAGAGTTTAGCCGAAGACCTTTGGGGTTTGCTGCTGAAAATAGCAAATTTGACGGCAGTTTATCCGAGGCGGTCAAGAAAACCTTTACGCCAGAATTTCGCAATCGCTTGGATGCCATCATCACCTTTAGGCCTCTTGATATGAGCATAATGGCAAAAGTTGTCGAAAAATTTATTCGGGAACTTGCTCAGCAACTCTCGGCGAAAAAAGTTCAGTTAACAGTTACCCAAAAAGCGATAAGCTACTTAGCCAAAGAAGGTTATGACCCGGGCTATGGCGCGAGACCCTTAGGTCGTGTTATCCAGGAGCGGCTAAAAAAACCGCTAGCAGATGAAATCCTTTTTGGCAAACTTGAAAAAGGCGGTAAGGTTAACGTGGATTTTATTGATGGAAAGATTGTGTTTGCCTTTTAGTTCGAGCTAGCGCTAACAAATTATTTTTTATCAGTATCAAATAAAAAATTAATTTCGCCTATTTTTTACATGCAAAATATGTTTTTGCCAGTGCTCGTTCACCTTATTTTGCAAATAATATATAGCGAGGGGCGGCACCAGACCTAATATTGCCGCCCACCAAGTCCAGACATTGGGGTCGCCATTCTGTTTTTCCATTTTTAGGATTTCTCGGGAAACCAAAAAATAGGCTACACACCAAAGTCCAGGAATAAGGCTTAGTAGTCCTAGCAAACTTGCTGATCTAGATTTATGGCAGTTCTGGTCTACATGCCAGTGAATATCCATAATAGTGGCTTTGTTCCAGAAATAAGAGCCGAGGCAAAGACTTGTAAAATAAGTTACAAACGCAACTTTAAATGGGGATCTGTATGTCCCTAAGCGAAGTTGTCCTTTTAATGTGAGGTAGCAAGGAGAAAAAGTAATTTTTTGGCGAAAGATATCCGGAGTCGTGTGAGCAATAGGTTTGCTGTCGCTATGCGCGTTCCCCTGAAGTTGATGCGGCATGACCCTTTTTTCTGGTACTATGGTAGCCACACGACTAACGGGAACTTGAGCAGTTTCGCGTTTAATTGGTTGAGGGCGAGAAGGCGTTTCAGAGCCAAGATACTTGCCATCGATTTTTGTTAATCTGTTTAGATTTTCTTGATAACTTTCGTTAAATTCTTTGAGTGCTTTGGCCGTTGACTCATTTAATAACGTAATTTTTTCTGAAATTTCTTTACTCAAAGAGCTCTTCCTCTCTGGCTTTGACTTGGACTGAACCGTTTGCTTATCATATCCATATCGCAGGCCTCCCTCTAATGATTCTACTGGTCCGGCTATTTTGCCTTTTTGCCAATAAAAAAAACCAGGGCCAAGATCTGTTGTTTTAAGCTTAGATATTTTTCGTGACGGTTCATCCATCTGGGTAACTCACTACTCATTATGAGAAGGTAAGCGGGTAATACTCTTTCAAAGAAAGCAATTTTTATTTATAATTAAAGTATATCACAGCCATGATCCAGTTCTCCAGTAGAATTAGTGCTTGGGGCTATTTGAGGGTAAGTCTTTGTGGTTGAGATCCGGAAGTTTCTGTGGGAAAGTTGGATAATGAAACTTGGCGAACTTGTCAAAAAATCCTGTACTTTTAATGAGATAATATAACATTGGAGAAGATATGAGTGTAAAAAAATTTTGTGAAGACCTCTTATCTCCTGATGCTACGTATGTATGGAAAGGTAATCGTGTACAGGGTCAGTGGTTAATAGGAGAAAAAGGCGACGCTCGTTCTTTGTTTGGAATTGATCCTCGCTCAGGCGCCAAGCTCATGACCGTTGAATGGCTTGCCGAATTTAATAATGCTGCTTTAGCGGCGAGTGGGGAGTTTTCAGAAAAATTTGCCCTGCAGGAGCTGGACCGTGCGGCACTTATACGCCCATTTTATCACGCAATTTTTGAGTTTAAATCTCATTTTATTCGCTGTTTAAATATCGAAGGTGGGCGTCCATGGGGTCAGGCGGAAAAAGAGATCGATGCTGCCCTCAAGTATTTATCTGTGGTGCTGGAAAAGGGATCTACCATTGAGTCTCAATTGACGGCTTGGAAAAAAGCTTCGTTTGCAAATAATTTAGCCTTTTTCCCCAAGGGAACGGCTGTAGGTTTTCTCCCTTTTAGTACTCCTCTGATGGCATTTTGTCACTACTGGGTGGCTGCGGTTTATGCAAATACACCTTTGATTCTTATGGGGTCAAAACATACTTATTTATTGACAACGCTGCTGAGCTATATTGAAGAAGCGACCTCGCTTCCTAAGGGCATGCTGAGTATTTTGTTTGGTGACTTTAAAGCGTTTCAAAAACTGTGTGAAGATAAATTAGTTTCAGCAGTTTTTTATACTGGTTCCAAGGATCATTGTTTAACGCTCAAAAAAGATTTGCAAAGATTCGGCACTAAAAAATTGATTTTAAAATCTGGGGGTAAAAACTCTACGCTCGTCCATTCCTCTGCAGATGTGCCTCAGGCTGTTGATGCGGTGATCAACGGCGCTTTTTCAGCTTCTGGGCAGCTGTGTTCTTCGACAAGCCGTGTGTTTGTCTATGATTCTCTACTTTCCGAATTTAAAAAACAGTTAACTTTGGCTATAGAAAATATAAAAGTCAAAGTTTCTGATGAGGGTGATCCTAAAAACGCCTTTTATTTAGGACCATTATTTTCACAGAGAGCCGTTGATCTTTTTTTGCGGGTACAAACTATGGCGAGGCGCGAGGAAGATGAAAACTGGTCTCTTGGCAGTGTCTTTAATCCAAATCAAAAAGGTTATTTCGTAAATCCTGCTGTGCATTTTGTTGAAAAATATGAATATCAACGTGGTTATCACCAAAATGTCCTCTTTGGGCCAGATTTAACCATATTTCCTTATGATAAACTCGAAGATGCTATAAGCGCGATTAATGATACGGATGCCCATATGGTGACCTCCTTTATCGGTGATGAGGCTATATTGCATGATTGGCGCCATTTGTTTCTTGCGCCCAATTTAGTTCTCAATGCACCCACAACTGACCTAGAATATGATCCACCGTTTGTCGTTCGTTATGACAGTAGCGACTATACTTATTACGGAATTTCTTTGGCTCTTAAATTGACCCAGCCACAAGTTTTAAAAATTCCGCACTTGAAAAGGAATCAGGCAGTTCCTGCATAGCTAGGTTGTAAAAAATATTTCACTGGACTCGATGTGATAAACTTTAGTCGTCTCAGTACAGCTCTTTCTGCCAATGTTCTTTCAGAAATTGCCAATAAGATATTTCCACTCATAGTCATTGGATATACGGCCCGCGTCCTTGGTGTTAAAGAATTTGGTTTTGCTCAATATACCATTTATCTCATAGATATCGTACTACCATTTGTTGTACTCGGGTATGGCAATTGGGGGATCATAAATATTGCAAAACTGTCGGGAGATAATGAAAAAATCGGTGAGCAAGTTTCTTCCATAATTGTCTTGAAACTTATTGGTGCGTCTGTTTTGGTCGCGATTTTTTTTCCTATTTTATATTTTGTGCCAGGCTTATCAAAGTATTTTTATACTTCACTTTTACTCAGTTTTGTTTTTTTAACACTTGCACTAGATGCCTCATTTCTTTTTTTTGCTATGCGTAAAATTCCGTATTTCACGCTCATCTCATTTGTTGCAAAATGCATTGGTTTAGGTCTGACTCTGTTATTTGTGAGGGAACCATCAGATAGCTTGTTATTCGCTGCCTTATATATGGGAACTAATTCTCTTATAAATGTATTTTCGTTTTTGAGCATTAAGTCGCTATTTCACTTAAGGCTTAGAGTTCCCAAATGGGAGTCTTTGAAACATGTGCTTTCATCGAGTTTACCCTATGCGACCTCAATTTTTTTCATTGTGTTTTTTGATCGCTATGACCTGGCCATTGTCGAACACCTGGAAGGGGAAGTAGGGGCTGGACTATATGGCGGTCCTCTGCGCATTTATATGAGTATTTTGTCTCTTTTTATCGCGATTCAAGTTGTATTTTTTAGTGAAATGGCGGGAGAAAAAAGGGAAAACCAAGATAAACATCTCACTCTCGCTGTATGGATAATGCTCGCATTAGTGGTCCCCATGGCATTGGGGGGATATCTTCTCAAAGAAGAACTCACGAGTCTTGTGCTAGGAAGCCAATTTTTGTCAGCAGCAAATGTTTTTGGAATTCTGTGTTTAACGTTTGTTCCGCAAATTTTTATTCTTATTTTTGGTTACAAATATTTGGTGATTCTCGAAAAAGTTTCAGTGGTTAATAAAATTATTTTAAGCTTCACTTTAGTGGGCATTGCATCAGCATTTATTCTCGGTGGCCGATTTGGTATCGAGGGTATCGCAATAGCAAATTTGATCGGCAAAACGGGTGCTGCTTTAGGATGTCTTCTCCTAACCTTCAAAATCACCAATAAATGGCCGCTTCCGAGAGGCTTGGGGCGAATTTTAGTGCCGAGTATTGTGATGGCTTTAATTGTTGGGTTTTTACGTTTAACCATGCATCCCCTTCTCCTAATCGCTCTTGGTGCGGGAGTTTACGCAGCGATCTTTATCCCTTTAAATTGGGGCAATGTAAAAAAAATAATTCATTTGGTCAAAAGTGCACAAAAAAGTTGAAGCCACTAGGAGCCAGAGAAGCTTAAAAAATCCCAGTTATTCTACTTTTTTTCCTCCCTTAAACGTATATAAGAGAGGCGACATTTATCCTGACGCAGATGAAAATGCCTTGTCTTATAAATGATTCTGAAAGATCCCCAACCCCAGGGTCCCGTCATTCTCGCGATGCTCGAATGACGGGAAAGGTTTTGGTAGAAAGATTTTGAAGCCAAATCTTGATTATTACACTTTTTTTTCTTGAATAGCTTTGGATGTTTCGTGTAAGTTCAG
>JAUILP010000181.1 GCA_030432875.1 Oligoflexia bacterium | reverse complement strand
GAAAGGCCAATGAGCAGGGGAAGTAGAACTATGATCCAGCGCGTATTTATAAACCCGCCCAAATTTTTCATGGTTTTAGGTATTATTTGCTTGGAAATATCCAGAATCTCTAGTTTCCACTTATAACACTCATAAAAAAGATAATATATATTGACAAGAAATATCAGATTAGACGCTAGGCCATAAGCGAGAGCTCGGCGGGCACTATCTTCAATGAGCACTAAAATAAAATATTCGGTAAAGACAAGGCGAGATACATTTTTTGCCGAAGTTTGAATCTTATTTTTTAGTTTTCTAATGTGTTCTACACTTGTCGTTGTGGCAAGCAAGTTAAGGCCGTAGGCGATGATTAAGCGCAATATTCTATAATAATAATAGTACTGTACGTAGGAAAGCAGCTTGGAAAAATCTCTTAACTCCGTACCATCGATGAGCATAATCGCAAAATTTATGGCTATGATCATTCCGATAAAGGGGATGAAGGGATTTAAACGAGATATCCAAATGGCGATGTAGGTGCGCTGCCTATGATCCATTTCAGACTTTAATAAAATCGTGCTGCGCAATTTTTCTAAGCTATTTGACGCAAGGTTAAGGCCCTTAAAAAAGCCGACCGGGATTAAAAATAATAGAAACAAGGAAAAGATCTGTTTTAAGAGATCCAACCACCCATCAAATCCTGATTTAAATTTTGATTTTGCCTCTAGCCAGGTTGTCAGCGTGCTGGAGAGAATTTTTAAGGGAATAAGTTTAACTTCACGGATTATATCGGAAATATTTTCAAAGGCGAGTCCCCTAGGTCTATCGCAAGAAACCTCGTCACAAACCTCGATAACCATAGAGCGATAATACCCTATCTCACTCAAAAGCCGAAAGCTTTGGGCTTTCCACTGATCGACTATTTCTAGCCGCTGTTGCATCAGCGTCTCACGTCTGGCTTTGTATTGATCAAGACTGGTTTGGTATTCATCGAATAATTTCTGGCTTTCAGGGTTTATTTCCTTCAAATCAACCTGCTGTGGCGGCTCAGTTACGAAGTTTATATCAACATTTCTGTATACCGAAAATAGATCATCAGCGGCATACCGCCAGATATCGATAACCTCCCCATAATTTTTTTCGACACGCTTTAAGTCTGTTACTGCTGGGTCAATCACTATATTGGCAAGCAGCGATTGATGCATGGCAAGTCCATCGAGGTTAGATCTCACCTGGGATATAAATTTTATTTGTTCATCTTCTAATTCAACAATTTTTTTATCTAGGATAGCTTTGGCACCCATTAAAGGATCATTGATATTTTTATTAGAAGTAGACTGTTGTTCCGATTGGCGCAAATTATTTTGTGCTGCTGAAAGGGCTTCTGTGCTTTCTTTTAACTTGAGATCAAGATTTTTTTTATTTTTTGCTTGATTGCGCAGGGTATCATAAGTGACCATGAGCTGATCACGACTCTCAGGATCCAAAGTTAAAAAACTAATCTTATCAGAGTTAAATTGAGCCTGAAGTTGGGCAAATTCCTGCACTACATTTTGCTCTTCAGAAGATGTTGCACAGGCTATATAGGTCACCACCTCATCAAGGTTTAGAATATCCGCTTGCTGAGACAAAACAGAAAGTTCTTCTGCGCGGCGTTTTATTTCGTCGGCAATAGTCAAATCAATTTGAAAGAGAACATTAATATCTAATAATGCGTCGCCTTTTCCCGTTAAAAGCGTTTCAAGGCTTTTATGATATGACTTAAGAGTCTCTATTCTAGACTCAACATCTTGAATATGAAAATTTGCACAATCATGTGCTGATGTTTTTTGAGGGCTAACTTCAGCTCTTAAAATTGTTCCCGCAATGCTACTGAAGCCGACAAAAAAAAAGCTAAAAATTATTTTTTTCATTTCGCACGCTTATTATAAAAGGTGAAAATACCTTTTCTTGATTATTTTCTTAATTAAGGCCTTAAAATGGTATCTCACTGAAAAGCTAACTCATTTATAGCAAATAATCAATTTTAATTGCTTAGCCTAACCTGCTAAAATAAAGCCGAAACTTGGCTTGTCTCTAAAAGGATACCTTGCCCGCGAAATCGCGCGGCCTATTTTCATGTCCATTAAACCAGAGGCAAAGCGCT
>JAUILP010000008.1 GCA_030432875.1 Oligoflexia bacterium | reverse complement strand
TTCCCCCGGTAACTTCGGGACCAATAGTGCCGGTTGTTGTTATCGCACTGTCAGGAGGGGTACTATCTAGTATTATAGTGTCTGTTGCTGTTGTTGATTCATTGGTATTGGCATCACGTACTTGCATACAGACTGTTTTGGTGCCATCGCCAGAAGATACATTAAAACTAATGGGATTTGCGGTGAAACTCGCATATGTTGCCCCGCTACAATCAGCACCTTCGGCAACGCGGTATTCATTGATATCGGTTGTATTGAAAAAAGACAGAGCAACGCCAATCGCATTAGTATAACTGACGTCGCTATTGATATAAAAATCTGGGTTAGGTGCCAGTAAATCCCAGGTAAAGTATAAATCATCATAGCCGCTATTGCCCGCAGCATCAGTAGCTGTGAGGCGGATTATGTAGAGGATATTGGCGTCCGCACTTATGGTGGTATCTTCGGTAGAGGCATCAGAAAAAGTTATGTTGCCGTTGCCGCTCGTTTTGGTCCAGGCATAGGTCATGGTATGAATGTCACTCGCACTGGCATCAACCGCAGTTGCTTGATTGGTCACGATATCGGCTCCCACATCCACCGTGGGAGGCGTTGTGTCTTTGTCCCAAATGGCTGAGGTGGGACTGGTGAAGGGTTGGGTATTGCCCGCAGCGTCGCGCCCAATGACACAAACTTTCATGGGGCCATCGCTTAATGTGGAAATATTTGCAACGATATTTTCTGACTCTTCATAAAAAGCAGCGCTATAACCGTTTTCCTGGGTACAGTCCGTAGAGGCGGTGAGGCCGAGTTTATATTTGTAAGAAACGAGGCCGGAAGTGGGTAAAACATCGATAACTAACGAAACGATATTAGAGACGTCAGTAGGTTGACCATTAATATCTGCTATAGGTGGGGTGACATCCCAAGTAAATACAGAGGAAGTTACCGCTACCTGCTCATTTTCTGCGTTGTCAAGAGTTTTACTATAGAGCGTATAACTTTGGCCGTCTGTAAAAATGGCGTCATCTACGGTAAAGCTCCAAGCTTCTAATTCATCCGGAATATGCCAAACGGGGCATGGTGTGGTAAAGCCATCTAAGGTTTCATCGAGGCAGGTCACGCCGTTATCGTTTGAAAGGGCTACTTCGACTTTTTGTAGCCCCGATCCTTCATCGATGGCGGCACCGAGAAGTACCGTGGTTCCCCCTGGTGTATAGTCAGCGCTTATGTCTCCTGACGTTATAACGCTACTGGTTGGCGGGGTTGTATCAAGAAAAATAGTAGAAGTGCTAGAAATACTATCTCCCCAATAATTTTCAAAGTAGGCACAAACTATCTTAGCCCCGTCGTTATGAGAGAGCGTCCAGTCTAGAGAAATCGCACTATCTGGTATGGTAGTGGCACCGGAGCAATCCTCACCTTCGCCAATTTTGCGGACGGTATAGCTGCTTGACGAGGCCAAAAAATCCAGTGTGACATCAGCCAATTTTGAAAATGCCGCGTCCTCATTTATCGAAAATTTGGGGTCTATCGATAGGGGATCAATGGGGATAAATAAGGCATTTGTTTCTACTGTCGTAAAGGAAATCCAATATTTATTGGTTTCTGTTTTGGTCAGGGTAAGAAATTCTGTGGCAATGAGCGACTTGAGGGTTTTGGTGTCGGGATTAAAGACGCCGACTTTTACCCAGTCCACGTTGCCGAGAGCCTCGACTTTTAAGTGCATTTCAATAGGCAGGTTTACGGTGCCGGTATAGGGGGAACCGTCGCTACTCGTGATACTAAGAGCTACGGAAAGGAGTTCATCACTCGGAGATTCACTGAGACCTTTTTCTGCTTTTTTTAAGGTAACTTTAGCCTTTGGGTTAAAGGTTCCATCAGCTATGATGGCTCGTGCCTGAGCAATATTAAGTTCTCCAGAACCAAAAATACCGTAAGATTCGCTAACGCCACTAAATATCTCTCCTTCGCCCTGAGCTTTGGTGGTGTTAATTTTGTTTTTCGTTGATTTTTTGCCGCAGGCAGTCATGCCAAGAGCTAGGCCAATGACCGTCAGGACCGCAATGCCTTTTATAGGCAAGGCTTTAGTGAATGACAGCCACAATGGGTTTTGCCACGCAAACTTAAGCATAGAAAAATGTTTTTGCCTATCACCCACGAGAGGCTTCCTTATCTATAGTTTTTCTCTAATGGCTTCTATCGACATCCGCCTATTTTTTTTTAGTTTTTTTATGCTCTTGGAAATTCCATCAATTTAATTAGATGGTTACTATGTCTCTCTGGCCCATTTTAATAGTCAAAATTGAATGGTAGGATCATTATCCGAAGCATTTGTGGGGAATTTAAAAGGGTAGTCTGCTTAGGAAAAGACCTATTTGTTAAATCAGGGTGGGATGAACAAATTTAATCTTGATATGGGGATAATAGCAAGCAAGTTATCTTTGGCTGCTTCTAAAGGTTGGGGCACAATTTTTTTTCCATGAATAATATGACATTTTAGCTTAAGATTTATGTTCACCCAAAAAAAATCTTCAATTCTATAGACAAAAAAATCTAAAAAACCGAAACGTGACCCATTAATAATAAACGGATAAATTTTTAATTTTTCCAACTCTTTGCTTGTTTCCCTTAAAATTAAACAATTTTGCGGGATATGCCGAAAAGGTTCATGTAGCCGTGTGCGGCAAATTTTTTAGGGAACAATAAATGGAAGTTTTTTTTAAATAAAATAATCAATTCCTAGGAATAAAAATTATGTTGATTAAAGTTCGCTTTTGTTTTTTTACGCTGTTGATTATTTTTTCCGCATGCAACGGCAAAAATTATAAGCCTCATGTTATGAAGGTCGGTGAGGTGGTGACGGTACCAGGGATGAAACTCGTTGATTATCAAAAAACAAAAATGCCACTGAGAAAAAATGTTTTGCTACTGCTTAACAAAGGGGGGATGCACCTGGATGTCAAAGAAGATTTTAAGATAGAAGTCTTTCAGACTGCTGCGAGCCCCGTAGCAACTTATACTTCCGCTGAGCTTAGGGATATGCATGATAAAACCGGGTGTAGCACTGAACTGAAAAATTATCTGATTTCTGCCGCCGGGGCCGGATATGTCCTTTTTTGCAACGGCTCAATTGATATTGAAAAAATCAGTAAAGCAAAACTTTATTATGAGGGTAAAACCAAAGAAGCAACTTCTGTTAATATATTTTTTTCTAATAGCGAAGATGAATTAGTAGGGGGGAGTTTGTTTTTCTATTAGCCGAAGGCGAAAAATTGTATTTCGCACCTGTAATGTGTCCTGTGGAGCGAAGCGAGAAAGGAGCTTTCAGTCGTAGTGGTTCTGTGTCTAATGGTAGTAGATTCGAGAGTGTGTTCTCATTTTAATAGCGACGTATCATCTTATGAGTGCGGCTAAATAAAAAATATTATAGTGATCGTTTTGCATATTTATGAAGGTTTTCTATGAAAAAACACCAGGTCTTTAGCGCAGAAAAATCTCAAACATGGGGCTCTATGCTTTTATTTATATTGCTCATGAATTTTACAGGAGCCTGCGAGAATAAACCGGTTTCTATGACAGAAATGCGGAAAAATGTATCGGAAAAAAAACTCAATGCGGACTCAGTCACCGTTGATACTGAAGGAACATCAGGGCAAATCCTGTCGAGTATAAAACCTACAGGCACTGCCAATTCTCCTGTCCCTGGGGAAAATCCTGAAGAGGGAAGTACGGGCAGCGAGACCATAAAAGTAGAAACCTTCAACCGTGAATTTGATTTTGCGGGCAGTGTTTTTCAACCCCAAGTTTGGGTTGTGACCTCAGGAAATAAAATATTTCGTTTTAAAATTGATAAAGAAAAAACTTATCCTCGAACGGACTGGACGATTCCTTCGACTTTAGGGGGTGGAAACCGGACGTATGTCACTGAGGTCGGTTTACTCGTAGGGAAAACTGCTTCTGGAGGAAATGGCGCTGAAATTTGGTTGGCAAATGAAGCTTTTGGGAGTGAAGCTAAGCTCATCGATCAGGTGCCAGATGCTTTAAATGGTACACGGGTTTGTGTGACTTCGTTTAAAAAGGATAGAGAGCCTTATATTGGGTATATTTATACTGAGAAAGTTAATTCTAAAGTAAAATTTGTTGAGATTCCCATTGACATAACCAAAGATCTCAAAGTTGATGTGAGTCGCAAAGTTTCCTTTACGAGTACAACAGGTGGAAATGTAGCTTATAGCTGTTTTGTGGATCAAAAAAATAATAGATTTTGGGCAGGCCAAGAAATTATTTTGGGCGTAAATTTAAATAATGGAGAATTTTTGCAAAGTGAATCTTTACCCAACTTTGGTTGGCAGCTATCAATAGCTGGAAGTGAATCCAAATACACTGGGAAG
Organism: Oligoflexia bacterium; assembly: GCA_030432875.1. Lineage (GTDB taxonomy): Bacteria > Bdellovibrionota_B > Oligoflexia > Oligoflexales > JAGOVF01 > JAUILP01. The sequence continues at coordinate 65,458 of JAUILP010000008.1, read as the reverse complement.
CTTAATTATGCAATAGCTGGTGATGCTGATGGAAATTTACTTAATGCAAAAATTGGTGGCGTCTATACCTATACGATGACCCATGAACACCTGACTAAAAAAGTTTTTACAACGACCCGCTCGACAGCTCTGATCGTGACAGACGTCGACTGTTTTTCGACAAATCAAAACTGCAACGATAAATCAATTACGTTTACTAATCTCCCGGAGTCATCTGGGCCTATTAGTAGCCTAAATGATGGGCGTGTGGCTATTTTAAGTCGCAGGGGAGCAGATTCCTCTCTTATGCTTGCTTCCTTGAAGGATAACAACAAACCAGAATCTGGACTTGTTGTGGAAAAAATTGCGGATATTCCTGGCGATCCTTATATGTACACTGATTTTACCGGCGGAACAATGTATGCACCGACTGTAGAACAAACGTTTGCTATGAGAGAAGGCAACGGGTTATTTGTTAAAAACAAAAAATCTGACCTCACGATTACTTGGGAAAGTGCCAGCACAGTTCCTGAAGATCAGATGTGGCGTGGTATCAAGGTTTTAATTAGGTGCTATAAAGAAGATATTACTGAAAAACCAGAGTACGATAGAGTTCTACCGGTGGCAAATTCTGGTGTTGCCACAAAAGTTAATGTACCCGACTGCCTAACAGGAAATTTTGATCACATTGATTTGAAATTAGAAGCGGAAGAAGGGACAAGCGTGTTTACCAAATCCAAAAAAATGGTACTAAAAGTCTTTCAGTGATCCTTTTTGGAGCCGCTGGCACGAAAAAAATATTGCCAGCGACTAATTTTTGCTGCCCTTCACTTACCATCCCTTTTGCTGCTTAACTGGTATCTATTACCGCTAGAAAAAATTGTCAAGCAAACTTTTTTAAAAAAATGTAAAGAGCAACGATTAGCAATATACTATCCTCAAAAAGAATAAACTATATTTATTGCTCGCGTTTCCTTAAAAACCAAGGAGGCTTTAAAGGTAGCCATTGAGGGCATTGTTCTGCATCAATTTACTTTTAACCTTTGATTAAATTTGCCTTAGAGTTTTTTTAAAGCAAATGTTTGACCAAATTTACAAATTCTCTATGAACAGGTCTTTCTTTGAGTAATTTTTTTTTGGGGGGGCGTGTGACCTGCGTTTGCAAATTTTTATGTTTTACCAAAACGCAATTTTTAAGTTTTTGGCCCGTTTACCCGATTAGGCCTGCGACCAAGCTGAATGAAGGAGTCTAGTTTAAGCGGACATCTTTAGTTTAAAGCAAAGGTCAAATGGGATGTGATGTCCTAAATCTTAGGTTGGTCCCCTGAATGCAGAAAAAATAAATATCTGTATGAATTCTATGGAAAAAATAATGATTGTCTGCATCGAAAGGTTATTGAAAAACAAATAAGTTCATGGTATTACACTTTGACTTAGCGGTATTGCTTTAAGGTTAAATCTGGTGAACAAAACCCCTTTCCTGAGTATTGATGGTGGCATAAACAATATGAGAAGTGTTTTTATGATGCTTTGCCAAGATGGTGTAGGTAAATTTCCTCATCTTATTTTTTTTATTTAGGGCCTCTTGGTCTTTGCCCTAGGTGAGCATAGCTTATAAGATATCAGAGACTTAGTGAGCTGGGAGTGATTTGCGGGGGGCCAAGGAGGCTAGAGACAATTAATTGTCGCCTTATACGGTTGGGTGATGCCTGATCTTTTAGCAAGACAAGAAAAGACTTATTACGGAGTAGAAAAAAATTATGGTACAGACTAAAAAAGGAAAGTCAGCGAGTGGTGCAGGAGCTCTTTCGCAAAGCACCCACGATTTGCCCGATAATCAGCTGATACGTGCATATAAAGAAATGCTTTTTTACCGTTTATTTGAAGAGCGTGTTCTTATAGCCTACACCCAGGGTAAGTTTTCTGGCTTTTGCCATCTCCATATTGGTCAAGAAGCATTATGCGTAGGGGTGCAGCATGCCTTGCAACCAGGAGACTATGTTTTTTCAGAGTTATTGGGTAAGGTTACAGGCTGTAGTCGCGGTAAAGGGGGTTCTATGCATATGTTTAGCAAGGAACACCGTTTTTTGGGAGGGCACGGCATTGTTGGGGGCCAGGTACCGCTCGCGACAGGGGTGGGTTTTGCTATTAAGTATAGGAAAGAGCCGGATATCATGGTCTGCTATCTTGGTGATGCCGCCACTAATCAGGGACAGTTTTTTGAATCCTTAAACATGGCTGCTTGCTGGCAGCTACCCGTGCTTTTTGTTATCGAAAATAATAAATATGGTATGGGCACCGCTATTTCGCGAACAACAAGTATTAAAAATCTCAGCGACCGAGCTCTGGCCTTTAATATGAAGCATTCTCAAGTTGATGCGATGAACTATAGTACTGTTTTTCATCATGTTGATGAAATCGTAAAAAATATGCGATCTAAAAATGAGCCCTATTTACTAGAAGCCTTAACGTACCGCTATAAAGGGCATTCCGTGTCTGATCCTGCTACGTATCGTAGTAAAGAAGAAGTTAAAGAATACCAAGCGCGAGATCCGATTCTTACATTAGGTGCTGTTTTGGTGGCAAAAAAATTGTGCACCGAACAGGACTTGGAGCTTTTTGAGGAAGAGGCGCGTGCAAAAATAAAAGAGGCCGAGGACTTTGCCGACAACTCAGCTAACCCTGATGATAAAGAAGCTTGGATGCACGTTTATAGTGACTAAAATATGGATTCCCATAAAAGTAGGGTAGGCTGAAATTAATGGTCATCCTTAGAGGTGTTCGGCAAGGGTATTAGTACTACTCCGTTAAATAGGCGATAACTGCGTTGCTCGTCCAGGAAAAATGCTCATTTACCATAATGTAAACTCCGCTTTTTCCCCATCCTCGCTCCTTGTTATCCCCAATTTAACGGAGTAGAATTAGGTAGCGAAGTAGTAAACAAAGATATATAGAAATATTACCGTCAGAGTCTCATCACTTTGATAAGAGGAAAATAGGAATATTTATGGCAATTATGACAATTCGTGAAGCATTAAATCAGGCCATGGCAGAGGAAATGCGTAGGGATACGAGTATTTTTCTTATGGGCGAAGAAGTTGCCGAGTATGACGGAGCGTATAAAGTCACAAAGGGGCTTCTTAAAGAGTTTGGACCAGAGCGTGTTATTGATTCGCCGATTTCAGAGGGAGGGTTTGCAGGGCTAGCTGTTGGCGCGGCTATGGCAGGTTTAAGACCTATTATTGAAATGATGACCTGGAATTTTGGCATCCAAGCCTTTGATCAAATCATCAATCATGCCGCTAAAATGCTCTATATGAGCGGCGGTCAGTTTCCCATACCGGCTGTTTTTCGAGGCCCCAATGGGGCAGCGCATATGCTATCGAGTCAGCATTCTCAGGCCTATGAAGCGATGCTGACAAACGTCCCAGGACTTAAGGTGGTTTCTCCAGGCACGCCTTACGACTGTAAAGGGCTGCTTAAAGCGTCAATCAGGGACAATAACCCCGTCATATTTTTAGAAAGCGAGATGATGTACGGTTTTAAAGGTGAGGTCCCTGACGAAGAGTATCTCATTCCCATAGGCAAAGGAGATATCAAAAGGGCGGGAAGCGATATTACCCTTATCGCATGGAATAAACGTTTGCAGGATGCGCTAAAAACAGCAGATATTCTTGAAAAGGAGGGGATTAGTGTTGAAGTCATTGATCCCCGAACTCTTCTACCTCTTGACGAAGAGCTTATTTTTGCCTCAGTAAGCAAAACGCACCGAGTCGTCATCTATGAAGAAGCTTATGGCTTTGCCTCTGTAGGTGCGCAGATTTCGGACCGCATTCAAAAAGAATGTTTTGATCAACTTGATGCGCCTGTTACACGGGTCACTCAGGAGTTTTGCCATGTACCTTACAATGAACATTTAGAGTCCCTCATTCTTCCCGATATTTCACGCTGCGTTGCTGCGGTGAAAGAGGTAATGTATCTATAAGAATAGGCACGGATCTTGGAAGTTATTTAAAAAATAAGACGAGGAGATATAAGATATGGCACAGGTTTTGACGATGCCAAAGCTCAGCGATACGATGGAAGAGGGGGGAGTTGCTCAGTGGTTGAAAGAAGATGGTGAAAAAATTAAAGCGGGAGAATCTCTCGTAGAAATAGAAACGGACAAAGCAACGATGGAATATCCCTCACCTGAAACGGGATATATTCTTAAAAAATTAGTAAATCCCGGAACGGCTGTTGCCATCGGGGCTCCCCTTCTTATTTTAGGCAGTTCCAAAGATGAAAGCTTTGATCTTGATGAGCTTTTGAAAAAATTCGCGCAATCTCTAAGCGCACCTTCGCATAGTAGCGAAGCTTCGCGAGACCAAAAACCTGCACCTGCAGCTCTAGATTTAACCCAATCTGCTCCCGCAAGTTCATCCCGGGAGCCGCAAACGTTGGTTTATGGTGGCACTGCACCCGAAGATTCAGGGCGCATAAAAGCTTCGCCGCTTGCCAAAAAACTAGCTAAAGAGCAAGGAGTTACCCTGAGTCAACTTAAGGGTTCTGGACCAGGGGGAAGAATCATTGCAAAGGATATCAGTAATGCTTCCTCAGGACATTCGGGAGCACCTTCACCCAGACGGGCTATTGTTTTGGGACAAAATAAAGAAGTTCCACTATCACTCATGCGAAAAACCATTGCTAAAAGGCTTACTAGTGCCAAAAATGACGCGCCGCATTTTTACTTAAAACGCACCATCGATATGACAGCCGCGCTTGTGCTTAAAGAAGAAATAAGCAAAAGTCTGGGTCAAAAAATCAGCATCAATGATCTTATTATTTATGCGACTTCACGCGCTTTATTGCAGCATCCTAGGGTCAACGCTTCCTGGGCAGACAATAAAATCATCGAATGGGGTGATGTCCATATTGCAATTGCGGTTGCTTTAGAGGCAGGCTTGGTGACGCCAGTTATACGCCATACTGATCAACTAGGCTTAGCCGCTATTGCGCAGGAATCACGTCAATTGGCAATGTCCGCAAAAAATGAAAAATTAAAAAATGAAGACTACCAAGGTGGGACTTTTACCATTTCAAATCTGGGAATGCTTGGCATAGAAGAGTTTACTGCTATCATTAACCCCCCTCAAGCGGCTATCCTCGCGGTGGGAACAATTCGTAAGGAAGCAGTATTTGATGCTCAGGGAAGTCTTAAGGCCTGTGACCGTATGACCATAGTCATGTCGTGTGATCACCGCGTCGTAGATGGCGCTGTAGGGGCTGAATTTTTAAAGACATTAGTTTCCTATTTGGAAAAACCTTACCTCATGCTGGCATAACAAAAAAAAATCCACCCATTCCGAATATGAAGCCGGAGCGGGAGGATCCTTGGGCTGTAACCCTTTTTTTTCTACATGTGCGGCAAGGACTCGCTTCTAGAAGCATACCACAGATCAAACCAACTACGCATACGCATAACTCGAAAAATTCAGTGTTTTATGTTCTCAGATGCTATCACTGCTGCTATTTCTATAGCTATAATATAAGAATCTCCTTCAGGCAAGGGAAAAAAATAATTCCAAGAAAAAAGCGATTAATTTGCGTTTTTACTTTCGGTCTTTGACTCTGTACACATATTTACTGCGGCCTCATTTCGCTAAAACAATTTTTTTTAAAAAGCTTTCTTATTTGATAATGGCTTTGTATCTGCAAGTGAATCATCGGTAATTTGGCTTTGCTCTCCATCAGATTGGGAAACACCTTCGGGATTTATGCTCACGATATCGCTAGTCAGGGGCAGGTGCAGGGAAACGAGATTTTCAGACGAAATCTCAACTTCACGCGTCGTGACCTCATCTAAAGCGGTAGGATTTTTATAAGGAGAACCGAGAATGGTGGCAATCTCATTGGCGATCATACGTTTATAAAGAAATTCAAAATGACCAACATTTTTCATGAGAATATTGGTCACATTATTAACTTCGCCGTACCGCGGAAAATATTTGCCTCTGTTCCCGTTGGAAACTCGATCCCGGTCTGAATATAAGCAAAAAATTTTGCTTTCTTTGGGTATGGGAGCATCACGCAATTGTTTAATAAAAGAAGATCCCGGGCGCATTTGCCAAACATCGCGCCACATATAACCTAACGGCGTTATTAAGGCTAAGTAGGTTAGGGAAGAACCCCTAAATGGAGTCCCCAAACAAATAACTTTGCTACAATGTTTTGATCCCCCGAGCTTAAGTAGCCACCACAGTGCGACGAGTCCCCCTTTTGAATGAGCAACAATATGTATTTTGTCAAAATTGTAGCGCGTAAATTGCCTTTTCAATTTGTAATCGATAAAGCTCGCTGTCTCGGTAATCCCGCGTGTGAAAAAAACCCCGAGGAGGCCGCCAAGGTTGAAGCTTAAGACATTATACCCTCGGGCGATAAGATGTTTTTCTAATACGGTTAGGGCTCGGCGCGAACTAAAAAAACCGTAGAGAAGCAAAATGGGGATTTTTTTGTCATCGTGCTGAAAGCGCTTGATAATATCGTTATTACGGCGAATCTCATATTCAAGTTCTCGAAACATCGCGCGCATTCTTCGGATAAGTCCATAGCCTTTGCGGCGGCTAATGATTTCAAAACCTAAGATGATAAGGCTGCCCACCACAACCACGACTCCGATGATGAGGGTCGTTTGCATGATATTCTCAGCGTTGGGTGATGCCAACTTGCTCAAAATGATCGACTCGGGAAGACTGCCCAAAAAAGTCGCTAAAAGGACGCTAGATATCCTAAAATTTGCTGCCCCAAAGGCGATAGAGAGGAAGTCAAATGGAATAAAGGGAATACAGCGCATTAAAAAAACAACTTTGTAGTCCTGAGACCGCAAAAATTTGTAAGTCTCAGGCAAGTTCGTTATGAGCCAAGGACGGACTAGGCGGACGCCAATATGCTTAGAAATGAGAAATATTGATAAACAGGAAAGAACATTGCCAAGCGCCGAAAGCAGAGCTGCCGTCACCAAAGAAAAATTGCTCCCCGCTACGTAGGTCATAAAGGCTTGGGGGGTGAGCAAAACCGGTCTTAAAAAACTCAGAAATAAAAACTTAAGAGGGGCGATGGTTTCACTGCCCCCTAAGCATTGCTTAAGACTGCCTGCACAATAATTTGTCCAAAAAATGTATAAGAATAAGGCATATAGGCTCACGAGCAGAATCTCTACGAGAAATACTGTCCTGAGTTGTTCCTTAATGCCTTGCTTCACAGCGTTTGCCTTACTTAGGGATGGGGCAGTTAAAAATTGCCTATCCTAATGAGTATAACATTCTCTCTCCTAACACGATCTTTTCGGTAGAAAAAAAAATAAATTTAATGTTGATTTAGTGGGTTAAAGGGCGGCACAGGATGGTTTACGATTGTTTTTTCAGATAACCAAAGGACTTCCTGGTTATTGGTTTCTTAAAATCTTGAAATTCTTTGTTTTAAAAGATATTCTTCTTCTTTGCTCGGGTGAACCTGAGGCTGTAAGAAATTTGGCGAGTATGGGGTGAGCGTAGTTTTTATTTTATAAATACAGGTGATAATTGTTAATCCATATGAACGTTTACATTTAAATAAGGATTTTTACCAATGGCGCAGTATTCGACCAACGATTTTCGTAAGGGACTGCATGTTACCCATAATAATAAACCCTGGACTATCGTAGATTTTCAGCATGTGAGTCCAGGCAAAGGTAGTTCTTTTGTACGCACCCGCCTTAAAAACATTGAGACTCAGCAAGTGGTCGAGGTTACCTATAAAGTGGGCGACAAAGTTGATGCTCCAGATTTGGAATTTAGGCAGCTCCAGTATTTATATAATGATGGAACTAACTATGTTTTTATGGACAATGAGTCCTTTGATCAGTTGAGCCTCACCTCAGAGGAATTAGGCGACGCAAAATTTTTTATTGTTGAAAATAGCATGGTTAAAGGCACTTATTTTCAAGGCAAAGCGATTGCCGTCGAGATTGATAACTTTGTGGTACTTGAAGTCACAGAAGCACCGCCTAATATCAAAGGGGATACTTCTGGAGGCGGCGGCAAGCCAGCAACGATGAGTACGGGGCTTGTTGTTACTGTTCCCTTTCATATTAATAGGGGCGACATGCTTAAGATTGATACCCGTACAAAAACCTATGTAGAAAAGGTGAAATAATGATAAAAGTTGATTTTGAAACTTTAGAAAAGCTGACCAAATTGATGGCATCCAGTGGCATTAAAGAACTTGAAATTGAGCACGACGAAGATAAAATTAAGCTGCGCTTAGCGGATGTTTCTGCGCCTCAGTATGTGCAGCAGGCACCGGTCTATCCGGGTGTTCAGCCACCCCAGTACTATCCTGCAATGGGCGGGGGTGGGTATTATGGGGAAACTTTAGATCCCGCAAGACGTCAGGCTCCTCAGCCTTTTGAGACGCATAACAGCGACCGAGCTGCGGCAACTCCTGAAAAAATTATGGATGGCAAACCAATAAAATCGCCCTTTGTCGGCACCTATTATGCGGCGTCCAGCCCTGATGCCGAGCCCTTTGTCAAAATTGGCCAGAGAGTCCAAAAAGGTGATACCTTATGCATCATAGAAGCTATGAAAATTATGAACGAAATTGAAGCAGAAGAGTCAGGCACGATTCAAGAAATCTTGGTGAAAAATGAAGATGCTGTGGAATTCGATCAACTGCTATTTGTTATCAAGTAATAGAGGCATCTCGGTTTTAGTTCGGATTTTATCTGGGATTTAGAGTCTCAAATCTCCATGCTGATAAGTTGGTTAAAATTTTTTAGACCATTTTATTAGGATGGATTTTGTATGAGTCAAATCCCACAAAGCTATAGTTTTAGGTGGGGCAACGTGTTTAAAAAAATTCTAATATCTAATCGTGGTGAAATTGCCATTAGAGTCATTCGGGCGTGCCGAGAAATGGGCATTCGTTCTGTAGCCGTGCATTCTACGGCAGATCGCGACTCTCTGCACGCAAAATTGGCCGATGAAAGCATATGCATTGGGCCTGGTCCGAGTGTCGGGAGTTATTTATCAATTCCTAGGATTATGAGCGCGGCTGAGGTTTCCGGGGCGGATGCGATTCATCCTGGCTATGGGTTTCTTTCTGAAAGCCACGAATTTGCGGCTGTGTGTGAAGCTTATAAAATTAGATTTATTGGACCAAAATCAGAACAAATTAAGGCTCTCGGCAACAAAGTCGAAGCGCGAGCAATTGCGATTGAAGTTGGGGTGCCGCTGCTGCCGGGTAGCCCTGGCACGGTCAAAAGCCTTGAAGAAGCGCGTGAAGTCTGCTCAAAAATAGGTTTTCCTGTCATTATCAAGGCCGCAGCAGGTGGTGGCGGGCGTGGCATGAAAATTGTGCGTGAGGAAAAAGAGTTAATAAAGCTTTATCCCTTGGCGCGGAGCGAAGCAGAAGCTAGCTTTAATAATCCCGATGTCTTTATCGAGCGGTATGTTGAAAGGCCTCGGCATGTCGAAGTCCAGCTGGCTGGAGATTCATATGGCAATTATGTTCACTTTGGTGAGCGTGATTGTTCTATCCAGAGGCGGCATCAAAAACTCATTGAAGAGGCCCCCTGTCCCGTTGTTGATGCAAAGTTTCGCGCTGAAATTGGGGAAACTGCGAAAAAATTACTGCGCTTTGTCAATTATGAATCTATGGCCACGGCTGAGTTTCTTATGGATGAACGCGGTCAAGTCTATTTTATGGAAGTCAATACCCGCATTCAAGTGGAACACCCCGTAACTGAGCTCGTGACTGGTCATGATCTCATCAAAGAGCAGATTCAAATAGCGGCAGGGGAGAAACTTTCAGTGTCTCAGGATGATATTGTTTTAAGAGGTCACGCCATAGAGTGCCGCATCAATGCCGAGGATCCCAAAACATTTGCCCCGTGGCCCGGAAATATTTCGGCTTATCATGAGCCTGGAGGCCCAGGAATTAGGGTGGACAGCATGATTTACAGGGGTTATACCGTGCCTTCGCTTTATGATTCGATGATTGCAAAATTGTTGGCTCATGGCCGCACGCGAGAAGAAGCCATTCAAAGGATGAAACGCGCCTTAATGGAAATGAAAGTGGATGGCATTAGAACAAACATCGAATTTCATCTGCGCATCATGGATGATCCTGAGTTTATTAAAGGTAATGTTTCGACCAAATTTCTTGTCGAACACAAATATATTTAATTTATTTATACAAAATATTCTTTGACTGTTTACCAGAGTTAGGGTCAAGCCTAAAACGATGAAAATAATTTCGTGGAACGTTAACGGGATTCGCGCGGTGCTTAAAAAGGGGTTCGCTGAATTTATTGCGGCGGAAGATCCTGATGTGATTTGCCTCCAGGAAACTAAAGCCCAGGAGTCTCAGGTAAGCCACCCTCTCAAAGGCTATAAGGAATTTTGGTTGTCTGCAGCGCGCCCTGGCTATAGCGGCACCTGCATTATGGTGAAGCAAGAGCCTTTGGCGGTTTTCTATGGAATGAATGAGAGTCCGCCAGAGTCCTTTTCTGAAGGCAGAGTGATCACTCTTGAATATGCTGATTTTTTTCTTGTGACTCTATATACCCCAAATGCGGGAAATGAATTAAAGCGCTTGGAGTTTCGCACCAAGATTTGGGAACCAGCCTGCTGCCAGTACCTTAGGGCTTTAGACAGAAAAAAAGCCGTTGTTGTATGTGGGGATTTTAATGTCGCCCATAAAGAAATTGATCTGGCGCGTCCGAAGCAAAATGTGGGAAGCCCCGGTTTTACAAGTGAAGAACGTGAAGCCTTTGATGCCTATCTTAACAATGGATTTGTGGACATATTTCGCCATCAACATCCCCAAGAAACGGGGCATTATACTTGGTGGAGTTACCGCGCTGGTGCGCGCCCACGTAATGTTGGTTGGCGCATTGATTATTTTTTGGTTTCCGAGCGTTTTGTCAGACGCGTAGAAAATTCTTGCCTTTATCCGCAGATTTTGGGATCTGATCATTGCCCTATAGGTCTCAAGCTTAAGAGCTAAGACCCAGCATACTTTATTTTTTGATGGCAAAATTTAATCATTTATAATTGATTAAATTTTAGATGAAAAGTTACTTGTATAATCTATGTCGTAGCCTCCCTGTTATATAGTTTATCTACTAATTTTAGGCGAATTATGTTTGCCAATGAAATTGAGGTCGTAGGACTGACAGTCGTTTTTTGTGGAATAATTTAAATGTATTTACTGAGATGCTCGACAACTTAGACCGGACTTTCGCCAATAGCTTAAGACAAAATTTGAAACCCTTTGCTAGCAAAGGGTTTCAAGGCACGGAAGGGGGATTACCTACTATCAGGGATTTGATGTTTTAATTTAGTCAGTAGATCTTGTTGCGCATTTGATAGGGAGCACAATTTTCGATGTGGCTTAGCCGATTTTGGATAAAATAAAACTGCAGAGCGAATGCCGCTAAGTAATTCCAGCATACGATCAGCGCTATTGGTGAAACCATTTTGTTTTGCTCGCTTATGGGCAATTCTGACTAAAAGAAGACCAATAATACAGGTTAGCGAATGTACTCTGATTGTAGAATCAGTCCAGTGAAATGCAGGGTCCATTTTTACCCAGCGATCTGACTTGGTGATGCGAAAAACATCTTCTACGATAGCTCTATCTCTATATCCTTTTATTACTTCGGCTAAAGTAACAGGCGTTTCCAATGGATGAGCGGAGCGAATTCAGTGGAAACCCCTGTCATATTTTTTTAAACTTTGAAGATATTGGTAAATAACCCCTTACTTAGGCAGAAAGTAGCTTGCAAGGACTCATTTTGCAGATGGTCTCCTAAGTTCTTGGGTGATACACATCCTAAAAAATTCTGGTTTCAATGTCTAAAAAATTAACATTTGTAAATAATTTAGTGGACATTAGGGATAAAATACAAAGCTCTATATTAACTGGAATTAAAATAAATATCTAATATCATTTATTAAAATATATTAATTTCTTAAAGGGGCGCCGTGGCATCAGTTTTGCTTCCTGATAATCAGAAAATCGTCGCATAAATTTAGAAATAATTATTCTGCTGAAACTGAAAAAATCAGGAGGCTCAGATGAACAGGTCACTATTAAAAATTAATTTGGTTGTCATAATGATGATGAGCGGCTTGCCGTTAGAAGCAGCGCGCGATAGACGGAATGGTTTTAATTTTGGAACTTCTCTCGGTATTGGTACCAATCAATTTCGTAATTACGGTGGCGACAGCCAAAGTTCCTATAGCAAAGTCTCTACGGAAAGTCGGTCTTTTAGCCCTTACCTAGGATATGGTTTCAGCGTTTTCAATTTTGGTATCTCAGGAAATATTGAAACGGTAACAAATAATCAACATGAAACAACCTTGGACCAATCTGTAGAGTTAGATAGAGAAAATATTTCAAAACTCAAGTCGGGAAGCGTATTTGCCAGACTTCTTTTTGGACGCATGCTGTATTTTGAATTTGGTGCTGGACTTTATTATAGCCAAATCAATGAAACGCGCGAAGAAAGTGCCTTAGGTATTGATGGTAACTTTACAGGAAATCGCAGCGCATCTAGCGTAAGAGGCGTTGGCCCAGGTTACAACGTAAGTTTAGGGATTGAAATACCGGTAATTGCTGGATTTCATGTCACATCAGCTTATAAAAGCAGTTTATATTCACTACGCAACTATAAAAGTAGCAATGATCTTGGTGCAAAACAGGCACAGCGGCAAAATAGCGAACTGAGCTTTGGTCTCGCCTACTATTATGAGTAATTAGGATAAAAACACGAAATGTCACTGACCAATAGGTAAAAAAGTGCCGCATTTTTAGAGGACTGTAACTAAGAATTGAGTATGACCCTTCAGGTAATTTTGTATACACCTTTGCCAGTTATCATTAATTTGGCAAGTTTCTGATACCTCCCTTTTTTGACCTTTTTTTTCCCCGACAATAACGTTATTATTGTCGGGGATTGTTTTTTTTAAAGAGAGGGCAATCATGGACCAAAAAAACATTTACATTTTAATTGGTACGAAATGTCTTCGGCAGTGTTTGCAGAGGTTTTATGATGCTGCGTTTAGCGATGTCTTTATCGGCTATTTTTTTTGGAACAAAGATAAAGATGAACTCATAGAAAAGCAATTAGCCTTTACCAAGGCACTACTGGGTGGGCCACAAGAATATCAAGGTAAGAGTCTGATTGCCGCCCACCGACCGCTTATGGTTAGGAAATCTCACTTTATGCGTCGGCATGTCTTGCTAAGAGAGGCTCTCGAGGCCGAAGGACTATCGCAAGATTTTATTGACATCTGGCTTAGCAAAGAAAAAAAATTCTTATCGCAAATTATTAGCAAGAGTGCCTAAATCTGAGGCCTGAATTTGTTAGAGCCATCTTGTTTACAGCCTCCAGAGGTGGGATTTGTGTTAATTGATAACACGTAGTTTGTTATTGATCAAACGGTGATGCGAGCCTAAATCCTGAGCAGAGATAATATCTGACTCTTTGTCTGGTTGTTTAGGTACCATGTCACTAATGACTTTTAAGAGTGAAGTATAAAATTTTTCGGTGGCCGTGATATAACCATTTAATATGTCATCACCATAGAGTTTCCTGGCTTCTTCCATGAGAAGTTTCGCCATAACAACTTGATTAACGATCGTATCGGTCAATATTGCCTCTAGTTTCCTCATATCAATCGCTTTTGTTTGTAAGAAAGCTATAAAATCGGATGTCGTGAGACGCCATTCACTTTGTCGTTCCTTTTCGAGGATGTGCCAGTAATTTCTGCCCATTTTTTTAGACCAATGGATGGCATAAAGAAAGCGGCCATGGATGTCTGGAATGTGAAAATAGAGTTCATCGTCAATAAGGTGGTTTTCGATATATTTTATAATATTAATAATCATGCGGGGATTATTAATACTAATTTTTATAAAAATCAAGTATTATTTTAAATACTAAGTGATTCTAATGCATTAATAGAATATGTTAAAAAGTATAAACTAGAATATCTTTTTATCACTTGGCCGGGGGTGAGTATTTTATTCAAGCCTGTTTAATTTTCTTTTTATCTTGCTGCTTTGGGGCATAATTTGCGTTATAGGTTGCCACTAAGTCGTCGAGTTTTTTGCGATCTGTTTCTGTGCAGCCGACAAATTGCACTCCCATACCCGGAATAAGCTCCGGCCTATTTTTAACATTTTGCTGGGCCCACATCACTTGACCCTTAGTGAGTATAACCTCACTGGAATTGGGTATTGTGAAGGTGAGTTCGAGCTCTTCGCCAGGGGTAAGGGGTTCTTCCGTTTTTAGAAAAATACCTCCTGAACCGAGATTTCGGCAAAAATCAAACAAATAATTGCCTTTCGAGCGATAACTCACCAAAAGATCAACGCCAATCCTGCGGCCTGAAAAACGGTCTTCTTTGCTGCTGACGACATCAAGGCTTTTTGCCTTCTTTTTTGCCTTTGGGGTGGACGGCTTACTTTTTGATTTTTTCTCTGGCATTGATGCGACTCCCTGCTTGTAGGTATAAAGTCAAAATAGATTTAGAAACACCAAATCTCTTCGTCACGGACGTTTTTGCGCTTTAATTAAAATTTTAACTTGTTTGTTGTGTTCTTCCAATGTTTTTGAAAAATAATGTCTTTTGCTATTACCGGGTAAAAGCACATAGTAGTAATATCCTTCATGACTTGGCGTAACAATGGCAGAAAATGAGCTTGCAGAAGGTGCTCCGATGGCTGTAGGCGGTAGTCCCTTGTAAATTCTCGTGTTATAAGGGTTTTTTGTGTCTTTTAGGTGTTTCCAGGTAATATCACCCCCATATTCATCTATTCCGTAAATAAGGGCCGCGTCAATCCCCAGTGGTATTCCTTTTTTTAGCCGGTTCCAAATAACTTCGGCAACTTTGGGTTTTTCATCGTCAAAAAAACTTTCCATTTCGATGAGGCTGGCAAATATGACCGCATCTTCAAAGGACAAATTTAGCGCTTTTAAATCCTCACGTAAACTTTCGGGAATTGATTTGAAAAAACGCTTAACCATTGTGGAAACAACCGTTTCAAGGGTAGGTATGCCATCATAAAAAAAATAGGTGGCAGGGTATAAATAACCTTCAAGACTTTGGGCGTTTATACCATAAAGTTTTGTCGTTTTTGGGTCTTTAAAATAGAGAAGATTATTTTTTTCGTCTCCAATACCGCGAGCGGCAAGCCGTGAGGCAATCTGTTTTAAGGTAAATCCTTCTGGAATGCTAATGACGAGGTCGGGTTCAACATAGATGCGCCCTTCCTTAATTTCTTTAATGAGGAGGGAAGGACTAATAAGGCCCTCGAAGCGATAACTTCCGGCTTTAAAATCAGGGTAGCTTCCTTCATATTTTACCAGCAAACGAAACATAAAAGCAGAATCAACAAGACCATGATCTGCCAAATTATTTGCAAAATTAGCCAGAGATTGATTCTGACGGAGGACAACGCTTTTGGCTTCTGCCAAAGGAATTTGAGTCTCACTCCATTCCAGTAAATACCAGCGTCCCATAACTAACAACATCACTAAGATTAATAGGCAACCCAAAATGAACTTCAAAGTCATACGCAAAAAGGTATTCACGCTTTAATCCCGTAAATTATTGAACCGAAGAGACAAATGCCAGTCACAGGTCAGAAAAGTTATCTAAAATAATATGTTAATGCCATAGACAAAGCATTGCACCTTTTTTATTTTGGGCGCCGTGATTGCTGGTTGCATCAAGGGGGTGCTCGTTCCGATAGACTTCTTAGATGTTTAGATGAGGAGAGGCTAGTAGGGGTTTAAACTTTTAACCATCTAAAATAATAGAATAATTAATCTTTCTCTCTATTCATAAACAAAATTTATACAATTCTCAGTGTAAAAATGATTAAAATCTCAGCTATTGCTCCCTAAAGACCTGTTATATACTGTGCCAGAATTAAATTCGTTTTATATGGAGAGTTATAGATGAGAAGTCCACGAAACTTAAGCCTTAGTGAGATACAGACCCTACTCAAGGGCATGGTCCCTGATATTGAAGTTCCTTTTATTTATGATACTGTCGAAAAAATAAATGCCCTAAAAAAGAGCAAAAATGCGGTAGTACTCGGACACAATTACATGGAGCCTGCCGTTTATCATCTCGCAGCAGATATTCGCGGTGATTCTTTAGAACTTTGTCGTGCCGCAGCCAAAACTGATGCTGAAATTATTGTTTTTTGTGGTGTTGAGTTTATGGCGGAAACGGCGAAAATCCTGAATCCACAAAAAAAAGTGTTAGTTCCATCGGATAAAGCGGGTTGCTCGCTTGCTGGCAGTATTACGGGGGCAGACGTGAGGGCTCTAAAAGAACGCTTTCCAGGTGTTCCTGTGGTTTGCTACATAAACACCTATGCAGAGGTTAAAGCCGAATGTGATATCTGCTGTACTTCCGGAAATGCCGAACATATTATCAGCTCCTTAAAGTCAGATACGATTATATTTGTTCCCGACGAATATTTGGCAGGAAATGTGGCCCGAAGCACGGGCAAGCACATCATTGTACCGAAACGTGTGGGAGGAACAGTTGATGTGAGGCAGTTATCAGGAGATTACGAAATCGTTTCCTGGCCAGGAAAATGTGAAGTTCATGAGCAGTTCACCGTTGCAGATATTGAACAAGCACGGTCCCAGTATCCCGATATTGCTGTATTAGCCCATCCGGAGTGTAGTCCAGAAGTCGTCGCTGCCAGTGATTTTTCGGGTAGCACAAGTGCGATGATTAAGTATGTTCGTGAGAATAAAAAAGCTCATTTTCTTTGCCTCACGGAATGTGCCATGGGGGATAATATCGCCATAGATAATCCCGACAAAGAATTGGTGCGTTTATGTTCGGTGAGATGTCCCCATATGAAAACCATTACCTTAAAGGACACGCTTAATGCGTTGGTTTATGAGCGTTATGAAGTTATGGTGCCGGAAGAAATTCGGCTTAAGGCACTGCGCTGCATCAACAATATGCTTAATTTTTCTTAAGTCTCAGCTTAGTAACCCTCGACTGGAAGTACTGTTTTAAAATGCACGCCATTAATAAAAATTTTGAAACCGATGTTCTTATTGTTGGTTGTGGTATTGCGGGCTCAGTCACAGCCCTTAAAGCTGCCGATCTAGGTCATCAGGTAACCATCATCACTAAAGAAAAAAATCCCGCAGAATCAAATACCTTTTGGGCTCAAGGAGGCATTGTTTATCAGAGTGCGGAAGGCGAGGATCCGTCTTCTTTGGTTACCGATATCCTTGCTGCAGGGGCCCAGCAGAATAACTTGGCCGCCGTAAAATTAATTGCGCAAAAGGGGCCTCATTATTTTGAGGAATTTTTTTTAAAGCGCTTGAAATTCACATTTGATAAAACCAGTAATGGTCAACTCGGACTGATAAAAGAAGGGGGACATAGCTTTGCTCGCATAGCCCATTGCCGGGATGCTACGGGCAAAAGTATTGAAAATAGCCTGATTGAAACCTTAAGGAGTCATCCTCGGATCAGACTCATACCCCACCAATTTGCGATTGATATCTTGACAACCCACCATCATGCTAGAGATCGCCGCCGCATGTATGAACCGCTAAGAGCACTTGGTGCTCACGTTCTTGATCTTGAAAGCGAAATGGTTTATACCATTACGGCAAAAGCTACGGTTATTGCGTCAGGTGGTCTTGGGCAAATATATTTAAGGTCAACTAATCCTGCGGGTTCTCTCGGTGATGGGCTTGCTATGGCTTCGCGTGCTGGGGCCCGAGTCATCAATTTAGAGTATATTCAATTTCATCCTACAGCCTTTCATAAAACGGGTGTTCCTCCATTTTTAATATCTGAAGCGGTACGTGGAGCTGGGGCTCGTCTTGTCACTCAGGATGGCAAACCATTTATGCAAAATTATGCGCCCGAATGGCTTGATTTAGCACCGCGAGATGTCGTAGCGCGCAGTATTTATACGGAAATGTCAGCTCAGAAGCTTCCCCATGTTTATTTGGACTTAAAATCTTACCGCTCACCTGATGAGATTAAAAATATTTTCCCCAATTTATATGCTCAGTGCCTAAAACATAAAATTGATATTACCCGTGATGCCATTCCCGTTGCTCCTGCTGCTCATTATAGCTGCGGGGGGATATGGGTGGATGAACAAGGTAGCACATCCGTTACAGGGTTATATAGTGTTGGTGAAGCTTCATGCACGGGAGTTCATGGTGCCAATCGCCTGGCCAGTGTTTCCTTGCTTGAGGGCTTAACCTGGGGGGCTATGTGTGCTGAGCACCTGCACGAAGCTAAAGTTCTCGAACAAAGTGGAACCTCGCCTGATGATGTCCTTACCTGGGAAGATACGGGTGAATTTATTCCGGATCCCGCTATTATTGATCAAGATTTGAATCATATTCGTTCTATTATGTGGAATTATGTGGGCCTTGCCCGCGATGATGAAAGGCTTTCAAGAGCCATTCGCGATCTTAGGCATATCGAAATAGAAATTCTCAGGTTTTACCGCAGGGCACGCCTATCTTCCGATCTTCTGGAGCTGCGCAATGCTGTAACAACGGCAAACCTTATAGCCCAGGCTGCGTGGCACAACAAAACATCGCTGGGTTGTCACTATCGTCTTGATCCCAAAGAGTAGTAAATCATACCGCTTGCATCACCATGGCCCCAGCTTGCCCGCCGAACCCAAGAGCAGTGAGTAAAATATTTTTAATCTTTTTTGGGGGACTCACATTTTGGTCTAGATAAGGAATGGCAAGCACTTCATTATTCTGCAGCATTTGTGCGGCGATAACAGCGGACATCAGGCTAGAGGCTCCAAGAGTATGGCCAAGCAACCATTTAAAAGTGCAAAGATAGGGCATGCTTTCACCAAAAATATTTTGGTAGGACTTTATTTCGGCAGCATCACCTAACTGAGTCCCTGAACCGTGGGCGACAATGACATCAATGTCCTCTGGCTTTATGCCCGCTTGTTGACAGGCATCTAATACAGCCTTTTGCAACGCAAGGCCATCAGCGCTTATGCCTGTGAGAGTAGATGGCTCACTCTTAAACCCAAAGCCAAGTATTTTTGCCATGGGTTTTTTACTAGGGGCATAGCGTGATCCGAGCATGACCCCAGCCGCCCCTTCTGCCAGCACCATACCTGTTCGCTCCGCATGAAAGGCACAGTGAGGATATTTTTGTGCGATTTGATTTTGTCCTAAATCGCTAGAATGAGACTCAGGTTTTGCCATAACCCCTAGGGCATCGAGCTGAGCTATATAGTAGGGGGTGAGGCATGATTCTGCGCCAATAACTAACACCCCTGAACCTAATTCAGCACTACTGTCCATGCTAGAATTTGCCAGTAGTGTTCCAAGGTGAAGGGAATGTAAACTTGTCAAGCATGCTGAAGAAAGATAATAAGCACCACCCAGTGTTTCCAGTTCCTGAGCAAGTGCAGAAGCCATAAAGCCGGGAGTGGTAAGCGGACTGGCGAGAAAATTTGGTTTTTTTTTCGCCAAAAAATCCTTATGAAAATTTTCTATCGATTGGATACTTCCTCGGGCTGATCCTGCAACGATGGGGACATTTTGCCAATCGAGACATTGTCCTACTTCTGATTTTAAGAGTTCTTCTCCACAGGCCAGAGCCATAAGTATCGTTCTATCGAGGCGAGTACAAAATTTATTTCTTTGTTTTAGTTTTTTTAAGGTGAGGTTGTTTTCTTTCCCTAATCGTCCTAAAAAGGGAGGACTTTCCCCCGAAAACGAGGGAAATGACGATTTTTGAAGCTGATCCCACAAAGTCTTACCACCTCTCCCGGCGCAGGACCAAATGCTAGTCGCATAAATATATATTGGTGGCATAAAAATTGTCATTGTCCTTAAAAATAGTAGGTGTTGTTAACGTTCAGTTTTCAAAAAACATTACTGGCGCTAGCATGCCTATTGTAATTACATTTTCCGTGTTCGAGATGATAGCTAAGGAAACTTTGCCAAGCAACAACCTCCTCAGCTTAGCTAGGAAAAACGAGATGTCTATCAAAAATCAAAACATTTTCTTAGGCTAGCTGCCCAAGGTTTTTTGGTGGCGGTGCGAGGCTGCAGCGCCATCGGGCATCAATTAAAGAGAGATTTTTTTGTCAATTTGCTTAAAAAAACAATAAAAACAATATATTATACTATAAACACTATGTTGCCAGCTCTTCTTATTACTCATTAGTCGCGGGCCCGAAGCTCTGTTTCGTGCCAAAGACAAATTATTTATGACTTTATGCCAAGTTTCCCGGCCATGAAAAGGGGGGACTTAACCAAAAGATTCAAGGTCTAGGAAATGAAAAAAAAATCGTAAAAAAAAATGGCATGTCATCAAAAAACATGATTAATTTGATCTACTATTTTGGATCTTGGGCCAAATATCAGGGCCGGGATGTATTCTAAAGGATATGAGAATTTTTGTGCCCTTGCATGCCAATCCTCTATCAGAACCAGATTTTAGGGATGATATTATTCGCTAATTTTTTCTGTAAAGCTATAACTATAAGGTCATTCAAAATGAGTGTAACGACTATTCCTGAACTCCTAGCCCCTGCGGGCAGCATGGAAAAACTTTCTACGGTTTTGCGTTACGGTGCTGACGCTGTTTATCTCGGTGGAAAAGCATTCAATTTAAGGGCTCAGTCGAGCAATTTTTCCATGCCAGAACTTAAAGAAGCCATCAATCTTGCTCATTCGATGGGTAAAAAGGTATACGTTGCTCTCAACATTATCGCCCATGAACGAGATATTAAGGCCTTGCCCAAATTTATAAAATATTTGGAGGAGTGTAATGCCGATGCGGTTATCGTTGCCGATATTGGTGTGATGACCTTAGTGAGAGAGCATTCAGACATACCCATTCATGTGAGTACACAGGCGAGTACCACTAATTATTTGGCTGTGAAGAGCTATCAAAATATGGGCGCAAAACGCGTGGTACTGGCGAGGGAGCTGGGCTTAAATGAAATCCGCAAAATTAGAGATAAAGTCCCTGGTATGGAGCTAGAAGTTTTTGTGCATGGCTCTATGTGCATGGCTTATTCTGGAAGGTGTCAGTTGAGTTCCTATTTTTCTGAACGAGACAGTAACCACGGACTATGTGCCAATACCTGCCGCTGGAAATATAACGTGGTTGAGGAAACCCGCCCGGGCGAATATTTTCCGGTATATGAAGATGAAACCGGGTCTTATATATTTAATTCCAAGGATTTATGCACCATAGAATTTATTGACAAGATAATTGATGCTGGCGTTGATGGTCTTAAAATAGAGGGAAGGCACAAAGGTTTACTTTATGCTGCGACTACCGTAAAGGTTTATAGGGAAGCTCTGGAATCCTATAAATCAGGCAATTACCATTATGATCCACAGTGGCGCGAAGAGTTAGAGTCTTATACTCATCGCGGTTATACGCCCGGTTTTTTTCTTGGGAATTTGCCAGAGGGATCTCATGAAACCAAAAATGGCGGCTATAAAAAAACCATGGATTTTGTCGGCGTCATTAGTGGTGTTCATGATGATGGACGCTATGAAATTACGTTGCGCAACCGTCTAAAACTGCCACAAAATATCGATGTGGTAACGCAGCAAGGAAAAAATGTTAGCATTCTTGTTACCCAGATGACTCATGCGAATTCTCTCGAAAATGTTTCTGTCGCCCACAATGAAACTAAAGTTCTTATTGAAAGTCCCGTGGCTTTGCACATTGGAGACATTATTAGGCAGGAGTCTCTTGAAAAGCCTGCGCAAACTTAGGGCAAAGATTCATAAATCTATTTCAATCCCTGGTGGCTTGACCTGAGGAGCCTAGCGAGAAAGGCTTTATGGGTGCGTATCCTGAGCCCCTGGTGAATGATATCGTCGAATGATCTCCTTGCTCTGTATCTGATAATAGGAGATCTCTCGCGCTCCGGTTAGCGTCCTTCCTAAGTACAGCGATGGAACTGTTGAAACTTCCCAACCCAAAAGATAGTTTTTTTTAAGTGATTTCCACAGAGCTAGCAAATAGGTTTGGTAAAATTGACGCAAAAAAACGTATCGTGATAATGCTTACCCGTCATATACTAAACTACATATTAGGGTAGTTCAGGAGAAAAATAGAAATCATCTGTAAAACAGTTTAATTATGGAGTTGATATGAAAAAACTTAATGCTTGGCTTATGGTTGCATTATTTACAATTATTTGAAATTGCTCTAATGAGGAGTCTTCGGTGGTCGCTTCACCTAATACTAAATCATTTACCCCGAATGACGGTTGCATTCATTGGTTATTTGATTGCAGATCTTATCATTCTCAGGTGGGGTTTGGTTTTCTGGTGTTCTATCCGAAAGATGGTCCTTTTTTGTCTGACCTCAGGAAATGTACATATATGGTGCAAGATATATACACAAACTTAGACGATTGCGAGAACGCACAAATAAATTATGCAATGTGCGATCTCAAGGGTGGGAACGATTTTATTGGTAGTTATTTAACTCTAAAGGGGAGGAAAATATGTTATACCCTTAAAAATATAGAATTTTAACTATTGGTTAACCTAAGCTTGCGGCGGGGTGATGACTAAATTGGGTGTCTTACCTCGGGATATGGTTACATTGTGATATTACCCTCCCTCAATATTCAGAAAAATTTCTATCCCATTTTTGACATAAGCTCTCTTTCATATTCATGGGAAGTTTTAGCGCCCAAAAAAGAGTGAATTCTTTTCATATCGTAAAATATGCAATTCCAGTACAAAAAAAGTTTTTAGTTATTTCCCTGGTTTTTAAGTCATGGAAATATTCAAATTCAAGATTTAGCCTGTGAAAAAAACTTTCCATTGGAGAATTATACGAAACCCTCATCGCGAACAAACCTAAAAATTTAATGATATTAAGTGGGTATTTTAAAGAACCGCCGTGATTTCTGTGAAATCAGTTTCTTTGCTGTTTATTGGAATTTTGCACAATAGAGTGATAGGAGATTTCCAGTGCTCGATATTTGCAGAATTTGTAAGCCGTATCCCATAATATCTTAAGATATAGTTTTTTCCCTGTCCTTCGGATAAAGCACAATTTTATTGTAATGCAGATTAAAAAATATTTTTTTTGGCATTTAGGGAACCCCTAAATTTTTTTAGTTGAGAGGTAACTCATGAAGATTTTTTATGTCCTGATGTCGCTATATTTTATTTCCTGTGCAAGAGCTCCCGAAGCTTTTAATGTAAAGCTGCGTAAAGGTGAGCTTCCTAAACTCAATCGGTACGATGCCGCAGCACTCCTTACCCAAATTGATCACAGTGATGCGTTATCTATGTCTCTTAGCTATTTCCATCAACCAACCACATCTGGCGAGTATCAAGCTTATATAGATGCAGGTATCGAAAATGTCATGTTAGAGTATAACGTCACCGTAGGCGGATGCGACTCGTTTGATGCTCGGTGTCCCAATTTTCAGAAATTGGATGCAGCGTTAACCGCAGCGCAGAATATTTCAAATAAAGCAGGTCAAAAACTTCATATTGATCTTTTTTGGCAGTTTAATCCCAACGGCAGTTATGAAGATAAAAATTCCGAAAAAATAATTGCCGGGTTTAAAAATCTTATCAGTAAGCACCAAGATACCTTGACACGCATTTGGCTTCAGTTAGATGTGAGTATTTCAGCTGACCGTACTAAGGGGTATATTCGTACGGAAGAATATTTGAGAGCTCTATGTGGAGACCAATCGATCGGTTGTGGCATTGCGACGCAAAGACATCTCTGGTCACGCTACTACAACTCTTTTCTCCCCCCATTTGCAGGTCAGGGTATTCCTTTAATGGAGATCAACTATGATCGCACCCCAAACCGCAACCTATTTTATGACACTATATTTGCTGGTAAAGATGCGGGCCATTGGGGACGGGAAAGTGAATCGGGTGAGTTTATTTCTTATCATGGCTGGATTGAGCCAGATGCCAAACGGTGGTATGGCTCACTAGGAAATAGACAGGTGGGTTATGATCAGGCATTTCAAGCAGCGACAGGATTGCAGGTTATCAAAAGGGAGGCCTTCAAGAAAGATTATGTTCCTGCTTTTCTGATTTCGGCAGCTAACAAAGGCAATAGCCGCTTTGCACCGAACGTCTCTGATGAATGCAAGCGCATTTTGAAGGAAAGTGCCTTTAAAGATTTGTTGGGAAATCTTAAAAAAAATCCTAACTATGAAAAATCTTTTACTCGTATTAGCCATGCTTTCGCGCGAAGAGAAGCCCGTGAACTCTGTAAAGAGCTAAATGGTGTGGTGAGAACAACAGAACGAGTATGTTTTGAAGATATTCAGGCGCTACTGAGTTGCGGGGATGACCCCGTTTGGGTCGCGTGTAACGCAGGTTGCAATGTTACAGATGATAAAAATAATCTCGGCACTGACTGTAGAGAAAGCGAAAAGCCAGAGATGACTCAGGTGTGTGGTAATACCATAGATCTGGAAATTCTTGAACAACCGACGCAAAGCATTGGTGGGAGTCTTCAAAATGTGAGCAGAGCGAGAATCACACCGGATATTAGCCAAAGCATTGATGAACTCCCTGCAACTAATTTGCCCAAAGCTGGGGATTTTTCTTGTCATGATGGGTTAAGGCCAAGCCTAACGGGTTCTTTTTGCTATTCTGTAGCTCCTAGCGCTGTGGGTGCCTGTGTCGTTCCTAATAGTTCAGAAATATCTTTATTTCCTTTCCAACTTGCTGAAAATTTGGGAGCTGCCAATGATGGCTCTCCTCCGGTTTTTGTCCTAACGAGAGATGGTGTTCAAACTGTTGGATCTAATAATGTTTTTACGCTGAGTGACTTTAGTATTGTCATCAATAAAGAAACCCTTGTTTGTCCCACAGGGATGTCCCCAGGTAAAGATGGCAACGCGTGTTACTGTAATAACGGAACATGTCCTGTAGGAAATCAATGTTATTATGGTGGGGCTGATCAAAACTATAATGATTATATGTGCCCTTCTATAAGCTTGGGTAACGCACCTCTGGGTACTGTTTGTTACAATGGTAGAATCCCGTGCAGTCAAGGATGTTGCTGCGCCAATGCTAAGTGTGGTGGTAATTGCAAAGAGGAATGTACTACCTCGTGGACAAAATCTCCTTCGAGTAGCTCTAAATCTCCCGCGGTCAGAACTGATAGTGCGGGTCGCCAGTGCATGCATACGGACGCCACATGTCGAAAATTAGATCCAGCAGCTAAAGCTAGTTGCCACTACTGCTATTGTCCAAACGGCAAAGTTGGCTTTCCTTGTTATAAAGCGCCAACAGCTTCTTTTCCGCCATACCAAACTCCTGAGGAACAAAATCAAACTTGCGCTGGCAACGCTGTGCCCCTTAAAGGTTTAGGTTGCGTTGATCCTTATAACCCAAGGCCTAAAAAATTTACTTTTAATGGCGCAGATGGAAGCATCGTTGAGTGGACTGTTTTAGATCTTAAATAATGTTTGCAAAAGACTGATGAGGAAAGAACTGTATTTTTATAACTGCTAATGGGCGCAGAATAGTTGATCGAGTATGGCATTTACTAAGTATGGTTTATTCTTAACTTTTATTTTTTGGAGCACACGCCTTTCTTAAGGTAATTTTTCATTATTTTATTCCCGTTTTGATTTCTGGGCTTCAAGAGATTTAATAATAAGTTCCAGGGCATTCTCTAAATTCAGTCTTCTAAAATCACGATTTAAGGAAATATTTATAGCCTCAGCAATAACATATTCATGATGATATCCAGATTCACGAAAATTTTTTATGGCAAATGAACCTTTTCTTTTTGAGAGTTTCTCATTGTTGCTTTCAACCAACTTATGATGAAAAAATATTTCTGCGGGCGCTCCATCCAAAACCTGGGTAAGATAGAGCTGTCTTCCGACAGAACTTAACAAGTCTTTTCCTCTCACAATAAGATTGACGCCATGACGAATATCATCAATGACCACACAGTGCTGATAGGTAAAACACCCGTTTTTGTCAAATACAACAAAATCTCCGCACTGAAGTCCCGGGGTTTGCGTGATAGTACCCCGGTTCCACTCGTTAAAAAAAAATGTATCTCCAGGGGCTACTCTGAGTCTTAAAACATAAGGGGCAGTAGGTTGTTTATTTTTTGGGAGATTCCGACAATAATTATCATAACAAAGCTCCCCCTCTAAGGTGTCCGCTTTACCAAGCCGTTGTGCAAGAGTCTTTCGAGAACAAAAACATCGGTAAATCAGACCCTGGGTATTTAGTTTTTCAAGAGCATCATGGTAGAGTGGGAGGCAATCAGACTGCCGAAATTCAGGATCCAGCTCAAAGTTAGGTTTATTGGCATATTCTAGCCCTAGCCAGCTTAAATCTTTATAGATTTCTTCTTCAAAAATTTTTTTGCACCGGCTTCGGTCATGGTCCTCCATGCGTAGAAGTATCTTAGCCTCAAAATATTTTCCCAAGGCATGGACGTAAAGTGCTGAAACTACATGCCCTAAATGAAGGTAACCGGTTGGGCTAGGAGCAAATCGCGTGATCATCTGTTTTGAGGGGACAAGCACGCTATTATTCATGCACTTTCTTTAATCCCGAAAATTTTCGCGCATTGGGAGGAAGGTTAGGAGTAGGCGGAGGAGCTGCGCTATTCATCGCTTTCATAAACCGGTCCCCACTTGCTTTGAGAGAGCGACTGGTGATGAGAAGATCGACAATATCATCTATGAGCCCATTGATGGTATCTTCTGTTAGTATTAAACCGAATTTCGATGCATGCCCTCTATTTCTAATAATTTCCTCAACAGCAAATCGCGTCGCTGTTTCAAATGTTCCTCGCATGCGTGCCTCCATGAATTTAAGGGCTCCAAAAATTCCTAGGGGTCCTTTAAATAATATTCCTTTTGACTTCGGGACCCTAAAAAAAGAGCATGATGTAAATAAAAAAAACTAATTACATATAATATTTTACTTTGGCGCTTTCATAGATTATTAAAAAAAATTATTGGCTGAAATAATGGACTAGTATAATTATTCTTGCTGGTTAATGCGTTCTTTAAACCTCAGCAAAAAACACCATGGCTCCAAAGCTATTTTCCGCTATTTCACCTTAGTTGCACAAGGGTTATAGGCTATTTTTATCAAAGAAGAAAGTTTGTTTAAAGAATAAATAAAGTGAAAATTTTAATAAATTCAGATGGTATGCTGACAAAGTTATTGGTTTATATGATACGGCTATGAAATACATTTTTGCCTATTATGTCCTGATGTCATATAGGGTCTCTTGAGCGAAAAAATTTTTTACCTCGCTAATGAATCACTGATACGCCATGTTGTATGAAATAGACTTAGTAACAGTCGCTCTGTATCTTAAGATTTAACTTCCTATTCAGCCTATTTATGGTACTATTGAAGCTGTAGGTGCGCCTCTGATTTGTCATGTAAAGCCGGAGAACCGATACTTTTATTTTAGGGGCCGTGATTCTTTCCGTGGTGTGCAAGCCTCCCACTTTTTTTGTGATTAGGAGGAAGCCTAAAACGGTCGTGATGGTACCCACCTTGAGTGGTGGGTTCTCGAGCCTAAAATGACTGGGGCGCATCTACTCCCTTCTAAAAATTAGTGATCTCTAGTCACAAGAAATTGAATCAAGTTAAATAATGCTTTTGAATGAATAGCGCTTTCCCGTAACAGGGTCTCAGCCTCGCAGCAGAGTTTTTCTCCGAGTTCCCGGGCATCACTTTGGGACATAACTGAGAGAAAAGTGAGTTTGTGTGCGGCTTCATCTTTGCCCGGGGTTTTTCCAAGGCTCTCTTTTGTCCCTTCCACATCTAGCAAATCGTCAAAAATCTGAAAAGCGGTGCCGAGTTTTGCGCCAGCAAGTCGGTATTTTTCCTTAATTTCGTGGGACCCCGTTGCCATCCAAGCGCCTATTGCCATTGCCGAAGATATAAGCGCGCCGGTTTTATAGGCATGGATTTTACTGACGTGGGCTAGAGATATATTTTGAGCGTTTCCAGTGGCTTCTGTATCTAGCTGTTGCCCCTGAACCATTCCCTGGCTCCCGGCAGCAGTAGAAATTTCCTCAATTACTGTTCCAAGTTGATGTTGGGGAATTTGTGGTAGCGAGGGGAATTTTTTGCTCGTCAAAATCAAAAAAGCATCAGTAAGCAAAGCATCGCCCGCGAGAATGGCGCTGGCTTCGCCAAACTTTTTATGGGTAGTTGGTATTCCACGGCGAAGATCATCATTATCCATAGCGGGAAGATCATCATGGCATAGACTATAGCAGTGAATCATTTCTAAGGCGATTGCGGGTCTCATGCCAAGGAGTTTACTCCCATTTAAGTTTTCCATGGAGAGAAGCGTCAAGAGGGGACGAATGCGTTTGCCTTTGCCAAGGCAGGTATAAAGACACGCCTTACCCAAAGTGCCTGTATTTTGGTAGAAATCTTTTAGAGTCTCAGAAAAATATCCGTAAAAAAAATCTAACTCAATATTTAAGGCTGAATTGTGAGGAAACATGACAGGCTCCTTTAAAATACTTCGGCACAAAGAAACAAATAGGCTAAGCAGCATAAATTTACCCTAATAGGGTTGAGATGTTAAGGAGATTAAGGGTAACTTCTCAAAAAGCACCAGTCTGCGGCGTTGCCACCTGCGCTCCGCTGCTCATTTACCTAATGTAAACTGCGCTGCGGTGCTCGGCGTCGCCTAGCATCCCGGCACTTTTTGAGAAGCTACGATTAAGGGTAACTTCTCAAAAAGCACCAGTTTGCGGCGTTGCCACCTGCGCTCCGCTGCTCATTACCGTGAAAATGCACCCGAAAATTTACTAATGTAACCTATAAGCATTTAAAATATAGAAGGTAAAACCAAGAGATGCCTGGCGAAGAGGTGGAATGATAAAATCCCGTGTGTTAAACTCTAAAACAGTCTTCCTGATTTTTTTAAAACATTAAAAAGGTTTTATATGAAAATGAGAATCGTTCAGTATGCTTTGCTTTTGTATGTTCTTGGTTGTAAAACCGTTAGCACAAATACCTCGGGACTACTGTCAGAAAACCAACCATTGCCGCCGATTTCACATGTCGCCGTTGATGAGTATAGCTTGTATAATATTCGCAGCTCGGCATTTGTTTCTGCTGAAACTAAAATTGCGACGGTGTCTGGAGCTTTATTCAAAATTGCCTCAGATGAGGTTACTGTAGCCGGGGGCAATACCTGGAGAAAAATTTGGTTAGATGATAGGCAAACTAAAATCGCTTATATCGCGGAAGGGACGGGAGTCCATCTCATACACGGTTTTCTGCATGTCCCCAAATTTTCTGATGGCCTTAATTTACGCAGTGAAATTAAGATTGCTCCGGAAACTTCTCTGGGACTCATAAAAAGTGACACGGTTTTTATGGTGCTGGGAATAGTCCCCAAAGCTAATCCACCTGAAAGCGCTACAAAAAGAGAGGATACTTTAAATTGGTTCAAAGTTTTATTGACCGGGCATGAAAATTCAGGCGTCGGATATTTTGCCGATATTTCCTCTGAAGAAGGAAACCTCCGGTATATTTCTCAGGACGATCCACTATTCGGCAGTTATTTGATGCGCCCTATTTTGCCAGCAAGCTGCGACGCGGGATTTGCCCAAATGATTTATTTAAAAACCGATCAAAATATTTATCAGACTCCAAGTTACGATGGCGGTACTCTTATAACGATGCCTAAGGCAACCAGGCTCAAACTTATACTTGGTGAAGGTAAGACTGCAAATAGTGAATTCATTAAGGTTGAGTATATTAACTTTAGTAATATGGGATTTGAAAGAAAGGTCGGCTATGTCAATCGCAAATACGTTAGTATAAGTAATACGTGCGCCCCCTATGGACCAGATCTTGTGACCCTTAATAAAGCGGCCCACTGGGGAGGGCATCAGTACCGATCAAACTCAAACTATTTTAGGCGCACCAATATCGCGCTGGCATTTGGGCGCATGGATGGTTTGAGGGCGGAGGCAGGAAAAAGTTTTGGGCTTCTGGTAAACGTGATATTTCCATACGAAAATCCTGTGCCACCGCGTAGAGAGGATACGGCCCATATTATAGATTATGATAATTTTGGCTGTGTGCCAGGCCATGTTTATAATGCAGAAGAAAAAGCTTGTAAGCCATTTTTTAATGGTATGTCTACTAACCTGCTGCCTATTTATGCAGGAGGGATTTGTGGGGTCTCAACAGCACTCTTTAGAGCCGCTTGGGGTACCGGATTTCCGGTCGAAAACTGGCATAACCATAGTAAATATTACCAGAGCGTTTATGGGCTTGACGACGAGCTTTATGGGATACAGGGGCGAGAGGGCAGTGAGGCTGAAGTTTCCTGGAGCGATGGACAAAGCCATGAAAAATCAGGGTTTTCCTTTGTCAACGATTCCTCGTCTCCTGTATTTTTAGTGACTGGGGTTGAAGTTAAAAATGGTGAGACGCTCGCGACCGTTCAGTTTTATGGTCTTGGGTCAAGGGACCGTACAGTAAAGGTTAATCAGGTTAAGCCTTGTGTCCCTAACGAAAAATATTCTTGGTCAAGGCTTATAACTTATCACAATGCAGCAGGCCTTAAAAAAATTTCGCAAAGAAGTAATATTAAAGAAAGTGTGGAAGGTGCCACGAGATATCAGGAACTCAAAAGTCACTATTTTTGCCACAATAAATATGACCAAAATGGAAACTTGGTCCTTCGCGAAGATAAAAAACCTGAACTAGAATGTGTTACCCCCGATTATAGCTTTGAGTGCCAGTAGTTTATTTGGCAACTAAAAAAACCATGGATAAGGGAAAATTTTTTAAGCTACGCTATTTAAATTGGACGTTACTGAGTCTACATCTTTGTTCTCATTGAGGTCTGCCATAATTTTTTCTTTGGTAGAGGGACGATGCAGGAGGAAGCCCTGAACAAGATGCACTCCTAAGCGTTGCACCACCTCAGCTTCTTCCCATAGTTCAATGCCTTCGGCAATGATAAGAGCATCAGTGTTTTCTACGGCATTGACGATACCGCTTAAAAATGCCTGTTTTGACGCATCGATATGGATATTTTGCACAAGGCTGCGATCGAGTTTAATAAGATCGGGCTGGATTTTAAGAATACGCTCAATTCCCGTGAATCCCCGGCCAAAATCGTCTGCGGCAATGCCTATACGTTGATCTTTTAATTTATTTTTGACCTTTAAAATAAGTTCAAAATTTGCGATTTCTTCTGACTCAGACATCTCAAAAACGATATTATCAAAAAGTTTTCCTGGTAAAATTTTCTCAATTTGATAGAGATTGCGCGGAAGAATATTGATCATCAGGCGACCGGGAAGTTCACGGCAATTTTCTAGCGCCGCAGCTAAGCAGGCTTGATCGAGTTCTAGTGAAACCTCGGATTCGTGCGCTAAATTAAAAAGCACATCCGGGCGCAGGCTTTGTTGACCGACAAAAAGTGGTGCGACTTTCATTACAGCCTCGGGAACGCAGTCCCTTTGTAGTCTGATGAGTGATTCAAATCCAAAGAGCAGATCTTTTAGAGGAAAAATACTGCCGGATTCATGACTTTCTATCACCATCTCTTTGGTGAGATTTGTTAGGGAAAAAATAGCTTGATAATGTGCTTTTAAGGCCCCTTGAGTTTTGATCAATGACTGCATAAATTCGCGCTGACGTTCCAAAATTCTTTTATGCTGGATTTTGGCAATGGTGTAACTCTTATTGAGTAGTTGATCAACAATTTCTTCTTTTTCTACGCATGGGTTGATGATGCCTGTGCTATACCCAACAGCAACTGACGGGCTTGATGTTAGGCAATCGGGCAGGCGTTTTTCTTGACCGATTAAGGTCAGCTCATGCCAAAGAGCTGTTTGAATTCTTGTCGTAATACGATTTGTAGCCCTCTCTATCATACCAGGGGCGGGTATAGCATTAGCTGCGCGACTTGGTTGGAAAAATATAAAATAATCATTACTAAATTCAGAACGCTTACACAAAAAATCACTTTTACGAAAACAGCCTGGCGAGCCCCACATGTCAGCGAGAATGTCTTGAAAACAGCTTTGCAAACGGGAATAAGCGTCTGTACCGTACTCTTTTGCGATGTTTTGAAAACCCAGGGGATGCACAACGATTAAACTCAGCGCCCCATGGGTGGATAAAATCTGCAGTGGAATATGAGGGTCATATTGAGGTATTTTATTTATTGAGGTTTTTATGACTTGAGTATTGTTCGACTCCAACAAGGTATAGAGTAATTTCGCGACTTGTTGAGGTGAGGCATTATTAATCCAGCGAATATTTGTGAGTTGAGGAGGATGTAAATGAAAATTTAGGTTATGAACTTGGGGAGCATCTTTTGAAAGTACAATTACCGGAATGCGGCGACTCGCTAAACTGAGCAAGTCATACCAAGCCTGAAATGGTATAGGGAAAAAGCCTTTTTCAAAGATGATACCTTGGACACTATCTTCATATAGGTACTTGAGTTTATCCGTCGTGTAATGGGAAATATTTTTGTGCTCCAGATCAGGAAAAATATGTCCCGCCTCTTGCTGTACAGCTTTAAAAAATTTTTTATCACTACTAAAAGTAATAATCATGTCAATTCCAAACTCAGAAGGTGAAGTAATTTCCGCTGATTAAAGTGACGCATCGGTATTAGGGCTTTGGAAATTGAGGTAAAATTAACTTAATATAATAATTATAGTATGTTATTGTTTTTTTTTGTTTCGGTTGATGGCAACTAAGTCAAATGGAAAAAGAAAGGGATTTCTTTCTAAATTACGGGGATTTATCCTTGGTTAAGAGCTATCTTTTTGACACCATCAAGTCTTGTGGGCAATAATTTAAAGTTGTAGCATGAAAGCATAATATTTTCCTAAAACCGGTGGGGAAAAGTGTCGCCATTTCAAAATAAATTAATAAGCTTATGTCGCAAGAAACAGTCTAAAATCATTTTTCCAGAAGGGAGCGATGACAGGATTCTTCGTACCATAAATATTTTACTCACTGAGCAAAGTTTTGCCTCAGTAACAGTACTGGGTGAACGACGAGAAATAGAGAGGCAAGCTAAAGCATTGGGTGTTGATTTGGCTAAGCATGATGATCGTCTTATTTTTAATGATAGCTATGATTTTTCTCTTTTGAAGGATTTTCTTCAAGGGCGGCGTAAAGAAAAAAATAAACCGCCATTCGATCAAACTACCCTTAATGAATTGGGTCATCACGCGCTATACCAAGGTCTCTACCTTGTGGCGACTGGCCAAGCGGATACTCTAGTAGCGGGAGCTGTTTTTACCACAGCGGAAGTTATGAAAGCTGGTCTGGCGGTAATAGGCCTTGCAGAAGGGGTATCTAAGATATCTAGTAGTTTTTTGCTTGAAGCGAAAGAGCAACCGCATGAAAGTGGTTCTGATTTTATGCTCTTTGCCGATGCTGGTGTGATTATTGATCCGAGCGCAGAAGATCTTGTCTCGATTGCCTCAGAAGCAACGAAGCTTTGGCGTTCCTTGATGCCGGATCCGCCAAGAGTAGCTTTTTTGTCTTTTTCAACTAAGGGTTCGGCAAGTCATGCGAGCGTTAGCAAAATGAATGCGGCAGCAGCTATGTTTAGGGAGAAATACCCTCTGGTTACTTCTGACGGTGACCTACAATTTGATGCTGCTTTAGTGCCTGAAATTGCGCGGAGAAAGGCACCACAGAGTCCGCTCCAGGGAAAGGCCAATATTTTCATATTTCCGGATTTAAATGCCGGTAATATTGCTTATAAAATTGTCCAGCGTATTGGTGGTTATCATGCTTATGGGCCTCTGCTCCAAGGATTCGGTTTGCCGCTAAGTGATTTATCCCGAGGAGCTTCTGAACAGGATATCCGTATTTGCTCCTACATAAGTAGTTTGCGCGCCTAAAGTTTTGCAAGACTTGGTATTATGTTTTAAGGATGCAGGCGAATTGCATATAGCGGCTGTCGCGAAAAAAACCTAAAGTCAATATATTGAACATGGTGAATAAGAAGCCGAGGCGGGTAGGGTTTATGCCTTCTATTTTTTCAACTTGATATCCCGACTCTGAGAACAATTGCTGGATGCTTTTTTGGGTAAAAAAACGTAAATGACCTTTATCTAAAATTCCGCCTTCCATAGTATAGTTCCAGTCCGCTTTAACCAGTAGGTGATACAAATTTTTAATATACCTTACATTGGGAATAGAACAAACGAGAGTACCTTTATCTAGGATAAGTTTAGATTTGATCAAGGTTATCAGGCTTTCTGGGTCTGGGACATGCTCGATCACATCATTACATATGACTAAATCAAAATAATTTTCAGGAATATCTACGAGTATTTTTAAGGCGTCTCCCTGATAAACTCGGTCTAGCTTTTCACCCGCAGAAGTGGCTGCTTGGGGATCAAGTTCTATACCCCAGACCTCAGCCCCATAAGCCTCCTTTAACTGAGCAGCAAAGACGCCATCACCGCAGCCAATTTCCAGAACTGTTTTCATAGACGGGGGCAAAAAAAGCGTCATTTCTCGGCGCGAATTCTGATAATATAATGAAGAGTAATCTTGCATTGAGGTTTCTCAATTCATTTAAGTTTAATACGGGTGCTCTTTAGTTTACCGCCTTAGGCTAATCCATCCTGCGGTAATTTTCTCTTATTTTAAGTTTTTCGCAGGCAAAAGCCAGGGGAATTTTATTTTATTTAATATTAAGGTTTATCGTTAAAATTGGAAACGCAGCCCAAAATTTCTGTAGTTATGGCAACCTATAATGGTAGCTCCTGGCTTAATACCCAGCTACAGAGCATCTTAAATCAAACGCGCTCACCAGATGAAATTATCGTTGTTGATGACTGTTCTCATGATAGTACTCGAGAGATTTTGCAGCAGTCACTTTCATTACCCCAGCATAGGATAATACTAAACCATAAAAATATGGGTAGCACGCTAAGTTTTGGTCAGGGCATTGAACATGCAACTGGGGATATTATCTTCCTCGCTGACCAAGATGATATTTGGGATAAAAAAAAAATAGAAGTTCAAAGTACTTTTCTCATCAACAATCCGCAAGTTGGCTTAGTATGGTCTGAAATTGATCTTATCGACGACCTAGGGAAAAGTTTGCCTTATAAAAAGAGAGTATCTCATGAAAAAATTATTGCCCGAGGCAACGTTTTTAATCTATTGATGAAGGAAAACACTATAGGTGGGCTTACCATGGCATTTAGAAAGGAGCTTAAGAAATATATTTTGCCCATACCTGATCCTAAGCTCTGGCATGATTACTGGATTGCCGTGATCGCTGCCGTCGTTACTGATATTTCTAGAGTAAATCTCCCTTTAGTTCATTACCGTGTTCACGCGAGTAATCAGGTCGGGGTTGAAAATTCGTGGACAAAAATAACAAAAAGGATAGAGGCTTTATATTCTGGCGGGAGGCACTGGGGTGGCAACACTTATATTTACGCTCATGAAAGACTTAAACCATGGGAAAATAATTTAGATAACAAAAAGTACACGACACTAAGTGAATCAGCACTCCATCACAACCAGAGAAAAAACATGCCGTCTGATAGATTTGGTCGCCTTTCACTTATTTTAAAAGAACTCCTGTCCGGTCATTATCATAAATATTCTACCCAAGGATTTTTTAGCGCGTTACAAGATTTTATTAAAAAATCTGATTGATTGATTTAACTATTTTTGGGGCGGAAAGCCAAATCTTATAGATTGCCGCAATTTTTCTGGTTAAGAAGTTTAATATGTAGTTTGGAAATGGCCAATATTTCCATTGAACTTTATTTTATTCAGAAGCGGCAATAGATTCTTTTTCCATTTTTTCAGGGCCTACTTCTATATCACAGTCTGCGGGATCATAACTTTTTTCTTCACTTAGTGTTCCGTTGGCATCATAAAATTTGATTGTTCCCTCCCCGTCAGTGACAGCGATAGTAAAGCTTATTTTGGCATTGTCGAGGTCATCAGCGCTAAAAATTTTACCGCTTATGGTGCCAGAAGAAGGAAGGCATTTTTTTTCATACATGACGTCGCTAAATGCGACAATAGTTTTTCCGCCATCATTTAGAGTTGATATCAGCGAGCCTGATTTAATGAGTCGGTAATTAGCAAAGAAGTCATCTTTAGCTCTTGATACTTCTATTTTTAGAGGCTTTTCAGGGTCGGTGGCGATGCTTAGCGATATTTTTTTTGTTTGTCCTGACTTATTTTTAACTTCTATTTCTCTAGTCACAGAGGAAGTAACAATTTTATTTATTATGATCTGAGTACTTGAACTTTCTACACTATCCCAAACTATTGTGCGCTCTCCCATTGCGTGCAAAAAATGTGCTTTGCTGGTGCTGACGCTAGTTTTCTTATTGGTTTTAGTTTGGCTAAGTTCCTTTTTACGTTCAAAATTTACTTTTAGACTGAGCCCGTTAGCATCTTCAAAAGGTAGAACTGCATATTTTTTATTTCTATTGCAGCTTATCGAGGAGCCTTCCTGTGACCACTCTCTAGAGATTGATTCATAGTGAGAATTCGAAAAATTTATGCTAAAACGTGGTCTGTCAATAGACCGGGTAAAGCTGATTTCTCTTTTTATATCAACCATGGCTTTACCCTCTTGCTCCTGACAAGCTCTAGAAAAAGATAAAACAGGTTTTGAGTCCGTAATTTCCTCGGATTCGGCATTTTTTTCACTATCCAGTGAAATTGCCGCATTAGTTTCTTGAGCGAGCCCAAAATTGGTAGCGGCAGACATATTCATATCCTCTAACATGGAAGAAATTCCTTCGTCAATTTGAGTGCTCACACCTTCAGAGGCAAGTGTTGTATCTGTGGTCAGCTCGCTAGAATTTGTTTCCTCTGAGGTAATTGTTCGGTCAGCTACAGAGAGAGCCATTTTTTGCCGTTCCGTTGGGTTTTCACCGCAATTTGTATAAAGTAGGCTAATAGACAAAATATAATGAAGTTTCATGTTTTAACCTCTCTATAAAAATAGTACTGACAAATACCCTTTAGGTTATGAGTGATAACCATCCTATGATGTCTCGGAGGTGCGGTTTAGAAGCTTTAATATTAGAAGAAATAACTTAAAAATCATGAAGCTATGGAAGCTGATTGGGTGGGTCTCTTGCCTAAATCAAATACTGCGCCTTGGTGATATGGGCTGATACTAAGCTTTACTATAATTCGGCTTTTTGAGGTGGGTAAACGTGCTCCTGATTTTTGCATCTATGCGAAGTGCAGTGACTCTTTACATTCAAGATAAGAATTTCTAGGTTTGATCATAACTCTGGACGAGGACTTTTTCGGCTATGCGCGCAGCTAAAGACTGAAATTCTTTTCCCACAAAACTATTCTCCCAGAGACCGGTAGGCGTACCATTATCACAATTTTGTCTTAGGGTGATATCAAAGGGAAGGTGCGAGAGAATAGGAATTTTATAGTTTAGAGAAACTTTTGCTACCCCCTGTTCGCCATATAAAAAATGTCTTGCCGTGCAAGATCCACAGTCAAAATAAGACATATTATCGACAAGACCCCAAAGAGGGACCTCAAGTTTTCTAAACATTTCAATCGCTTTTACGGCATCAATGAGTGCGACGTCTTGCCCTGTCGTGACAACAAGGGCACCTGCTATCACAATTTCCTCAATAATAGCAAGATGAACATCGCCCGTTCCGGGGGGTAAATCTACGATGAGAAAATCAAGTTCTCCCCAAGTTACGTCGAAAAGAAGCTGCTTTATAGCTTTTGCGACCATAGGGCCTCGCCAGAGTACCGGCTCCTGGGCTCCCATAAAAAATGCGAACGAAGCTGCTTTAAGGCCGTGGATTTCTTTTGGAAGAAGTTTGCCTTCAGGGCTGACCGCTAACGGGCCACTAACACCTAGCATCTGCTGTGCTGAGGGTCCATAAATATCGGCATCAAGGAGACCAACGCGATGTCTTTTGGCGAGAGCTATAGCTAAATTTGTGCTTACGGTTGATTTGCCGACACCGCCTTTACCGGAGGCGACGAGAACAATGGATTTTATGCCGTGGATGATCTTTTTTTGAAACTTTATGCCGAAAGCTCTGGGTGATTCAACGTCAGGACTGCGTAACTTTCTAGACGTGCCACTATTGCCAGAAGAATAGTAAATAAGCAGCTCAATATTTTGTAGTTCAGGCAACTTATGAACCATTGATTTTAGTCTCGATTCGATGGTCATCTTTTCCATTAGATTAAAACCTTCGAGTTTGAGGTGTAGCCAAAGTTTTTTCTGGTCCTCAAAGAGTTCAATGCGGTGGATAAGAAACCCAGTTTCGTCCCCCTTTGTCGGCATTTGTCCAATAAGTGCCGTTAGCGCTTCGTGAAAAAATTTTTCAAGATCTGCCGTTTCAATAGTCAATTTTTCGGCCTTTATCCTAAATTTTAAAAAAAAAAGCAGCTTTTTGCCACATTAGCCTTAGTATATAGTACGATTAGTACTGAGAAGCTATACATTTTATGGGGAAATAAAAAATGGCTGAAAAATTTCTTATTTATACCACGAGTTTTTGTTCTTACTGCCAGGCAGCGAAGCGTCTTTTAGAGCAAAAAGGCTTAAATTATAGAGAAATTGACTTAACTCAAGATCAGGAGCTAAGACAAAAAATTTCAAAAGAAAATGGGGGTTACCGAACAGTTCCCATGATATTTATGGAAGGCAAGTTTGTCGGTGGTTTTACCGAACTCAAAGATCTTTTTGACCAGGGTAAGGCATAGTAAGGATAAAATGGAAAAAATACTGGTTAGCAATAAAAAAGCCACCTACGAATATTTTGTTCTCGATAAATTTTCGGCAGGGGTTGTCCTGCTTGGTACTGAGGTGAAATCACTGCGCCTGGGAAAAGGCAATTTAACAGATGCTTGGGTGGATATTGATAATGGTGAGGCTTATTTAGTGGACTGCCATATCAGTCAATATACGCATGGCAATATCTATAATCACGGCGAAAAAAGACGTCGCAAGCTGCTACTGAATAAGAATGAAATTGCTAAGCTTGAGGAAGCTGTTGCCCAAAAAGGTCTGACGATAGTCGCCCTAAAAATATTTACTCAAAAGCATTTTATTAAAGTGGAAATAGCAACGGCCCGCGGGAAGAAGCTTTATGATAAACGCGCGGCAAATCAGGAGAAAACGGCTGAAAGAGATTTGCGGCGGATTATGCGAGAGAAATGATTTCCGTCTCAACACTTCTGTTCCTCCCTAAAAAACTAAAAATCATTAATTTTCACCATTTCACCCTTGTCTTATAAGCCATAACGAGGTACTTAGACAGAGTGAAAGGGATGTCTATGGGGGGCTAGCCTGAGTCGCTTAACCCTAAAAAGCGGAATATTTTATTATTTTTCAACTTTATTGGGCATATTCCCTTATAGTTTTATGGTGCGAGGATATTTGCCACTAAGTTGAGTGTTTTTCGACGAGTATTTGCTTAAGTATCTGAAATTATATAAAAAATGTATATAATGTGCAAAAAAATGGGAAAAATGATATTTTAGAGGGGCAATCACTTGAAACAAGGAATATATCGTATGACTTTTACTCCATCTTTATGGCGCCACATGTTGAACGTCCTTGCCCTTGCTGCCCTATCTTTAGCTTTTTTATCATGTGGATCTTCTGGCAGTAACAAGAAACCCCTAGACCAAAATCAGACAGTCGAACTTCCCGCTGCAGACAATGCCGGAGCGGATGGTCAAGCTTCTAGCTTAGAAAGCCCCGCTCTTACAGGAGATGATACCCTTCAGGGCTCAGAGCTGCAAGATACTGAGGTCTCTTCAAACTTACAAAAAGATAAGCCCGCGGTAGCAGCAGTCCAAAAG
Organism: Oligoflexia bacterium; assembly: GCA_030432875.1. GTDB lineage: Bacteria > Bdellovibrionota_B > Oligoflexia > Oligoflexales > JAGOVF01 > JAUILP01. The sequence goes on along the minus strand of JAUILP010000008.1, from coordinate 25,569 downwards.
GATGCCTTATCAGGGTTAAAAACATTTTTTGAATATTGCCAACATGATATGGGGACTGAGTCTATTTCTATAACGGTGCAGGCTCTTTGGGAATATGTTGATGGCGCTAAAAAGAAGAAAAAAGAAGAACCTGCGACGGACTGCCGAGACGTTGCTAATTATTTAGAAGCTATGGATGGTCGTAGTATACTCACTTTGACGAAATCTAAAGAGGCAAAGCCTATAACCGATCTTAGCCCACTGGGGAGGCTTACCAATATTAAGAAAATAAGGTTTTCTGGGCATGCTCTAAGTGACTTAAGCATCCTAGCGGCCAATAATGGTCTATTAGAACTATCAATTATGAAAAATGGCAGCTCAATGGATGTGAGTTCTCTAAGGGGCCACCGAACTCTAAAGATACTTTTTTTAGGGGTCACTACGGAATTCCGTCAAGGACTAGATCCAACCTTGATCCTCAGTCTGGATAAGCTCCAAAGTCTAGGTTTAGATGCTTTATTTATCAATGATTATCGCTGGCTTCAAGGTAATTCTCGTCTTAAGGAACTGACCCTAAATAATCAAAACAGGAATACTTCCGGAGAGCTCACCCCTATCCTACAGGAAAATCTTTCCACCATAATTTCATTAAAAAATGTGCTTGATTTAACGTTAGATGGCAATGATCTAGTCGATATTAGTGCCCTAGCGACCATGCCGCAGCTGGAATATCTCAGTCTATCTGACAATGATATATCTGACGTTTCATCTCTCCAAGATCTGAAAAACCTGACAAAGCTTTATCTCAATGCTAATAATATAATAGATTTTTCGCCTCTAAGTGGACTGGCTTTGCTTGATAAAAAAATAGATTTAGATTTGGGCGGAAACCCAGGGCTTCTTAATAAAACCCCTGAGACCTGTCCTACAAGTGCGCAATCAAAAGGTTTAGAGCAAATCTGTTCCAAATAAAACTGGTGTTTATAGAATAAATAAATAGTCTCTTCTATCCTTTTATTTAGGTAACCGCATCCGGATCTACCGCTAGTGGGAAGCAAACCTGCTATCAAATTCCATTTTTTATCCGATGATTCAGATCGTATAGCCTTATCCATGGCGTTTGCTAGGTAAATTCATGCCAATAAACAACAGTAATACCTATCATATTGATATCATATAGGCTCTTTAAAGGTGGTTAGGATCAAATCAGGCGTACATTGGTCTAGATCGATTTGTGTCTAAGTATCCAAATATAATATTAATAAAATAATTTTATGTTTAGATGACAAAAAATTTATTGTTGCTTTAGTTTAATACCTCTGTCTACTTGCCGAAATGGCTATCACAAAGGGATTTTTAAAATTTCCCAAAAATTATTTTGCCCAATGTTATAGAAAATCATATCAAATAGGACCACGTGTGAGTATTAGCAAGAAATTTCTCTCCATAATAATTCTTGCCACGTTGATTCCAACCATGAGTGTCGGGATTTCTGTTTACTATTTTCTCAATAATGCTCTGAAAGAACAGATCGGCGAGTCGTTTAGAGATAAATTAGATTTTTACCGAATTAGTCTCGAAAGTAAATTATCAGTATTAAAGGAAAATTCAACGTCTTGGGCGAGCAATTTTGTCTTTATGGATATTTTAAAACGCGATGATGAGCTAAATATAGCAACTTATATAAAAAACCTTAAAGATGCTCATGCTATCGTTGAAGATATTGTCGTGATGAATTATGAAACTGGTTTTATCACAACGACAAATGTCAAATTTATGGAGCAGCTTGGTGATGTCGATGAGCCTGTAAAACTGGAAACGATAAATGCTCAAAAAAAATTCGCGCAGATGGTGACGCAAGTACCTTTTCTTAATTTAAAGGATGTATACGAAAATAAGAATGAATATGCTTCTTTAAGTAGTAAGAAGCAAGAAAATTATTACATGCTTCCTATTAAAAATTATTTTGATGAAACAAAGTCGCTTGGCGTTATGATTATTCTTTTAAATCGCTCGGTACTGGACAATATTTTGCTTAAAAATAGTGCAGCTTCCGACTCAGGCCAGCAAAAGTATAACATATATTTTAGTTTAGAAAATCGCTTGATATTTGGAGTTGAAAATGTTTTTAGGATGCCCTTTGCAAAAATATTCCATTTTTCAGAGTCTACAGAAAAAACATTTTCGGTGATTAACAAGGCTGTTGAAAAAATTATAGTCGCTTCTATTCCTCTTGACGTCCCACTTAGGGGATATGAGGGAAAGTTACACGTAACATTAGCGCAGCCTGAATCATTAGCCTTTTCAAGCGTAAAAAAAATAAATGGCATTGTTTTAACACTTAGTTTATTTGCACTCTTAATTTTTATTCCCCTAGGCTTTTTCTTTGCCAGAAGCATTTCGAGTCCTATTTCAAAATTAAAGAGCTTAACGGAAGAAATTATTGTTTCAGGGGACCTAAGCAAACGAATTCGTGTCAGCACAAATGATGAAATGGGTTCTTTATCGGTGGCTTTTAATCATCTACTCTCGGCAGTTAATGATAGCAGGCGTAAACTAGAAAAATACAACGAATCATTGGAACTATTTGTTGCTGAAAGAACGAAAGAATTAGGGGCTGTAAAATTCGCCTTGGCCGAGATGCTCAACAACATGAAACAAGCAATATTGACGTTTGACCAAGACTTACTCGTTAATCCTGAGTATTCATCATTTATCAATATACTTCTCGAGGATAAAGCGGATTTTACAGGGCGCAATGTCCTTGATCTAATTTCAGGGAGTATAATTGGCAATAAAGAAGAATTTCGCAGCAAGCTTGATTTTTATTTTTCTATATTGATGGAAGCTCCTAAAGTCCAATGGGAGGTTTTACAAGAAGAGCTCCCTAGTGAAATAAAAATTTCTGTTCAAGGATCGGAAAAAGACATTAAAATCAGCTTCGAGCCAATATTTTCGCCAGAAGGAAATACGACCCGGATAATGCTCATTATGGAAGATGTTTCTCATCTAAAAAAACTCCAGAAAATTGCAGCTCAAAAGCAGGCAGATTTGGAGCGCATAAGCCAGCTCATTAATCTAAAGGGTAACTTGTTTGAAAAATTTTATGATGAAACCCTAAATATCATTTATAAATTGCATGCTAAATTCCAAAATAAGAAGGAGGTGTCAAATTCCATTCCTGTGTTGGACTGGCAGGATATTTACCGCGCCGCCCATACGATAAAAGGAAATGCACGTCTTTTTCGCTTGATGAAAATTCAGGATATGTGCCATCAAATTGAAGAGAGTTTAGAAAGTGTGCGAAATTCTTTTGATTACAATAGTGAACATGTAGCCACAATTATGGGCAATATTGAAAGCTTGCGGGATGAATTATTTAACTATAAAAGGTTGTTTGATGAGCTATTTGGTTCTAGTGCGCAGGAATCTGAGGCATTAAATCATCAATTTTTTATTGAGATTAAAAGCGGACTCTATAAAGCGCTCAAACATATGTGGCAAAATTATAAAACCATTAATCACGAAATGTGGCAAATGCTGTTTCATATAAATAGACGCTCATTACAAAATTTGTCACCGGATATGCAAACCATTATGGATTGTTTTAAAAAAGAAGCAATATCAATCGCTGACGAATTGGGCAAAAAAATTAGGGTCTACTTATATGGAGACAATATAAAACTCACGAATGAGCAGTATAGCATAATAAATAACTCACTGATTCATCTCGTGCGCAATGCCGTTGATCATGGTTTGGAAAAAGCAGAAAATCGCATACAAGCTGGAAAGGATGCTACCGGGACCTTGCTTATTTCATGGCGTAAAATTTCATCTGATCTAGAAATAAAAATACGCGATGACGGTAATGGACTTGATTCTCAAAAGATCATAGAAAAGGCTAAAAGCCTTGGAATATTTTCTTCTCAGGAGCCGATAACTCATTCTGAGGGTGAAGCGCGGAACCTGATTTTTGACCCAAGTTTTTCTATGGCCCCTAAAGTCACATCTATATCTGGACGGGGTGTTGGTCTTGATGCGGTTAGGCATCAAATAGCTGAGGGGGGCGGAAATGTTAGGGTGGAAAGTGAGGCCGGTAAATTTACTGAGTTTGTGTTGACTCTGCCCTTACCGTCTGGAGAGGGAATTGGTGAAAAGTTATGGTGTTTAAGGCATGAAATTGATGTCATGCTCGCCAATTTTAGTTTTGGCGCTCTAGAAATTCAAAATCCTGCCATAATTGCCGGAAGTAGTATCAAGGAAACATGGGTTTTAGATAAAAATAATGAGAGATTAAATTGGCTAAATCAATTTTTTTTGCTGATGAGCGAAACAACTTTAAGATACCCAGAATCTTCGCGAAGTGCCAAACTTGTATTTGGTAAGGACCAAGGGTCTTTGGTAGCCCCAAATGAGGTTATCCGTTATATCAATGTAGTTCTTAAAGAAGATAAGGCATTTCACTCGCCGTCGGCGCCACTGCTCAGGTTTTCTGAAAAATCTCTGAAATTTGACTTTAATGAGTGGCGCATTGATTATACGCCGCCACCTATGCGAGTCGTTACTATGACAGCTAAAGATAATTCTCTTATACATAAAAGTTTCGCGCGTCTGAATATAAAATGGCAATTATTTGGAGAGTACATAGTCCCGGCCTATCTTAGTAAATTAAAAAATCTATTGAGTGACAAAAAATCAAATTATATCATGGTTATAGACAATAGTATCTATTCTGAACTCAATAAAGATCGTGATTTTAATATGTCTCCCAATATCTTGCTCTTTGTTATTGGTGGCGGTAGCTATGAAAAAAAGAATATCGATGAATCTATGAATATTACCTTTCTAGATTTTATTGATGATATAGATGAGGCGATGGGGTTTGTGATTCTTGAGTCATCTTATAAATATTTCAATATGCAGTCTCAGGCTGATCTATATACAAAGAAAAATTATCAAAAAGATTTAAAACGGTCTGCCTAAGAGATTTATCTCCTATTTTTTAATCGAGAAACTCCACTTTAATGGACTTATCGTTTTTATGTTTGCTATTTCTCTTTGCTATTACTTTAAATGAATTCCTCCTAGTCGTTCTCCTCATATTGCGTAGCCCTACTATTTTATTGACAAAACTTCTCCATTCATGAAAACTCTTTATATAATCCACTAATGATTTAAAAGGAATTTTTTTCATGCGCAAAAGAAATATTTGCTGCTTCTGGCCGAGTACATTTTTTGGGATTTTTTTATCTCTGTTTTTTTTTCGTTCATCGTTCAGCGTTGCGCAAAATTTTGATAATTTGAGATTTAATGGCTTTATGAGATCCCAAGTTACCGCTAGTGACAATAAGGCGCTCTATCGGGAACGCATTAATCAAACACCAAATTTTGTCAATCACAATGTCCTCGGACTTAATATCGCTACGGAAATTGATCCCTATTGGCGTGTTAATGGTCAGTTTTTAGCGGGAGGGGGCGATTTCCATTTTACAACGACAGCGGACTGGTTTTTTGCGACGTTTGAGCCGAGGGACTGGTTTAGTATGCGGTTTGGCAAACAAAGTTCACCTCTTTGGCTCCTATCTGATTCTGTTGATATTGGTGTGACATATCCTTGGGTTAATCCACCAACGGAGGTTTATTATATCACACCGGTCAGGACGTATTCAGGCGTGAGTATGAATTTTAAGAATGAAATAATTAGCGAAAATTATTTGTCGCTAGAGGTTTATGCCGGTGGTGTTGATAACGTTTTCGATAATCCTCTGTTTAGTGAGCCAACAGTCGTCAAAGGGGATAATTTGATGGGAGCTTATTTGCTTTGGTCAAATGACTGGCTTCTCTGCCGACTTGGTTACCTCCAAGTAAGAGCAAATGTACCAAATTTTGGTATTGAAAAATGGCCTATAGAAGCGATGTCAGCAGGAGCAACAATAGATTACGGTGGCTGGGTTTTCTTTAGTGAATATGCAAAAATTGAGGAGAAAAGATCAGACGCGAGAAGAGCTGAAGATGCTTTGCCTTACCAATTAGGCGCGGGTGCCCTACAACAAAAAATAGAAAGTGAAATGGCCACAGGAGCTCAGCCATCGGCAAGCGATGTGCAGGATTTTATAAAACTGCAGGGAGCGGCTACTCTCCAGTCTGCGCAGGCAATTGGTCACCAGGCATTTTATACGACTTTGGGATATAAAATAAAAAAACTTTTGCCACATTATACCTATGCTAGTCTCAAAGCCCCGGAGAGCCAATTAGTACTCGGCGGTGATCAAACTTCGCATATGGTGGGGATTAAATATAGTGTCACGAGTCAGATTGTGGGTAAAATTTCGGCACAAAAGATTTTTATAAAAGATGGTAAAATCGGGATATTTAATCGCAACGCTGATGGCTCTATCCCTGAAGATATAAATGGTACGGTAGAGGTTAAAGCAGCAATCGATATAACCTTTTAAGCTTTTGAGGGTGACATGTTTTTTAGGTTTCTCATTCTGGAGTTTCTGATTTTCGGGATGGCTCATAGCTTGTTCGCGCAAAATGGTAAAAAAAATAGTGTTATTGTCGTTGCCAATAAAGGCAGTGAGCTTACTGATATCGATATGGTCAGATTAAAGAAAATTTACCTTGGTAAACTTAAGTCTTTACCCTCCGGTGAAAAAATTATGCCCATAGATCAGAAAGGAAAAAAAATTCGTGATATATTTTATAAAAAAGTCGTTGGCAAACCCGACAATGAAATCAAAGCTTATTGGGCTAAACTTATTTTTACTGGGAGAGGTAATGCCCCTCGGCAGCTGCAAAATGACCGCGATGTCATTGATTTGGTGAAAAGAGAGCAGACTGCGATTGGCTATATCAGTAGTGAACATGCTGATAGCAATGTCAAGGTTATCATGAGAATACCTTAATCTAATGCTACTGTGAACATACTTAGCCCACAATTTTCATGTTTTGTTATCAGCTTAGTTTGTTCACAAATTTTTCAAGATTATGCTCTTTAGTCATGAGCAAATTTTTTGCAATTTCCTTTTGTTCCTCTAAAACTTGATGGAGTATACGCTCCTCCGTTAAAGGATTTGAGATCACCGCCCGAAAAACGGTGATTTTTTGTTTCTCATATTGTGAGAACATAAGACTTGTGCGCGACACGAATGTTTTGCCTTGCGCTCTCTGCTCTTTTTGTATGGCAATGGTCAGTTTGTTGAGAAATTCATTAATTTTGACTGATTTTGCATTTTTTATACTTAGAAATTCTTTGAGCTCTTTGGGTACGTAGCGGTAATTGATAAGGTTAAGTTCGGGCTTAAGGAGTAATTCAAAATTCCCGTCACTTTCTATCATTTGGGCGAATAATTTGGCGTGCGCAATACCAAGATCGATGAGAATTTCAAAGCCTTTGGAACCAATGATGCGTAAAGCGGAGTGAACGAGAAGCGCCATACCTTGGCGGGTACCTTCAAGAGTATTTTTACCCAAATCCCGAGATCCCTGCCTGATAATATACGCAGCATGATTTTCAATGTGGTCTAGGTGATGGGGATTACGATATAAGGAAATGCCAGCGCCGACCGGGACATAGAGCTGTTTATGCGCATCGAAGGTAACAGAGTCTGCTTTTTCGATGCCTTTAAGCAAATGACTATGCTGCTCAGAAAACAGAGTTGGGCCACCCCATGCTGCGTCAACATGGAAGTGAAGGCGCTCTTTTTGCGTGATTTCACTCATGGCCTCGAGGTCATCAACAGTGCCAGTTTCAGTGGCCCCTGCAACCCCAACAACGGCAATGATGCCAATTTTATTTTCTTTTAGCTGAGTAATATTTCTTTTTAACTCATCCAAATCGATCTTCTGTGACGAATTAACCGGAATCTTTATCACATAACGAGAACCAATCCCCAGGAGGTCTGAAGCTTTTCTCAGAGAATAATGGGCTCGTTCAGACATAACAAGAGCTAGGTCATTAAAACCGCGCTGGCGCATGGCTTCAAATAGGCCGAGTTTTCTGATACCCGCAAAAGTACCGCGCCTTCTCAGGAGATAGTTCCGTGCGACCCACAAGGACGTGATATTAGCAACCGTGCCACCAGAGCCAAAAGCTCCAAGTGAGGTATCCTGGCTTTGGATATGGCGAGCATAGAAAGAACTGGGAAACTTATAAATGAGGCGATGGAGCATCCCGATAACTTGGCGCTCTAAGGGGGTAAAGGCTTTTGACGTTTCGATTTTTACTAGATTTTGGTTTAGGGCAAACATAATCTTAGCCAGGGGTAACATAAAATAGGGGAGCGCAGAGGTCATGTGCCCAATAAAAGCAGGTGATGAAGTATGCACCGACTGGGCAACCACTTTTTTAAGCAGAAACTCTGCCTGCTCTGAAACAAAAATAGGATTTTCATTGATCACGGGATCGCTAAAATCTTTTTCTAGATCTTGGGGTGTTAAATCCCCGGCCACGATGGTTTGTCTTAAGTAGCCCAGTAAATTCTCGCTAATTTCGGCTTCGATTTTACTTAAGGTTGAATCTTTTGTTTCGGGAGCCGTAAAAACCTTAAGCATATTTTCATAGTTAGCATACGCGGGTTTGGTTTTTTTGGGCGGGTCCTGATGGCCTAAATGAGTTATAGGTGCTTTCATAAAAATTTTTTTAGTGATCCTGTATTATGTTTTTCTTCAATATCTAATGTAAGGGAAAGAATGACGCCATGTTCATGCACCGAAATCTCAGATAATAGACAAGGGGTTACTCCTAATATGCTTTCATCGTTTTGCGGGGGGGGATCTTCGTCGTCGCTTTCATAGCCTGTGATTGAGTCAGTCTGGTCTATAAGGCTCGTTTTCTTTTCTATATGACTTCGTCGGTGTTTAGCATGACTCATGATACTCAGGAGATTTGCTACATTTGCATCATGGTCACGTCCCTGTAATAAACTAAAGTCACTTTTGTTACCATAATCTCCATCATCGGTTACCTGTGACAGAATAAGGGAGAGTTTTGCAGAAAACGTTTTGAGATACTCACTTAACTGATTTAGCGAGAGGGAGGTAGGAAGATGCTGCTCTAGCAGGTTAATATTTACGGTACTGCCACGAAGTACGAGCGAAGTAACGGGAAGTAACCAAAAATAATACTGGTAATCAATTTTTAATACGGTGCTGAAGCTCATGGGCAATCCCTATTCCAGGTTGCATAGCGCTAAGTCTGCTATATTTTTCTCAGAAAACAAATTTTTAGCAAATAACGGTGTTCGGATTTCTATTAATAAAGGCCTAATACTAAGGGATTAATCTGGTATTGACAAGATTTTTGGGCTTGCGGGCTCGTTTGGATAGAAATAGGTTTAAATTTATGGGGTTAATGGAATTTAAGGGTTGTATTTTTTAGGGTTTTTTGATTAAAGATGATATTTTTTTCTTTTGATCGTATTTGAAATTGTACTCACCCATAACGGTATCCACGTGGGCCTGTCCCAAAAAATGTAAATCTTCATCAACGTCTTTTTTAAATATCGCTTTACTCAGTGATAGAAAATTTTTGATTACTATATTAACGGGCAAGGGAATAACCTGAGGACTGCCTTCTTTTAGCATGGTTTTGGTGGCAAATGTGCCGCTCGCTAGGGGGGACTCCAAAAAGACTATTTCATAATCTAAGCTAAGGAGTTCCAAATCTACAGAGCTGTGATTGGTAACATTTAAATTAACAAGCATATCGATTTTATCAAAACCAATGCTTTGTATTTCAAGACTGAGGAGTTCAACACTGGGTTTTTGTGGCTGAATACCTAAGGTTTTGCGCATAAAAGTACAGCCGCTGGCGACAGCTATAGAAAAACCACCTATGAATATCAGTTTGCAAAATTTAAAACTCAACGCGAAACTCCTTGTCACCTGAATTATTATAATAGTTCAAGTAGCAGGTCTTTGCCAAGTTCCTTAAGAAATGTGGGGAGTCTTGGCCCTTGATCGCGACCAATTAAACGTTGATAAACCTCTTTAAATATCTCTTTAGCTTCAATTTCTGCTTCTCGCGCTATATCATATATTCTTTGATTGAGCTCTTTAGAATCTACGCGATCAAGGTTATTTTCGGAAATAAACAATTTGAGCTGTTCTAGAGCATACTTTAATTTGTCAGACTCAGGATCTGGTTTACGCAAGGACTGAATCTCGTATTTAAACATATCGGGTGCATGCTTATCTAGCCAGATTAGGGCACACCTGGCGCGCTCAAAAAACTGTTTCCGATCATCTTCTGTTTGTATGTCATTAGCATAATAACGAATTAGTGTCCTCTCAATGTCGCCGGAACAAATTTGCAGGCGGTTACAAAGGTCTCTAAAACCTGGCCTAAAGGGCTTTTTATTGGGAATTGCGTTTTCATCAACGAGAGATAGTTCATAAGACCTTCTTATGAGCGGCCATTTTCCTGAAGGATTCGGGCAAGGGCTGAGGGCAAATTCTTCGGCACGATCAAATTCTTCATAGACCTTAATGACATCTTCATCAAAGGCTAGGGAAAAGTCATGGTTTGGCCGCTGTCCCGAAAATATCCAGCGCACCATGGCCGGAGTATACACTTCAAGGACATCGCTTAAGGTATAGAGCTCTCCAGATGATGAAGACATTTTGCCTGTGCCGCCTTTAATGGCGACAAAATCATATTGGAGATAGACAGGGGGATCAAAGCCCCAAACCCGCTGAGAAATTTCTTTAGCCGTATCATAGGAGCCGCCCTGGCTTGAGTGATCTTTGCCCCCGGGCTCAAAATCTACTTTTTCAAATTCCCACCGCATAGGCCAATCTGTCCGCCAGGCAAGTTTAATATTGGGTGATGTTTTTAGGTCCAGTGTTTCCTCGTTGCCACAAGAGGAACATTTGTATCGGTAGTCATAACCACCTAAATATTTTTCATATTCGGTGGTATCTTTCTGGCATTTAGAACAATAGACAGAAGTGGGTAGCCAGTCTTCGTTAAGAGGCTCGCTTCTGTATTTGTCGAGGATCGCTTTTATCTCATCACGGTGCTCTAATGCCTTTTTTATAGACTCTGCGTAGGTTCCTTTGGCATAGAGCGTCTCTTGGTAGCGATATTCGGGATAAATGCCGACCTTTTTGAGCTCTTCTTCAAATAGTTGAATCCGACCCTGGGCATAGCTATCGGAGTTACCCCAAGGATCAGGAATGCGCGCGATAGGACGGCGCAGATAGGGGGCAAATTCTTCTGGACTGGGGACATTTTTGGGAACTTTTCTAAAGGTATCAAAATTGTCCCAGCTGTAAATAAACCGTACCGTTTTGCCAAGCTTTTTTAATGCCCGTGCGACTAGATCAACGGTAACAACTTCTCTAAAGTTGCCAATATGAACTCTGCCACTTGGGGTTATGCCCGAAGCAACAGTATAGCTCTCTTTATTGTGGTGTTTATTAACAATTTTTAAAGCCGCTATATCAGCCCAGTGTGGAGAAAGTGGTTGGTTCATGCTTTAGATTCCTCGTTCCTTTTGTCTTATTATTACTTAATATTTTTTGTTGCAAAGAGAATTTAGGCTAAAAATCCAAATGTTTATTTTTCTAGCCCAATTTTTAGGGCATTAGGGAACGTTAACGGTCTCTTTGTCTGAGGTCAAGTCTATCACGTGCAAAATATTAAAAATAATTTCTTTAGCCAAGGTCACTGAGGGGGATTTTATGAATGGCAATTTGGTCTTTTGGAGGGGCTTTATAACAAAGTAAATTATGCCAATCTAGGGCTTTAGTTTGGTTCCACTTTCAATTTTATATGATAGTGGAACTTTCATGAACATTTGCAAGCAAAAGTACAGAAGGGCTTATTTGACCCCAATTAATTCAGGCTAGGCTAAATAATTTGATAGCCGATCAAGGTAAATTGGGCTTCTAACCCTATGAAAAGAGTTTGTCTTTTAGAACAAATGTTCAAATAATAATTATAAAATAATTGACACATATTTTGGTGCTGAAGCACACATAAAGGAATTAGCACAGTTGCCCATAGGATCAGTCATATCGTGATGATTGTAACGAGAATTAAACCAAGTTGGATAGCGTGCTTTTAATTGCGAACAATATGCATAAGCGGTCCTATATGTATTGTGGCAAGACGTTAGGTCTGAATCTTGTTGATTGTCACCTGAATGTGAAACCCCGCCACAACTCACAAAGAATAGTGCACTCACTGCCACTAGTATGGAAAATTTAGTTTTCTTGTTCATAGTTTTATCCTTTTTTTTGATTAACTGTCGATAACCTTTAATTGCCCTGACATTACTACATGGCTTTAAGGGCCCCAAGCTTTTTTATCCAAAACTGATTTCATTGAAATCAGTTGTTGTCGAATAGCTTAGACTAATTTTTCCTTACCACCCGATGACCGTTATTGTATGATTATCCCCTAAATCTTTAAATTTACAGCTATTATTAGCCATTTTTGATTAGAGGCTGCGGTGGTAGTACTTGGCCGAGCAACGTACTCTATACCAAATGACGCCTAGAATTAATTTGATAACAAGGGCACCTGTCCTCTAAGGGTATTATGTTTGATGAGATTTAAGATTAGAGAGTTCGATCTAAGCACGTAACCAAAAACGGCCATTGCTTAATTCGCTAATCAAAGAGCATTGGCGTGCCGAGAGTAACCCACTCACTTTTTTCGCCTGTGCTACCTTGAGTCTTTCGGCAAATTTAAGGGATTTAGGGGGTAATTCTCCCGGACGACCTCGATTTTTTTGCGCCGCCTCCATGGAGATAAATTCTAGGTAAATGGGAAAATTATGGTGATAGGCGAAATTAAGGAGTACCTCTAGCTCAAAGAGTTTTGCCTCATCCCAAAGTTTATTGATACCGATGATCATAAGTGCGGTTGGCTCTGGCTTTTTTTTAAGGGCTCCGAGTATTTTGGGGATAAGTGAGTCGCTAGAATCTTGGCCAAAGCGTATGAGCCAGCAGCGCGTTTTTAAGTACCAAGTCATCAGCAAAGCTAAAAAAATAAGTTTCTTTCCACTATGATATTCAGGCGTCTCGGCCACACTTCCATGCGAATACATAAGATTCGGGCCGGAAGAAATACCTTGGGGCATTAATTTACTTAGGTAGCTAACTGCATCTCGGGAAAACTCGAGTTCGGTCAGAAAGGCTTTTTTTGCATAAATATTTTCGAAGGCAAAGGCGTAAATGTCCTTAAAACGTAGCCATAAAGCAGAGAGTTCACACATAACCATGTGATTAGCTTTGGGTTCAAAAAATTGCCCCAGGCCCCCGCAGCAGTCAAAAACCGCGGTGTTTAGCTGGATTTCTGCATTTTGTTCTTGGATAAAATAAAAAGGATTTTTAGCGAGATATTTAAAACTATCGCGCAGCTGGCAATGGGCATGATGGCGAGAAGGGGAGGCTATGAACCACCTCGCATGTCTTTACCGTTCAGCTGCGTAAAATGGCACATTTCTTTGAGGCGCGAATAAATTCGTGGCCCTACCCGACGAGCCAAAGGCATATATTGCTGGGACGCAAAACTCCCGTAAGAAAAACTGTCTTCTTCTAAGGAAAGATTTTGATTGAGCGGAACATCTTCGTTGAGATTATAGTTTGTGGAGGCAATAATCGTTTTATTTTCATTATATCTACCCATAACCAGTTGGTCTAGAATAGTGAGTTCCCACTCGGTGTTACGACCCTTGCCCAGTTCATCGATAACGAGAAGGTCCGTATACATAAGTGGCTGTATAAGAGACGCATCGGATTTATCTGATGCATATGCTTCACGTAGCTGCGCAAGTAACTGAAAAAAATCGACAAAGGCAGCACTATAGCCTTTGAGCACGAGCGCCTTGATAACTCCTGCCAGTAAATGGGTTTTACCAACGCCGACGCCCCCACCAAGAATAAAGCCTTTTATCCCCCGGGGTTTAAAATGGGAAATCCAGTTGCGGACAAACATTACCACATCTTTACCGTTGCCTGAAAAATTAGTAAAAGTTCCTAGAGACGCCTGAGCATACTTCGCAGGAATTTGCGCGGCATTAAAGTGACTTAGGGTGACATGGAGTGGAGGAGATTTACAGGGCTGAGAAATGCCCGACGCATCAGTACTTGAAGCATGTCCCAGGCACTTGGTGCAGGATTTTACGCAGGAGCATAGGTTGACTGTGGTTAATGCACCGCTAACTTCAAAGATAAACCCTCGAGATTTGCATAACGCGCAGCGATTTTTTAAGGCACATGTTTGTTCGGCTAAATATCGGGCAGGTACCTTGGATTCGTCTAAACCCTGCAGTTCGTTAAAACGCTTTACTAAATCAGAGGACATGGTTTGATCTTTCAAAAATTATATTTTTGGCCGACACCGAATATGTTTTGCTTATCTTAAAAGAGGTCCCCCCCCCTGCCAATGTCTTTTCTGTTTATTTTCTATGTTTAAGCGTAAGGGGCATAATATATTAAAGCGGAATTCAGGCAAAAAAATAATTAAATATATGTTTTTATTAATTAAAAATTGGTGAATTCGCTATAATAATCCAAAAAAGATATTGCGACTGGCGGCTTATCCAAAAAGTTGGCTTGACAAGGGGGCTGGTTTTGATCCACCATCTTTTTAAAGTTCATTTTTCAAAATTATTATCTTTTGCAAAGGAGTGTCATTGTGAAATTCACCGCGTTATTTAGTTTTGGTGTTACCTTTTTACTCGGTTCCAACTTATTAGCAGCAGGTATTGAAGGAAGCTGGCGCAGTGCTTGCTTAACTGATTCCGCTGACCCAAAAGCCGAAGTTTCTATGCAATACGTTAATACTTTTGATGCATCAGGAAAATTTAGTACCTCAGAGAGCGTCTTTTCTGACCGTACTTGCAGTACTTTGATGACTGATGCAACCATGGAAGGGACCTACACAACTAAGGATATGGGAAAATACATAAACTTAGACCGCGTAGGTACCAAATTTCTTGTGGCATTTGCTGATAGCCAACTCGTTCAAGCACTTAATATGATCGAATTTTGTGAGTATAAAGACTGGCAAGCCGGAGTTCATAAAGATGTAACCGGTAAAGTCTGTTTTGTTCCAGGTTATGATGCCTCCGGTGATGTGATTCTTCAGCCTGTTCCTTTCCCTGAAGCGGGCGCTGAAGATTATAATATTGCTAGTATCAACGGTGATACCCTCTTTTTTGGCATAATCGACGAAGATCATGATGCGATGGCTCAGGATTCACGCCCAGTTGAGTTTGATACAGAAGGTTTTACTCTTGTCAAATAAAGCGCATTAAGACAGTTACAATTTTTGTAATTAAGAAACAGCCACAGCAAAATTATCTGTGGCTGTTTTCTTTTTAGAGAATACTGTGACTTGCTCTCCCCTGATGAATTAAGTAACGTAGGCAGGGGAAAAAAATTTTAGCATTTTCTAAATGCGTCATCCTTTTGTTGGGTTACATGCTATGCAAAATACTTATAGGCAAACATATAAAAACTACCTGCGGCTTTTTGGACAGGGAGTCAAGCTGGGGCTGCGTGCTTTAAGGCTAAATGGACCTTTAAGCGCCGGAATAAAACGCAGTATTGGCTTTGTTTTGCAGCCGATTGAAAATTGGTCCCGATATCCAGAAATTGTTTTGACAAAAAATCTCTTGGGGAGTCTCAGTCAGAAAAAAGTCCTTGATTTGGGGTCTCCCAAAATGGTTGGGCTAATGCTTGCCGAAGAGAACAATAGCGAGTTTACTTTAACGGATATTTGGACCGTCGCCGTGGATGAAGTTAGAGACTTGGTCTCTCACAACAAGAATATTTTAAAGGGAATAATCAATTTAAAGGTCGCTGATCTCACGCAATTGCACGAATTTTCTGACGGCAGTTTCGATGCGATTTACTCAATTTCTGTGATCGAACATATTGAGTCTCTTGAGGCTATCAAAAAAGGTCTAAAAGAAATTTCACGGGTACTAAAACCAAAGGGGGTTTTTGTCGTATCCTTTTGTGCTCGTTCTGATTATGTAGCTCAGTATGTTGATGATGGTGTTTATGCTCTAGAAAACAAAGGGAGCAAAGTTTTTTTCGCTCATTATTTTGACCCGGCGCATATTAGCCGAATATTTTTTGATGTGCCTCATTTACAAATTGAGAAAGCATATTTTATCGAATGGTTGACACAAAAAACCTGGCTAAAAATATGGATGCATGTGCCTTCGGTTATGAGAGGGTTTTTGGGTATTGTGAATTTATTAATTGCCCCATTTGCTACCAGAACGCAAAGTCTTGATTTACAGAAATTAGATTTTCAGGGTGAGGGTGATGTCGTGCTACGGTATACCAAAGAAACTGATGACATATCTTAGGTTCTGGAGCGATTCTATCGGGTTTTCTTTTTTTTCATCAAAATACAATTCGTGACATTTTTCTAAAAAAAATCATCAAGTTTTATCGGCTCTCATGCTACAATGATAAAATTGAATCCTTTAGCATGAAAGACTTGATTATGAAAACATTTCGGTTTTCCGGATACTTGTGTGTTTTTTGTGTGTTCGCGGTAATAGAATTTTTAAGCGGGTGCGGTAAAAATAAAGCAGAAACTGAGCGTATTTTGGTCGATGGTGAGGCTTATAAACTCATCTTAAGTCAAAATGATATTCAGGAGCATGGCGCCGTTAGCTATCAGGAAGACGAATATTGGCTAAATATTGAACCAGACAAAATTGAAGAAATTAGTGCCCTCATTCATGAAACCTTACATCGCTGCGGTGGGTTTTTCTCAGATGATGGTTCGGCACTTTTTAAGGACCCGGTAAATATAAGAACTTTCGCGCCTAGGGTGCCTTATTTTATCAGCGACCGCGCACTCATAGAACATCTTGTCGGTAAGGTTTCTCAGCAAAATTTGATGGCGTCAATAGTCGCACTATCCAGTTTTAAAAATCGATATTATACAACGTCCACCGGAGTGTCATCGCAAAAATATATATTTGACAGATGGACAGAGCTGAGTCAGGCCAATCCTGAGGTAGAAGTCCGTTATTTTGAACATAAAAAATGGAAACAGCCGTCCGTTATTTTGACCATTCCCGGAAAAACCTTTCCTGAAGAAAAAGTGATTTTGGGCGGACATGCGGATTCGATTCAAATGGGACTTATCTTTAATAAAGAAAAAATGGAGGCTCCGGGGGCTGATGATAATGCCAGTGGGATCGCAGTCCTCACTGAAGTGATTAGGATTTTAATGGAAGAACACATTGTACCCGACCGGACGATAGAGTTTATGGCATATGCCGCTGAAGAGGTCGGATTAAAGGGTTCAAAGGAAATCGCAGAACTCTATTATCAGCAAAATCAAAATGTCGTTGGGGTTTTACAGCTTGATATGACCGCCTATGCGGGAAGTCCCAGTATCGGGGTCATTACTGACTTTACCGATCCTGAGCTGACTGAATTTAGTCGAAATCTAATTGACCATTATGTGAAAACACCTTGGGTAAATGACCGCTGCGGTTATGCCTGCTCAGATCACGCCTCTTGGACTCGGTTTAAGTATCCGGCGGTCACTATTCATGAAACGAGTGCCCGGGACAACAATAAAAAAATTCATTCTAAGTTGGATACCATACAATATATCGATCAAAGCGGCGCTAGGGTCGGCTTGTTCGGACGATTAGCCCTAGCTTTTGCTCTTGAGCTTGGGACTTATTAAGGTTTTGCAGCATTATAGGCCGTGTCCAGTATTTGCCGAACATAGCCTAGAAAAATTGTCCCCGATTTTTATTAATAAGCAGGGCAAGGTCATTTAGGGAGAATGCATCGGATTCCAGTAAATTCAATTTATCAGGATTTTTCTTGTGATCGTCCCAGAGTTCGAGGGTTTTAACCTGTTCACCTAGAACAAAAATGTTTCCTTGCATGAGATACTTACGCAAATTTTGATAAATAGGATGGGCAAGTTGTCTATAAGTTGCACTATCCAAAATACTTAGGTCAAATTTGGGTTTTAAAGAAAAATATAAGGCATCGAGTGAGTAATGCCGGTAAAACACAATTTCATCATTAGCCAATTTATCTTCAACAGTATCAAAAAATAATGTCGGTCCGATAAGGAGGCAGCGGACAGAACCTGTCGACTTTAAGGGCAAGCCCCTTTTTTCCAGAGCGGGGGCCACAATATCGTTTTTCTTGTCATCATAGTGGGTTATTTCTCCCACGATAGACTCAGTTTCTGCTGGGGCTAGTTTTTCTTTAGGGTTTAAGGGGTTAGCAGACATTTTTCATTCCAAGGAGTTATCTGTTTTAGGGTTATCTACCCTTTAGCTTAAAATTAGTTATAAAAACATATAAATTAAAAATAAAAATTTAAAAAACATACGGTTTTAATAACAATTAATGTGCATACCATGAAAACGACTTTTTTATCCAGCGTCATTTAAATAATACAATAAATATAGATACTTATATATTTTTGAGAGAGTTGCTAACGCTAATGCAGCAAAAAGATGGGTTATTCTTACTTCGTTGTGGCCGAAGAAAAGCCTTTTCGTTTCATTTCGCCCCAAATATGCTTTCCGCGTAAAAACCTATATATCCCGCGTATGCGCCAGTATAAATGAATTTGGCGAAATCCTATGTGTTCTAAAAACGCTCCGAGTATCAGCTTGAAAATATCGCGGGGGTACTTATAGCGTGAAAAGGTGAGTTGATCAATAATAATGGAACCAAGATTAAGTATAGCGCCAAATATAACGGTGACACCTAAAAAAGTTGAAATATAGAGCCAATCACTGAGTCCCAGCGCCAGGCTGACCAATATGATCACATAACCCAAAACTTCTAACGGGGCGGATATTGCTTCAAATAAAATTTGATACGGTAAGGCAAACCAGCCGATGCGACCTCCGCGTGAATTAAATATCAAATCACGGCTGCGCCACAAACTATCAAATAATCCTTGTTGCCACCGCGACCGCTGTTTTCCCAAGGTCGTCAAATCGCTTGGTGCTTCAGTCCAGCATACGGGATCGGGCAAAAATAAGACCCGGTATTTTTCCTTATGCATGCGCATGTATTTATGCATTCTCATAAGGAGTTCCATATCTTCGCCGATAGCACTTTTGGTATAGCCACCGACTTTAATAACTTTTTCTTTGTTAAAAATCCCAAAGGCTCCAGAAATAATCGTCGTACATTCTAAAAAATCCCAGCCCATTCGGCCCACAAGAAAGGCACGTAAATATTCTGTCGCCTGAATGATATCAAGCCAGTTCCAAGGAATTGAGTTGTCAATTCCGTCTTTATTGCCATAAATAGGCGCTTTACTCTGTGAATTGAGCATACAGATGGTACCGCCTGCAGCGATTGTTTTTTCCGGATCTTCAATAAAAGGAATGGCAACCCGCATAAGCCCCTCAGAGTCTAAGAGGCTATCGGCATCTACACAGCAAATAAGGGGGTTTTTGCTAGCATTAATCCCAGAATTAAGCGCGTCAGATTTGCCCCCATTTTCTTTATCAATGACGATTAAATTTTCATATTTTCTCGATATATAAACTCCACATACTTTTGCCGTAGGGAGTTTTTGCGAGCCTATTAAGTCGGTTTGAAACAGATCAAATTCTTGGATAAGTTCATTTAATGTATTATCCTTGGAGCCGTCATTACAAATAATGATTTCATAGTCAGGATAATTGAGGCACAGCATCGCTTTTGTTGCAGTGACAATGGACTTTTCTTCGTTATAAGCGGGCATTAAGATGCTGATGGGCGTCAGCGATTTTAGGGAAGTCAACCTTGACCTGATATTCAGTTTGTCCTCTAGGTAAAGTTTACGTGCATTGAGATATCCTAATATAAGAATAACTAAATATGAAAGGTTAGCGACTATAAAGTAGCCAATAATGGCAGATTCATAGCCACGTATTATGGCGGCTATTTTTTGTTTTGTTATGGCCAGTTGCCAAGATGCTGGGTATTGAATAAAAAAAGCTAATAAACCGAGAAGCAGCGAAGAAATCGCTATGATTAAAAATCTAGTTAAGAATTTCCTTTTGCTCATGCTGATTCTTTCTGGAGTTCTATATTTATTTTTTGGCTGCGCATTAAAATATTATAGCAGGGATGCATGGGTTCCCCGCTGATTTCATTGAGGAGAGCTCGGCCAGCTAACCCGCTACTTAAAATTATTTGCACTGCGATAAAACGGACATCATAATCAGGATCTAAAATTGCCTGGGATAAAAAATCATAGGATTTATCTATATCAATCTCTTGCAAGCATTTCATCGCCTCTTTACGAATCTGTGGATTGGGGTGATTGAGGAAATAAGATATGAACTCGAGGGAATCGTCTGAAAATTGGACTTTTATCGCGGCGAGACCTGCGATAATTATTTCCGGGTCAGGGTATTTTCGCAAAACATTGATGATGATATCCTGGCTATGGTATACAGGATAAATTGCGAGGACCTCAAGAATTACGCGTAACATTCGTCTATTGTCAAAAATTTCTAATATTAGTGAAGCATCCTGATAAGCGAGCTGCAGCCAGCTTGCAAATATATGTTTTGTCATCCCAAGAGGTGAAGCCGGATACTCCCAAAAGTACCAAATGATCCAAGGAAGAGCTGCCGCTCCTTTTATGGATACCAAATACTCGAGGGCTGACCAGCGAAAAGCATCGTTACGATCTTTTAATAATCGCGCCCACATTTGATCGGGTAAATCCAACTTTAGTGCGCGAAGTCTGATTAAGGCACTCACTTTATAGCGTAAATTATATCTATATAACGCCCGGATATCTTTTTTTAGAAATCCGAGTTTTTGGTATAGATTGACGATATTTGTTAAATAGGCGCTACTGAGGGGAGCAGCAATACTACAAATAAGGTCGGCCATATCGGCTTTATGGTCAAAATATCCGAGGAGACCATCATCGCCGCTATCAGAAAATATAAGCAGTGCATCACCTGCTTTGCTTAATAAATGTTTTCTCTTTTTTAATTGGGATGATACAAGATATTTTCTTACAAATATGCTGAGAGCGAGAGATAAAAAAATACCTGTAAGGATTAATAGGGCATAAAATGTTGAGGGAAAACCAGCTACGGTAACCATGATAGTTGTACTCCCAGCATGGTGTGGTTATAGGCTTTTTCCCACTGACGCTCCATCAGAGCCGAGATGCTGAGTTGGGGATTTTTAAAAAAATAATTCGCTTTAAGTCCGCATGCTAAGAAGCTGGTGTCCTCCTCATGGATGAGATAGGCCCGATTTGCTTCCCCCTTTCCTTGAATAACATAGAGCTCAGGACTAAAGCGGGAAGCTTCATGTTTTAGGTGAAACTTTCCAGATGTTTGCTTTTTATCTTGGGTATTAGTTATTATGCCAATGTTTACTATTATCTCGTGTAAATAGTACCAACCGTTCAAAGAGATATGGTTGGTAATGGTTTCGGGAAATGTCGTGCGTTTAAAAGAAATACTATACTCCTGGTTTTTCATGCTGAGATACTGCTGGATTTTGACATAAGACTCATAGGAAAAATGATGCTCATTTCCAAAGCCGTAACTAACATCAGTGGGGCCAGGTGAAAATAAATAGCCACCTAAAATCCCTTCAAATATATGATCATAAAGTTTTTGCTCACCATAATCACGCTGCAAAAGGTAAGCATTTAAGCTCCCATACCACGCCTTATTTTTTTTGAGACCAAGTCCAAACATGCTTTCGCTAGATTTTTGTTCCTGGCTTTGCTGATAACTCAAAAAATAAAGCGTACCTTTGAGTTTTATCAGACTCACATCGTTTTCTTTAGTGTCAGAAAGGGTATGTTGCTGAGGTGCTGATTTTTTAAATTGTTTTTGAGGGTGTTTTAATTTTTCAATATCTGGACTATTAAAAGATTTTTTTTCAGCCAAACGTAACACTTTACTTCTGAAGCTATTTTCATTTATGGCTGCGTTCGCTTTGATGAGCTTAGCCCATTGGTCTAGAGAAGATTGCTTACTTTTGGCAATCGCGACATAATAATAGCGAAAAGCGTTAATAAACTGCCCCTGGTACCATTCCAGGTCACCAAAAAGTTCGCTGGCTTCGGTATCACTGTCATTTTCCCACCGTTTTTTTAAGCGGTTGGCATCCTCAAATTTTTGCTGCCAAGCATAAATTCGCATAAGCTGAAAAGCGATATCACGGTTTAGTGGCCACTTTGAGAGAGCTATAGGTAGACACTGCTCAGTAAGATCAATATTTTGAAGAGATACTTGATCTTTCGCCCAAATCACAGCATGTGATGCGCTTTCAAATAGAGGACACGCTAGAGCTTGTTCTTTAATATTCTCTGTAGCCCAAAGTTCATGCGACCTGCTGGTGTAAGCGAAGAATAAGCTCACCAAAATTATAAGGCTTTGCGATAAATTCATTGGCCCCTTCCTGCAAGGCTTTAATGCGGTCTTTTTCATAGGAGCGTGAAGATCCCACTATTATTTTTATATGGTTCAGTTCAGGAATCTGGCGTATTTGTTTCATCAACTCAAAGCCAGTGATATGTGGCATCATTAAATCAAGTAGGATGATTTGGGGATTTATCTTCTTAATTGTCTCAAGGGCTTCGGTGGCATCGGTCACAGAAACAACACGAAACTCGCTTTTTCGGGGAATAATATATTGGAGCGTTTTTTGAATGTCTTCGTCATCGTCAACAATTACGATGCAAGGCGCAGAAAGTGCCTGTGGTTTTGCTTTCTGTCTTTCAGGCGCTTTTGGGGGCGGAGATTCTATCGGGGTTATGATAGGTGCGGTATCATTATTTCCCCGCATTGCGTTTATTTTATTTACGAGATTAAAAATGGTACTTTGCACTTCTAGGAGAGATCTGCGATTGAGATCATTTAGCTGATCATCTTTTATTTGTCCTAGTGCTTTTATGCACTTCTCTAGTTCCATTTCAATTTCATTGAGCATCGTATTTGGAATCACGTAATACCCTCTCATTATTTGATTCTCGCTGTTTTTTTATCGGGTTTTTCCACTATTACTTGAAAGAGAAATTAGATATCAAATTCTTTAACCTTCAATATCGATTTGGTAAAAAATACCAAATAATTTGCAATCTATAGCAAAACAGAACCTTAGGCGTAAAAAGCTAGAGGGGGATTATTTTTTTTGGGTTTTTTGATTAAATACGTACTACTACGATATATTGCATTATTACGTAAAATACCATAGGATGGTTTTTTGAAAAAATTACAAAAAATTTTAACTATTTATAGGATGACATAATGTCAAATCATACAGATATACTCGAAATCAGAAACGCTACCCTAGAGGACATTGACGGGATTATTGCCCTAGTGGCCCTAGTTTACCGGGATTTAGGCACATATAAAGATGATATGCTCAGAGGTCAGATTTCTAATTTTGCGGCGGGGTGTTTTGTTGTATTGCTCAATGGAAGGATAGTCGCTTATTCAGCAAGCTTACGCATAAGTGGTAAACTTGCGCTGGCTCCTCATACTTGGGTAGAAATAACAGCCAATGGTTTTGGCGCTACCCATGATGCTTCCGGTGAGTATTTATATGGCTATGAAACTTGCGTTGACCCAAATGTTCGGGGCAAACGCATTGGTTCCCGCATTTATAATGCGCGGAGAAGGCTGGTTAAGTTTTTAAAATTAAAAGGTATAGTGTTCGGTGGTCGGATACCCAATTTTTATAAAAAATATAAGACAGTAAAAAATGCCGAAGAGTATTTGGAAAAAGTCAAAACAAAACAGTTTAAAGATCCTACTTTAGGGTTTCATCTGCGTAGCGGATTTCAAGTGATCGGTGTATTAAAGGAATACCTTCCTAGCGATAAAGAAAGTATGGGATATGCCGTACACCTAAAATGGGACAACCCCGAATATATCGCCGTCATGCAGCCAGAAAAACAGACTTACCGGCAAAATTCAGTGAGGGTGGTGTGTGTTCAGTATCAGCAAAGACCCGTGAAGAGTTTTGCTGAGTTTTCGCAAATCGTCGAATATTTTGTTGATGTTGCTGGCGATTATCGTGCCGATTTTCTCCTGTTCCCAGAGCTATTTACCATGCAGCTCCTTTCTATTCACAATGAAGAAGTTTCTGCCGAGGTAGCAATCGAACACATGACGGAATATACAGATCAAATCAAAGATCTATTTCATGGTTTAGCCATAAAATATAATGTCAATATTATTGCCGGTTCGCATCCCACAAAAATGCAGAACACGGTCCGCAACATTTCTTATATATGTTTAAGGGATGGTACGGTCCATATGCAGGCCAAGATTCATCCGACTCCCGATGAAAAATATTGGTGGAATATCGAGGGGGGAGATAAGCTAAATGTTATCGAAACTGATTGCGGTCCTATCGGTGTTCTCATCTGTTATGATAGTGAATTTCCTGAATTAGCACGGCATCTTGTCAACCAGGGCATTCACTTTCTTTTTGTTCCTTTTTTAACCGATAATAGGCAGGCTTTTTGCCGGGTAAAATATTGCTGCCAGGCGCGTGCTGTAGAAAATCAAATATATGTCGCCATGGCGGGAAATGTAGGCAATTTACCCCGCGTAAGAAATCTAGATATCCAGTATTCCCAAAGTTGTATTTTGACGCCATGTGATTTTCCTTTTTCGCGGGACGGTATTGCGGCAGATACGACACCAAATGTTGAGATGGTTGCTATTGCCGATTTGCGCATAGATACTTTGCTCGAAGCTCGGTCTCACGGAGCAGTGCGAAACCTCCTTGATAGAAGGCATGATCTTTACTCAGTTGTTTGGAAATAAAAGAAAACTAAGTTTATCAATAAGTGGTTTTCACCTTACTATTTAAGCTATGAACTAAATAAAAACGGTGATTCCTGCGTACAGGACTGTATCTGTAGATGTTGTGCTCGAACCATCTGATTTCGAGTTTTTTGAGCGATATTGCACCTCTGGGGTTAGCGCAACGTTACCACGTATCATTACATTGACTCCGCCCCCTAGCCCGAATCCAAAACCATTCGCGCTATTGGTTGTGTTCGTTGTTTCGCCGGTCATCTGGTCAGTTGCACTCGTAGTTTGGCTGCCGCTAATTATGTGAAATGAAAAGGTGATAAAAGGGATTATTTTTTTTTCGAAAGGAATCCAAATAATATTTTGCCGAAGCTCCTAATTCATAACCAGAAGAGCTTGACTTATCCTGTTTTGAAGAACTGTAGGCCACCGATGGTCCGGCACTTATATTTTTTCCTAAAAATAAAAGATAGTCAGTAGGGCCTGTACTCACATCTAATTTAAACTATTGAAATCAAAACAGTTTCTCACGACAATCTTTTTTAAAAAACAAAAGGAAGCTTGAGAAACATGTTACGGATGATGCTATCCGATCAAGGATGGTCGAGGCTGGTGCCAATTTTGAAGAGCCTGCGAGTTCATTATTCACCTGGCATTAGACTCTTTGTTGAGGCAGTTCTATGTAAAGTACGTACAGGAGCTCCTTGGCGCGATCTTCCTGACAATTTTGGGGTATATTCCACAGTTTTTAATCGCTTTAACAGATGGTCGAAACTTGGCCATTGGAAAAAAATCTTTGATGCGTTGAAAG
>JAUILP010000099.1 GCA_030432875.1 Oligoflexia bacterium | reverse complement strand
GGAACATAAATAATGTAAGCCGAAAACCAACAAGCAGGCCTGCGGGGATGAAAATAGCCGCTTAAATCCTTGTCCTCAGGCGTTTCCACTGAATGAGCGGAGCGAATTTAGTGGAAACGCCTGTTAATCCTCAAATATTTAATTTTTCTTCCGAATGATTTAAACATCTACGTTTTGGAAGGAATCCATCTATGTCCCTAAATTTAAAAGAAATTGAAATTAAAGCAGAAAATGGTGACGTAAATAGCCAAAAGTTTTTGGCTAATACCTATGAAATGGGCCTTGAAGAGCCAGCCTCACCGGAAAAAGCTTTATATTGGTGGGTTAAAGCCTGCGGCGCTGGCGATGAACAAGCCTTACATAATCTTGCCAATTTTCTCTATAAACACAAAGGCCTTAGTGACTCTCCCCTTATTTCTGATGCAGTCAGAAATAGACTCGATTTGTCGCCGATCAGCTCAGTTCATGACTTAGTTCTCATGGCTAAAGCGGATGTCAATAAAGTGGCAAAGGATAAAACGCCTAAAATTTTGCTCGTCGATGAAAATACTGATTCCATAAAATTGACAAAATTTCAGGTGGAACGTCATGGTTGGAAATGCCTCGAAGCCGAGTCTGTGAAATCTGCCAACAGAAAATGTTTAGGAGAAAATATTAATGCCATTATTTGTGACAAATTGGTTACAGAAACATCGTTAGCACCGGTCATAAAGAAATTCCGCAGCATATTGCATAAAAAGGGTATTAAACCTCACATTTATATCACAGCAAAAGGGGTTTCACGGGAAGATTTACTTGAGCTGAAAGACCTCCAAATTTCGGGATTATTTTTACGGCCCTTTGATGAAGAAAAATTTGCCAAAGCACTAGAAGCTCTGCGCCGCACCATCCCCCTAAATAAGAAAAGTGCATAATTCAGCTTTTTTATAGAGAATTAATAGTGGATTTTTTTAGTTTAATTCCATGACACCGCTACCGATACAAATATCACCCTGGTAGAAAACAGCAAATTGACCGCTCGCAAGACCAGGATCACCCTGACTTAGGGTAATATAATATTTTTCCCCTTGAAGAGGTTTAAATTCTTTAACAGGTATTTCATTTATTCCATGCCGGACCTTGCAGGTCATCGGTTTTGAATAATCCAGCGGGTCAGGAAAATTAACTTCACTTAAAACAAAACTCTGTGCCGGTGGTTTTTGCGGGGCGTTTTGGTTGCAAACATAAACAATATTTTGAGCCACATCTTTTTTAAGAACTTTCCAAGGGCCACCGCCAAGCCCCAATCCTTTACGCTGACCAATGGTATAAAACCAATACCCCTGATGTTCACCTAAAGTCTTCCCTGTATCCGAATCTATGATGAGACCAGGCTGACTTCCCAAATGAAAACGTATAAATTCATCAAAAGGAATTTTGCCTAAAAAACAGAGCCCTTGGCTGTCTTTGCGTTCTTTGTTAGCTAAATCATACTGAGCAGCAATAGCACGCACATCCTTTTTCTGGAGGTGACCAATCGGAAAAATAATCTTCTCTAATTGACTGCGTTTTAAATGCGCCAAAAAATAAGTCTGATCTTTATGTGGGTCGACAGCGCGACGCAGCAAAGATCCGGATGGTGAGATACTCTTCTGCGCATAGTGACCTGAGGCAATAGCATCAAAACCGTAATGAGCTGTTTTATCGCAAAAGGATCCAAACTTAATGCGTTCATTACAGTAAACATCTGGGCTTGGAGTGCGCCCCTTTTTAAGTTCATCCAAAGTGTAACTGATAATGCGTTCCCGATATTCTCCCTGAAAGGGAATCACTTCGAGAGGAATATCCCACTGGCGACATATTTTCTGGGCAAAATCAATGTCTTCCTGCCAGGGACAGGAGCCCAAAAATGATAGTTCATCCTCGAGCCAAATCTTCAGATAAAATGCGGTGATTTCATGTTGCCGAGAACGAGCAAGCAATGCCAAAGCGACAGAGCTATCAACACCACCACTCAATAAAACAGCAATTTTCATCGGTAAAAAACCTCATTTAGGCTTGCCTTATGGGTGCGGGGCTAATTTTTTTTATATACCCAGACTCCTAGGATTAGCCCAGCAAAGCACAAAAGTGCACCAAGACTAGATAACCAAACAGTTGCTAGCCAACTTACCTGAATTATAGCCAATGCTGCCTCGCTCGATGTGACTAAAATTTTCCACAGGCCAAGAGAAGTTGATTTTCCCACAATATTTTCTAATGTTTGCTTATGACCCTCTTGGCTAATCGCGATTTGGTTATTCTCGTCTAATAACAAAGTAAAAGGTAAAGACATTCCGACATCCTCGAAAACCATGGAATAAGCTTTATCTCCTATAACAACCTTTAAGGGACGGCCAAGACTTAAGGAGACTTGCTCCCCTTGGTTGTTATAACGTGTTGACCCCAAAGTTAAACTTGGCTCAAAACCTGATGAAGAAATGGCATTACTACTGACTGAAGATAGGGTTGAATCATCCTGAGCAATATCTTTCAACGTAATAACCATACCCATCCAAGGCGTTGTGATATTTTCACCGGGATGAAGTACCTTCTCCCCCACCTTTTCTTGATTTTTGAATAATGTAATCGCGACCTGATTATCCTGGCTTAAATTAACCTGAACAAAGTGTCCGGCGGGTATGCTTTCTGCTGAAGATTTAACGGCCCCAGGAGAGGACACGGCGTCATTCGCTAGTTTTTCTTGAGATGGGAGATAGCGAAATTTAAGCCCGAAAACACCTTGAGGATTTAAAGAAAACCCTTCATGAAGAGCATAGATAACATCGCGTACCGCTGGCTCATTACCTTTACTAATGGAAAGCTCTAATGCAGGATTTAAGCCGTTTCCCCCACCCTCCTCGAGCTTATTATCGACAACTGTGGCCTGTTCATAAACACGCACAAGCTTTATAGAAACACCATCTATTGTAACGTCGCTTTGCAAAATTTCGTTTAGCGGTATCTCTCTAATAAGGACATCCGTCGTTGCATTTCTGACCGCTAAAACAGATTTGGCATCACTTTTGTTCTGTGCTTTTGCCTCAGTTTTTTTTGCTCCCTTATCTGAAGTGAAAGGGGTACTATTCTCAGTCGCGGTACTTAAGCGAAAAAGAACAGGACCCATCTGCTGCTCTTCCTGACCAGGCATGGTTAAGGTGAGATCCTGATCAAACATGGATGATTTCAAATTGAGGTGGATTTGTTTCTGTGAACCGGCTTTTTCATTTTGGTTATTTTCGCTGGCTATATGATTATTAGAGGCGCTGTTATTTTCTGGAGCCAAACCTTCGACGCCAATTATATTAACCGGAGCATGTATGGTGCGATTAATTTCAGCAGCGTTGCTTATCTGCCCCATTTCATCAACTAATAACAGATAGCTTTCCGGGTCTTTTTGGTCTTCTTGAATTTGAAGTTTAAATTCACTTAGAAAAAGGCGCGAAGAGGGTTCTCCCGGTTTTAACCACACTTGCCCATGTCGAGCATAAGAAAAACCAAAATAAATCAAAATTATCCCGCCCAACAAAGCGAAAATACTTACTAAAGACAAGACCTTATTTTTACCCATCACTATGTTCCCTTCACAAAAAATAATGAAAGTAACGACTGTAGCATAGTCTTTTTAAAGTAGAGCATAAAAATATCTTTAGGGGATCATTTTTTAGGTGGGAGGAAGTTTCAAGCTAAATTATAGATAAAAAGCCCGTGAAACCTGAAACCCTTGGAGGGGGCAATGAAGGGGTACTTACATATAATGCATTGAAATAATTAATTATTTACCTAAGCTGCCGACTCGCCTTCCTGGTAAGGGAAGCGCTCGAACGAAAATGTATGAGCAGCATAAGTAATTTCAATGTTTTCGTCTTCGCAACGCAAGATTAAGGGATTGTTATTAATAATAATTTTTTGTGTTTCATAACTGTTTAGGCGTGAAGGATCGAATTTATAATGGATACCTCCTGAAAAATTTATTTCTATTAAACCATCAGTACGGCGCTGACAGCCCGTTAATTGCCCATCGATTTTCACTTGATTTTTTTTACCCTGTATATTCATTTCTGATTGATTATTATGACTTAAATGATGAACCGGAGACCCGGGATCTAAAATGGTCGGTTGATCTGATGCAAAATTGTCGCTTTTTGAGGGTGCCTCATCATCTTCACTGCCAA
Source organism: Oligoflexia bacterium (assembly GCA_030432875.1). GTDB lineage: Bacteria > Bdellovibrionota_B > Oligoflexia > Oligoflexales > JAGOVF01 > JAUILP01. The sequence continues at coordinate 7,327 of JAUILP010000099.1, read as the reverse complement.
CATCGGAAATGCTATCCTCAAGATTTTTCAAAGCAGATTCTCGTTCTGAATTTGCCGCATCATCGTTATGGGGGATTTGTGCTACGATAGTGATTTCATCATTAAATTTATTCTCAAAAATATCGCCTTCTTCACCTTCTTCATCGCTTTTTGTCAAAGAATCCTCGTCACTGACTGCAGATGTATTCTGAAAGCCTGTGTCTTCCTTTGGCGCAGCTTCCTCTAAGTTTTGGCTCATTAAATTCTCGCCCTCATTAATATTATCAGCAGACATGCTTGCACTTAAATCATCTTCCGACTTTAAAGTGGCTTCGACATAATCGGTCAGCTCAAGTTCTTGGAGATCATCCTCAGATTCCTGATTTATATTCTCAGAACTTTCCATGTCATTTATAGAAACTAGATGAGAACCATCGTCAGAGGTATCTGCGCCATCAATTGCATCTATAGCCGATATACCTGCACTTTCTTCTGTTTTTTCATAGTCATCCACATCACTAACCGCATCATGTCTGGGGCTATCTTCTAATATTTCAGCGTTCTCCCCTTCAGTTATAGAGTCCAGGCTTAGGCTCTCATCTGGGGCTTCAGTACCATATTCTTCACTTATAGAGTCCAGACTTAGGCTCTCATTTGGGGCTTCAGTACCATCTTCTTCACTTATAGAGGCGAGGCTAAGAGGCTCATCTGGAGGTTCAGCACCATCTTCTTCACTTATGGAGTCAAGTCCAAGACTATCATCTAAAGTTTCGCCACCATCCCCTTCATTTATAGAATCTAGACTGGGATTTGTTTCAGATATATCCTCATGAAAAGACTCCTCCTCTAGGAGAATATCTTCATTAACATCCTCGCTAACATGGTCTATAAGAATTTCTTCCATGAAACTGTCATTTTTTAGATCATTTATCCCCCCTAAATCAATCAATTTTTGATCGGGCTTTCCTTTTGCCGCGATTATGGGAGGATTATCTATTAGGTCATCGTCTAGCATATTCATTTCTGAAAGTTCATATCCTTCTGAAGTAGAAGAGTTTAATTCGTCGTGAACGTCACTTTCACTTGTAGATTCGCTATTTTCATCACCGTTTATTGGCGACTCGGCATCCCCGGGAGCCTCTTCCATAAAAGCCTCAATATCAAGTTCTTTTGAACTGCTACTTAAATCGTCACCTCCACTATTTTTCGGAGAAATACTGCTAATATTTGAACTCAAATCAAAAGGCATGTCCTCACCGTGAGCATCAGCGCTATAAGGTTTTAATACTTCTAAATATGCCGTTACGCCTGCCCTTTCAATATGCTCGCCAAAGGACTCTTCACCTTCTTTGTTAGCATGATAGACTTTAATGAGTTCACGCACCATAGAGGCGACTTGATCTGGCGGAATACCTTCTGCAGCGTAAGATGCCAATTCTGGTAGCTGAGAGCTTTTTCCCCCTAAAGATATGCGGTAACCATTATCTTCTCCCGTAATAGCCAAATCTAAAGTATGTGAAGGAACACAGCAGCTCCCGCAACCATTGATTCCAACCTTAACACATGAACTTGCGCTTTTTCCATCCAGCTCATTAAAGCTATCTTGGAGTTCCATAGCTAAACCCAATGCGTCTTGCTCTTCTTTTGGGCATACTTCACCAAGACAAGCCACAGCTCCGTGCAAACCATTTTGATAGTGACGAACGGCGAGACCCACTTTTTGCAAAGCTGTGGTGATGTCATCCATGGTAGCAGGGGAAACAAACATACCAATACGCTGGTCCTCTGTTGCTTTGACAATAGCAGATTCTTGCTCACATAAAGAAGCTATTGTGCGTAGCTGTTCAGCATTGTAAATGCCTCCAGGCGCTTCAGTTAATATAAAATAAGCCCCATTTTTTAATGCGAAAGGTCGTGTCATGCCAAATTTCTCCACGTGATGATCACTCCAACTTTTCAGGATCACCTGCTGATCGGCACATTTTTCCTTGTGATAAGAGATATTAATTGCTGCTCTTTTGATGCAAAAACAATTATCATCGATGTAGACCGTATTTACCAAACGTTATGCGAACTTCTCTCTAGGTACCCAGCTTTAGAGTAAATCTTTGTCTTTTAAAAAAATCGACGCCAGATTTTTGAGAATACCGGGACGGTAGATGTGCTTTTTAGCTAACAATTGGAAAGGGAGTCGCGAATTTTTCTTATTTGCGGCGGCATGAAGATTATGGTAATTTTAGTAAACACCCTAAAAAAGGCAATAAACTTATGAGTGAATTCCCGGAAAAAAAAATCAGGAAATTTTTGGATAACAAAATTTCTCAACTAAATGACATGATCGCAGATTTTGATTATTTGCTCACAGAACTAGAAACGGATTTTTACCGAGTCGCGATTTTTGGATCTGCCCGCATTGATTCCTCTTCGCCATTTTATATTCAGGTCCAAGATTTAGCCTGCGCGCTTGCGAAACGCAATATAGATATTGTTACGGGAGGTGGTCCTGGACTCATGGAAGCAGCAAATAGAGGCGCTAAAATGGGGGGAAGTCATAGCCGGTCGTTTGGTTTATCAATAAAGTTACCTTATGAAGATGATTCAAATCAGCACCTTGACGTCAAGCGTGCGCACCGAAGATTTTCTTCTAGGCTCGAAGAATTTATGCGCATTAGCCATGCCGTCGTTGTCACACCAGGAGGTATCGGCACTATGCTCGAACTTTTCTATACCTGGCAACTTATGCAAGTAAATCACATAAAACCTAGACCATTTCTCCTTTGGGGCAAGGATATGTGGAAAGGCTTGCTAAAATGGATGCACTCAGAAGTTCTTGGCAAAAACCTCATGTCCGAATCAGATTATTTTATGCTCACGCTAGTTGATAGCGTCGATGAAATACTCGAAATACTAGAACCTGAAGCAGAAAAATTTCATCTTGCTCGCAAGCTACCGTAAAAAATCTTAAAGATTTTTGGACGGGCTATGCGTTTCAGATAAAACCTTAGAAAGCATCTGCAAATCTTCTATTTGCTGCTTTAGTTGTTGTATTTCTTTTTCACTCTGGACAAGCGCTTTTTCTCTCTCTTCAACTTGGGTCTTTAGATTAAGGAAGTCGGCTTCATGCTTGCTGATTAAAGCGTCTTTTGCATGAATAATCGCTTCTGTCGTCTTGGTAATGTGTTCTAAGCTTGATTGCGTTAACCTCAGGATCTCACGATTTTCTTCTTTTGCTAAACTAAGGTGATCTATAAGCAAAGCAACATGAGCCGTATTTTGATCTTGAGCAACGAGCTGCCCGCGCCCAGATTCCGGCATAAATTCTGTACTATCATCGATAAAAGTCTCTTTTTGCTGGATGGCATCTTGACGCTTCTCATCGCCATCTTTGTTTTCAGTTTTAATAGGCTTCGTCTTAAACTGTTCTTGTTCACGATGAGATAAATCTGCCGCTGAATTTTCACGAGGTTCATAAGGGCGGGGCGCTGAAGGAGTTTTCACTCCTTGTTTGGCGGGAATTTCATCGTCAACTTCGCCATGGCGACTCCCAAAAGGTTCGGACCAATGTCCAACACCCTGCTCATCTCGGGCCTGCAAAATCTCGCTCGAATATACGGGAAAATCTTTGGCATCTATCCATTCTTTGGCAACAATAATGCGGGCTCCAATCCTTTGTGCGACAAGCTCACCGGCACCAACCAATTGCCAAATTTCTGCTTTTGTCAATTGGTAAGCCCGAGAAAAATCATCAATTTCTAGAGCACGAGGTACATCAGAGGCCATGCCTCCCTCTCTTTTGGCGGGGGGGGCAAAAAACTCGGGTTCTGTCTTCATTAATGTTCTATCCTGAGATTCCGACGGATGAAAAAAAATTTTATTTTCCTCTTTTTCCTCTAATCCCTTCATTGATTCAAGTGCCTTAGATTTGATTGTTTTCCCTATTTGGCCTTTTTTTTCTATTTTTTCTGTGATTTGCATTTTACCCCCTTTTAATTGAAAGGTGCAAAAAACACCCTTAGGTTTGGCGCCTAAGTTCCGATAGAAAACGCATACTGAATAAAACGAATAATAGCTAGAACTTCATACTAGCAATGTTCCCTTTATTCATCAAGCTCGAGTTTGTACAAAACGAAGTTTGCTTTGCCAATTTGCGTAAAAATTTTTTGCCTTTTAAAAGGAAATTAAAATGAGTAAATACTTGGTAAATTTTGCCAGAGAACTTAAAAAGAAGTTGGTACCCTCACTTCTGTGTTTTGGCATCATAATATCGCTTTATTATCTTACCTTTAGCCATTATAAGACTTTTGGTCGCAGCCAAGATATCATTTTTAGCCTAGAGACAAAACTTTTGGATTTGCGTTTTCTCACCCGAGGGCCCCAAAAACCCAAAGCTAATGTTGGTATTCTCGCAATTGATGAAAAAGCAATCAAACGCTTTGGTCGTTTTCCATTTTCTCGTAGGTATTATGCTAAGGCTTTTGAAAATTTGAAAAAATTAGGCGTCAACTGGATAGGGTTTGATGCCATTTTTAGTGAACCCGAAAAAATGGGTATTGATGATATTAAGCCACTTCTAGCTGATTTAAACAAGTCTTCGAAAGCTCAACTATCTAATAATCTAGCACAAACAATGAGGTCATTTGAGCGCTTTTCTGAAGTAAGCCCAGGAGATTATGCATTTCGGCAAGGGATTAGCAAATTTGGCTCAGTCGTAATGGGCTATTTTTACTATGGACTTGAACCTGAGGTTAAAGCCGCTGGGCGAGAAGCCACTCGTTTTTCTGGCCTTGAAGAGATGGCGGAAACGTCGCAAATTTACGCTGTTATTCTCCCAGAAGGCAAAGAACTCAGCGATTATCCTGCCCTTAAGATCCCTGGAATGCTGGCGAACACCCCTTTTATTAGTCAGGCCTCCTCCCATTATGGTTTTTTTAGTAACGACCCTGACATTGATGCCGTATCACGCTGGGTCACCCTAGTGCGAAATTTAGATGGAAAACTGATGCCATCTCTATCTCTTAAAGTTGCCGCAGAAGCACTTAATAGAGATATCGCTGTTTTTTTTGACGATCGTGGGGTGGAATCGATATCTCTTGTTAACCGTGAAAATGACAGTGATACACTTGACATCCCCACGGACCCGGATGGCTTTGGACGGATACTCCTCAATCACCGTGGACCAGGAAAAATATTCCAGCATTTTAGTTTGGCTGATGCTTATGACAACACCTTTTCTGAAATAGAAAAAAAGAAATTAAAAGGAGCAAATTTACTGCTTGGGGCAACCCAAATAGGAGGAAATGATCAGAGGCCTAATCCCTTTGATCCCGCTTTAGATGGGGTAGAAAACCACGCCGCTGTTATTGACAATATTCTAAGTCGTGACTTTGTGAAAAGACCCGCAAATATCTACGCTCTTGAGCTTTATATTATTTTGATTCTGGGGATAGTATTTTCACCTATCATGATGTTCTCACGCGCCATGTATTCTGGTCTCGCCGTATTGACGTTTTTAACTGGATACTATTTGCTCGACCGTTTTTATATTTTTGGACACAAAGGCATCTGGGCTTATATGGGGGTGCCTTTTATCGAAATAATAGCACTTTTTATTACATCAACTTTATACAAATATATGACGGAAGAGCGGGAAAAGAAAAAAGTCCGTGGCGTTTTCTCCCATTACCTCAGTCCTGAGGTCATTTCTCAGGTTCTTGAAGATCCTGCCGCGCTTAAACTGGGGGGCGAGAAAAAAGAGCTGACCGTATTTTTTTCTGATGTCAGAGGCTTTACCACAATATCCGAGACGCTAACACCTGAAAAACTATGTGAATTGATGAATGACTATTTTACGCCCATGACTGGCATTATTCTTAAAAGCGGTGGGGTTCTCGACAAATATATTGGTGATGCCATTATGGCTTTTTGGGGAGCCCCGGTCCACTACGACAACCATGCCGATAGAGCTGCTCATTCTTGCATACAAATGCTTTATGCCATGGATCAACTTAAAATCGATTTTATGGCTAAGGGATTGCCACCCATTGATGTCGGCATGGGCTTAAATACGGGACCAATGGCTGTAGGAAATATGGGTTCAGGGGAAAGGTTTTGTTACACCGTCATGGGAGATGCGGTAAACCTTGGCGCTCGTCTGGAAGGTTTAACGAAAGAATATACAGTAAAACTGCTCATCAGTGAATATACCCACGCCAAACTTACACCTGGAGCATTTTTCACCCGTGACCTTGATGATATTCGGGTTAAAGGCAAAAATGAGCCGGTAAAAATATTTGAAATAATGCGCCCTGATATTCTCAATAAAACCGAGCGCATTATCGAACTCACTGAGACTTTTGCTGCAGGAAGAGGGGCCTACTTGGCTAAAAACTGGGAAGAAGCTGAAAAATTTTTTATGGCCTGCCTCGCTATTCGTGCGGATGATGGCCCAAGTCAGCTATACCTTGAACGCATTGGACAGTATAAAAATCAACATCCTGGCGATAATTGGGATGGAGTTTACACCTTTACTCATAAATAACCTTGACTTTCCCCCTTGTTCAAAGGTAGTATCGTCGTCTAAATTGTGTTTTTTTGAATAGACTCAAGAAAATATTTATATATATCAATGAATTTGAAAGGTTACATTCTTGGCACAACATAAATCTGCCCTAAAAAGATCCCGCAGTAGTGATCGTAAAAACGCTCGTAACACAGCTTATAAGTCCTCCGTGCGTACAGCCGTCAAGAGCTTAAAAAATTCGATTGAAAAGTTTAAGACTGGTGATAAAGCTATCACTATGGATGGTATCGTAGCTCTGCTTAAGGATGTTCAGTCTGCTCTTGGTAAAGCGGCCACTAAAGGCTTGCTCCACGGCAACAATGCTAGTCGCTCAACTAGCCGCCTAACGCGCTTGGTCAAAAACCTAGAGAAATAATTTTTTCTTCTCGCGGGCATTTATTAGGTCTTTAGCGTAAAAACGCCTAAGACAGAGTTTAAAAATCCTGATCTATTCCATTTAGATTTTAAAAATGGTTTATTAGGATTTTTTAGTTTAGGGCCTGTACTCACATTAATGCGTGGACCTAGTCGATTTCGTCAGCCTAGGCGTAAGCTCAAGATTTAAAATTCTGCATACATCAATTGCAGCTGCGCATTCCGTGGCACTGCCTCTAGCAATATCAAAGAATCTCCCGCAATCAGCGCGAGTTCTTTTACCAGCTCCCTCTGCGATACTGAGCGGTATGCTCATGGCGGCTCGTTTCAATTGATCAGCCAATGGAGCTTGGCCTCGTGGCATTTCAGTGGTGATTTCAATCGCCAAACTTAAAAATTTAATTGCGCATTGAT
>JAUILP010000098.1 GCA_030432875.1 Oligoflexia bacterium | reverse complement strand
CTAATGGGCTTTAAAAATATTGCTCAAGGAATTCGGACGATTGGATGGATGAATCAAAATTCATTGAAAACCTTACTATCATTAACCTTTCCCGTCATTCGAGCATCGCGAGAATGACGGGACCCTGATCAGCTAATGGTCTTTTATTCGCTAAAGGAAGCTCAAGAACAAATCGGGTATTCTTGTAAGTCCCGTCATAATATAAGCGTCCATTATGTTTTTTAGCAATACCTTGTGAAATACTTAGACCTAGCCCTGTTCCCTTGTTAACTTCTTTTGTGGTGTAAAAGGGGAACATGATTTTTTGAGCAATTTCTTTTGAGATGCCATTTCCACTATCGGTAACCATAACGTGCACGTTTTCACCTGCCTCTCTCACCTCTATCTTTATCCATTTATCATTTAAGTGCTCAATAGCATCATAGGAATTGCTGAGGAGATTGACAATAATTTGAGAAATTTCTGCTGAACGACATAAGATATTTAAATCTTGATCTATATCAACTGTAAGAAGTATTTCATGGACCTTGAATCTTTCGCTGCAAAGCGATATGGCATCGCTAATAACTTGAGATAAACTTTCTAAAACCAAGGGATCCTTTTCCGTGTTACGAGAAAAAGACCGCAAGCCTTTGATGATTTTTGCAATGCGGTAAGTGGTTTCTTCGATAATCTCTAAATCTTTGATAAGTTTTTCAACATCTATAGGACCTTTTTGCACTCTTTTCTTAAGTTGGCTAGCCTTTGCATTAATTATCGCTAAAGGATTATTGATTTCATGCGCTATTCCCCCCGACATTTCTCCAAGTAAAGACATTTTTGAAGCAGCAATCAGTTTTTGCTCCGCTTCTTTTGACGCCGTCACATCATCACAAATACCCAAAACATAACTAAATTCATCACTCGGACTAATTTTCAAGGGAATTTTTTTAGTTCGCAAATTAATATTTCTACCATCTCGGCTTAACCATATACCCTGAGGATTATCCTCCAACACCCCATTTTCTAAAACCTTGCGATCATCAGACAGGATTTTTATCTCGTCAGGTTACGAAAAGACCTCCTGGGTAAATTTACCCAGAATTTTTTCACGCGGTACTAAAAATATCCGTTCGGCAGCTTTATTCCAAATCTGAACCCTAAAATCATCATCTATAGACTTGAGAAAGATAGCGCTGGGAATGTTTTCAATGAGTGATTCCATAATAGTGTTTTTAGCTTCAAGTAAGTCGCGAGATACCACCGAACTATTCAGTTCTTCGGCAAGCATATTAAGACCAGTAAAAATACCATCCAAGGTCCCTTGATCACAAAAGACTTCTAAAGGTTTTTGATTAAAGTCAAGTTGGGCGAGTCCAGATATAAATTCCAAACACTGACTAAGCCGAATGGTACCTATTTCATTATATTCTTTAACTGCTTGGAGATTATCTGTCAGGGGATGAAAAGCACGCATTAGGGCATTGAACTCCTCAGAAGAGATTTCAATTGCGCTTCGATCACCATTTGACAACCTCTCTGCCCAATCTTCGATTATTTGGCGAAGTTCAGCAGTAGAAGCGAATATGTGAGAAAATATTTTATCGGTCAATTTTTAAACTCCCGAAGCCATTTCAGCGCAACCTCTGTATCACTAAACATACGTGTGGGATAAAGTGGTTTATTCATGCCCATAAAAAAATTTGCAATAACTCTTGCCACCGGCGAACTGACAATTATAGCGACGGCACTTACTGCTGACGCAGCTTCTTTTCCACCTAAATAAAGCCTTGCTTTTCGTTCCATCGTTTTTATGAGACCAACATCAGCTAAAAGAGGTCTTCGAGTACCTTCACCCAAAATTTTTTGCGCTTTAATTGCTTCTACCGCATCATCGTACTTAAAATCAAAATGAGGATACCCTTTAAAGTGCAGAATGCCCTCATGACGCATCCCTACAACACCAACTCTAATCTGAATTTCTTTTTCAAATTGAGGATCTTGAGTAAAGCTATTTTCTATTTTTCTTGCGTTAGCTCCAGTCACTTTATGCCTCCGGTTGCTCTAAAGCCTCACCATTATTCGATTGTTTTTCCTACACCCCAGGAAGTAATAAAAAGAGAACAGATAGCCTTGGGCCAACTTCTTATATCGGACAAAATGAGGTAAAATTTACTAAAAAATCGGAATTATTTGATAAAATTTTCTCCAAGGCTTTTTTAAGTGGCATAAAATTATCTCATGATATCAGTTAGTTAACAAGACCATCCCCTTTTTTCTATATTGAGGGTATTTATGATTCCTCGCCTTTTGATTATCTTTCGTCTAATTTCACTCAGAACCTGGCTAAAACTCATGGTTATTTTTAATAGTTTATTTTTTTTTCAAAAAGATTCCTCATGAAGCAAAAAAAAAAATGATATCATTTAGACACATTTTAAAAACAATTCAATAATGGTTAATTATGCAAGATCAATTTGATGAAATTACTTTGACTTATCTTGATGACCTGAAACATGATCTCGGAGATATTGAGACCTTAATCCTTCAAATTGACAAAATACATGGAGATGAGAACAGAAGAAAACTTGCACGAATTTTACATTCCGTTAAAGGAACAGCGGGAAGTTTTGGCTTAGCCCACATTTCAAGTGCTGCCCACCGAATGGAAGATATTCTTGCTCAAATGAAACTTGTCAGTCGCCCACTAGAAGATGTTATCGATGCGCTTATGCATGAGCGCGATTTGATGGAAAAACTGTTAATTGCCTACCGCAAACATGATAGTCTCACATTGGAAGCACTGACCGAGAAATTTTCAGGTCAGCATCTCACCCACCCTCAGAAAAATGCACCTCTGCCAGGCAAAAAAATTTCCAACCCTCGAATTCTTATCATTGAAGACTCAAAAATAGTCATCAATTTAATTTTAACTGAGTTTAATAAATATGAGGTTACTTGTTCTGTTAGCCAAGATGGTTACAATGCCCTTGGCCGCATTTTGCAAGAAAAATTCGATTTTATTATCTCTAAGCATCACGTGGCCCTCATCGATGGGCCTTCTCTAGAAAAAATCGTAAGACAAGTCCCTAATCAAAATAAAGAAACCCCGTTTTTAATTGTCAGCTCACAAAAAAACGAAACACCCCAAACTCAAAAACCGAGTCTTACCGTATTTATGATGAAAACACCTGACTTAGCAAAAGAAATATTACAAACTTTTAGCTCGCGAATTGCCGTACCATTAGTCCCCAAGAAAGACCCCAGGATTGAAAAACCGATAGAATCATTAAAGAAAATTCTTGCCATTGATGATAGCCCTGAAATCCTCTCTCTCATAGCCCTCGGCCTTAAAAAATATCCTATAGAACTTAGGTCTTTAAGCAATCCAAACCAAGCCGTTTCTACTGCTAAAGAGTTCAAACCAGACCTTATTTTATTAGATGTTCAAATGCCCCAATTAGACGGCCCTGCCGTGCTAAAAAACTTAAAGAAAGAGGGCATTGAAGCCAAGATATTTTATCTAACCGGAACGAGCTCACCAGATGAACTGGCTGAACTCAAAAAAACCGGCGTCAATAACATAATAAGTAAGCCTTTTTCACCAAAAACCTTTTGCAGCTTGATTCAGGAAAAGTTTCTCAGCGCATGAGTCTCCATTTTTCTCCATTCTCACAAATAAACTCAATACAAATAATGTTCTTATAGGTGATTTACCTTTAATTACTTAATTATATCGGGGAACTAAATTTTTTACCCCAAAAAAGGTTAACTGAAAAGACTGCCAATAATTATAGACACTCCCGCGCAGAAACTAAGCGAGACAAGCCGCCACGGTCCGAAAACACGTCTAGGAATTTTTAGAGATTCTTACCAACCTAATAAGCACCTGAATAATCTATCTAAAGACTCCAAACTAAATATTGTGTTTTAAAATCCGAATAAGATGATGATGAGTCGCATGGTAACTTAGATAACTTAGTTGGCACAATTAATGGCCTTTAAAAAAAATAAAAAAAATGTTTCAGAAAATCAAAATCTGATGCCCTCTAGTAAATCTAGTGAGGAACGAAAGGTTATCTCCGACTGGGGAAAAAGCTCGTACTCATACTGGGGCAAACTAATATTTTTAGTCTTTTTAGCTATCACCGCAGTCGCATCATATTTTACCTATACTTACGTTAAAGAAAAAGCTGAGCAGCGCTTTTTATCTCAAGCCGCGAATATAAAAAATTCCATTGAAAAGCGCATGAAAGAATATGAGCAAGTTCTTATAGGTGGAGTGAGCTTTTATTATGCGTCAAAAAATAATTTCTCGCGTAGCACCTGGAAAACCTATATTGAAAAACTCAAACTCAATGACTCTTACCCTGGTATTCAAGGCGTAGGCTTCGCAAAATATTTTTATAAAAATTCGTTAGAAAGTTTTATCCAGCAGGTACGCGCAGAGGGATTTTATGAATTTAAGGTGTGGCCTGAATATCCCAGAGAAGTGTACACATCGATAATCTACTTGGAACCATTTGACAGTCGCAATCAACGGGCTTTTGGTTTTGATATGTTTTCTGAGCCTGTCCGCAACCTTGCAATGGTGCGAGCCCGTGATTCGGGGATGCCGACACTTTCTGGAGTTGTCACCTTAAAACAAGAAACCGAAACCGATGTTCAAAAAGGCTTTTTGTTTTATGTCCCTGTGTTCAGGGAAGGTGCGTCTACAATAGACGAGCAGAAGCGGCGTGACAGTATTGAAGGCTTTGTCTACAGCCCTTTTCGGGTAAAAGACCTGATGCAAGGAATTTTATGGGCTTCAAAAATTGAAAATGTCTCTTTTGAAATTGATGATACCACACAAAAGGATGCGAAGGTTCCTGTCTACAATCACAACGAATTTTTAGAGAAAGAAAAAAGTCAATTCATTCACAGTGAATTTATCGAAATGGCGGGCCGCATTTGGAATATAACTACTTTTACTCTAAGAGATTTTATTCCCTTGTCCGATGCCATACAACCATACATAATTGCATTACTTGGCATTATCATCGACCTCTTGCTATTTTTCCTCATTCATAACTTAACGCAAGACAAACATATTGCTGAGCAAACAGCTGCTAGAATCAACCAAAGACTTAAAGAGAGCGAGGAACGATTTTCCTTAGCTGTTGAAGGCTCAAAAGATGGTATATGGGACTGGAATATAACGAGCAATACCGTATTTTTTTCTGACCGCTGGAAAACAATGTTAGGCTATGAAACTAAGGAACTAGAGAATAACTTTTCTCAGTGGGAGCGCCTTATTCACCCCGAAGATAGAGACTACGCCTACTCATCTTTAGAAAAATACTTAAAAGGTGAAAATGAAAAATACGAAATTGAAGTGCGCATGCTGGGGAAGGACAATACCTATATATGGATACTCAGCAGAGGTAAATGCCTCCGTGACAAATTAGGTCAAGCAACAAGAATGGTTGGCGAACACACCGATATTTCTGAGCGCAAAAATTTTGAAAAGCAGCTAATTGCTGCAAAAGAAGAGGCGCAAAGAGCTAGCAATATAAAATCTGAGTTTCTCGCCAATATTAGCCATGAAATCCGCACTCCCATGAATGGTGTAATAGGAATAATCGACTTATTAAGCCATACCAAGCTCGATAGCCACCAACAAGAGCTTCTTGAAAATTTACATGGTTCTGCCAATATCCTCCTTAATCACCTCACAGATATTCTTGATGTTACCAAAATAGAAGCCGATAAATTTAATCTTCAAAACGGCCCTGTAGACTTATCTCAAGCGTTAGATCATCTGTCAAAAGATTTTGCTATACTCTCAAAAAATAAAAAAATAAACTTTATCTATAAATGTGCTCATCTATCACATTACAGCATTTGCGATCTGAGTAGGCTGAGACAAATTCTGATGCACTTAGTAACCAATGCTATAAAATTTACAGATCATGGCACGGTTTCTTTAGAGGTTGATTTGGCGGAAGATAACGGGACCAGCTGGCTTATTTCCTTTAGGGTCACTGATACCGGTATTGGGATGGCCAAAGAAGTTCTTGATAATCTATATCAATCATTTTATCAAGGCGACATATCATCAAGCAAAAAATATCCGGGAACAGGGCTAGGACTCTTTATTACTAACAATATTGTAAAAAAAATGGGCGGTCGCCTTTTCTGTCTTAGCACTCCGGAAAAAGGAACGGAATTTACGGTAATTATTTCATTTCCCAAAGGTGCCCCAATCGTTTTAGACCAAGTCAGAGGAGAAGTATCGGTCCCCAAAAAACAACCTCACCTCGAATTAGAACAGTACGATGTAATGCAAAAACCCATGATATTAGTCGTTGATGATAATCACATCAACCAGCTTGTCCTTCAAAAAATTCTTCTCTATTTAAAATGCGACGTTGTTTTAGCTGATGAAGGGACTCAGGCTTTAAGCTATCTTGAGAAAAACCCCGTTGATCTGATCTTTATGGATATTCAAATGCCCGTACTTGATGGTTACCAAACAACCCTAGCGATTAGACAAAGCCTAAATGAGAATTTAAGCGTAGTCCCCATCATTGCATTGACGGCGACAGCCGTTCAAAGTGAGCTCGATAAATGCCTCGCTGTAGGGATGCATGATTTCTTGACTAAACCAGTGCGCAAAGAACAGATAAAAAATATTTTACAAAAATATTTGGCCAAAGACTTGCTCAAAGGAGTGAGTTAATAGGAAACTTAGGGAAGTGAAACTATCATTTTAGGAGCACAAAAAAATGGCAGAAATTAACTGGAACGACATCGTCACAGATATCACTAATATGGCTCCCCTCAATACTGAGCAATTAAACGATATTTTAGAGGTCGATGAAGGCGATAAAACTTTTTTACGCGAACTACTCCAAAATTTTAGCGAAAAAATTCCCGATTTGTTGTCTCAGCTTGAAATAGCCTTTAATGAACTTAATAGAGAAAAGATCAGCTTTATCGCTCACAAAATCAAAGGAACAGCGAGCAATTTAGGCGCTTGCCGTTTAGCCACATTATGCAATGAGATTGAAAATAACTCCGCAGTTATTGATGGCACTGTCAGCGCAATGTTAATGAGCAATGTTAAAAATACCTTTAACTATGCCTTAAAAAGCCTTCAAGAATTTGTCAAATAATGTGCCCGCTACCAAGTCTTAAAGTACCAGAAACTATAAATCCTCATCAAAACAAGCGCCCCCCAAAAAAAATCTTTGCATTTATGCGCGTCATTTGAATAAAAATCAGAAATGAAATTTTTTTCCTCACTTTAAGGATAGTTTAAGGTACGAGGTCGATAATTACCCTTGTCACTATTTAAAGAGCCTTTTTAGAAAAAGGGTACATTATGGAATCAATCATCCTCCTACGGCAAAAGACTTATGATCCCATATTAAGAGCCATTCACGCCCTTAATGCTGCCTCTGTCATTTTATTAATGGTGACAGGATTTGGCCATGACCTACTAGAACAGGGTGCTAGCGCCGATGCCTTATGGCACATCCATATTTTTTCAGGTTACTCCTTAATATCGGGACTGGTGGCAAGAACAATTTGGGGCTTTATTGGCCCTAAATATGCGCGCTGGCCGGAACTCGCTGCGTTAAAAAAGATGGTATATGCGGTTAAATCTAAAAAAAAATCTCTGGCTCACATTGACTTTGGCCATCCCCCAATGGCGATGCTTGCTTATGTCTTTTTTTATACCGCAATCTTTTTTTTAGGGGTAAGCGGCATTATACTTGCTGCGAGCGAACACGGTATGGGGCCACTCACCACATGGCTCGGTGATGACCCTGCGATCAGCAAAATTTTTGAAAAGCCGCATAAAATTCTAGGTTTTGCCATCTGTGGCTTTATTATCTTACATCTTGCGGCTATAACCTACCTTGAGAAAAAAGAAAAGCGCCCCATCGCACAAGCTATGGTAAGCGGGTTTCAGTATATACCCTTAGAAAATTCTATCACCAATCACCTAAGGGATACTCACCATGACAATTAAATTTGTGCTCAAAAGCATTGGAATTCTTTGGATGCTAGGTTCACCTTTAGTCTTTGCTCAAAATGTCGATGCTGTTTTAAATCATTATAAGAATAATTTAACGCAAAATGAGCAACTTGACCCCAATGCGACTCAGGAGGGCAAAACGCTATACTTACGTGATGTCATAAATAAAAAAGGAGAAAAAATTTCCTGCCACACCTGCCATGGACTCGATCCGAAAACCCAGGGGAAAAGCAAAGCCGGTAAGATCATTGAGCCATTAGCCCCTTCTGCCAATGCCCAGCGATTTACTGACATCAAAAAAGTTGAAAAATGGTTTAGACGTAACTGCCGCGATGTTTTTGACCGAGAATGTACGGCAAAAGAAAAAGTTAATTTCATAAGTTATATAACAAGTGTAAAATAAGCCAGGAGTATTTTATGATCAGATTAAAACAAACACATGTGCCCTTGATTTTGTTACTCTCAATTTTGACTTTCGGAGCGGCAAATTTATTATATGGCGATGATGATGATGATGATAATGATGGTAAAAGCGGAGAGCATCACAGCTCACAGAGCAGTTCTCCGTCGACTTCAAAAAAGGTAGCCTCCAAATCCCAATCAGCAACTGACCTAGGAGCTCCAGGCTATACTACTTTATATAAAGAAGAATGTACCTCTTGTCATATGGCCTATCACCCAGCGCTTTTGCCTACCGCATCGTGGACCAAAATGATGGCCTCGTTAAAAGATCATTTTGGTGTTGATGCCACTTTAGAAGCTAAAACTCAAAGTGAGCTGCTTAAATTTTTAGTCAGCGGCAGTGCAGAAAAAAATAGATCAAGAAGAGCCCAAAAACTCCTTAAGTCATTAAAGGGTAACACTGTCCCCCCAGTCAGTTATAGTACCACCAGCTATTTTAAACAAAAACACCACGAGATTTCGACTGGGGTATTCAAACGAAAAGGGATTAATAGTGCGGCAAACTGTCTAGCCTGCCACCCAAGGGCTGAAGAAGGCGGATATAATGAACATGAAGTCAAAATCCCCAAGGGGTAACCATGCGTATTCTGCTTGTTGAAGATGATCCTATACTCGGTGATGGGCTTAAGCGAGGTCTAACACTTGTAGGATACAATGTAGACTGGGTCAGCGAAGCTGCGCCGGTCGCCACTACCCTGAAAACGGTGGAATATGCGGCCTTAATTCTAGATTTGAGCTTACCGGATGGATCAGGATTTGACATTTTAAAACGTCTACGTCTCAGTAAGAATACCATCCCCGTTATTATATTAACGGCTAAAGATAGCACCAGAGATAAAGTTACGGGCCTTGACTTAGGTGCGGATGATTATCTTGTAAAACCTATTGGTGTTGATGAACTCTCAGCAAGAATTCGGGCAGTCACCCGCCGCAGTCAAGGCCGTGCGACACCGACTATCCATTACGGGGGATTAATATTGGACCCTGAAGCACATACCGTGACCCTAAATAATCTTCCCATATCCCTCCACCCTAAAGAATTTTTGGTACTGAGGGAACTTCTCGAAAATATTGGGCGGGTTTTATCTAAAAATTCTCTTGAGCAAAAAATATATGGCTGGAACGAGGACATTGAAAGTAATGCCATCGAGGTGTATGTGCACCATCTTAGGAAAAAACTTGGCAGCAAGCTTATCACGACTATGAGAGGGGTTGGTTATGTCATTGAAAAAACCCCTAAAACATAATCACGCCGAAAATATGAGTCTAAAATCTACTGTTTTGATTCTTATTTTCGCTTCTCTCACTATTTTTTCTGGGATAATTACGGCTGTCATTACCATTGAAAGCCAAAACAAACTCGAAACCCTTCTTGACGCCAAGTTAAGGCAAACGGCACAAATACTCTACACACAAACGGATGCGTGGATCACCTACCAAAAGAGATTGCAGCCAAATTTTAGAGGCGTCATCTTAGACGATAGTGAAGATGATGATGAGGTTTTCGGTGATGATGATCGCGATGACCGTTATAGAGATCACCATGATAAAAAATACCGCAAAGACAAGCGAGATCATAAATATTCCTATGACCCAAAAGATTTTGGAAAAACATCTGAAAATAGCCAGGAGCTATCGTGGATAGACAAAAATATCATGGCCAAAAACCTAGATTTCAATAGTCCCCTTACGCTACAAATATTTAATAATCTTGCTGATTTTGGCCTTGGTGAAAAAAATATCCTGGTCAGCAAAAAACCTAAAAGGATTGGGAATACCCCCATAACGTCTCTTAAATGGGGTCATGACGAAGTTTTATTTGATGGCAAACTATGGCGGACATTTTCCTATTCAAAAAAAGGAGATCCTCTTCTTGTCATCATCGCTGAGCCTCACCCTAGCCGTCTTGAAATCGCCAAAACCTTTTTACTCAACCTTCTTGTGCCATTTTTAGTTTTTATTCCTCTTATGGCACTCCTTGTCGTCTATATCGTCAACCGGGGATTTTTTCCTCTTAAAAAAATCGCGCAAATTCTTAAACATCATAACCCAGCACGAGACCTTGGCCCATTGCCGGACATGAAACTTCCTCAGGAAATCACACCCATGATAAGAGCCATTAATTCCCTTTTGACAAGAGTTGCGGAAAGCATCGAAAACGAGCGCCAATTTACGGATGACGCGGCGCATGAACTTAGAACACCCTTGGCAGCAATCAACGCACAAGTAGGCGTTGCGCTTCAAACTCATGATGAGATAGAAAGAAAAAACAGTCTAAAACACATAGAGCAAACTACCTGTAAGATGACTGATATACTTGATCACCTGCTCCTACTCGCCCGCTTAGACCACGAAAATATCGAACATGAACTGACCTTAACCCCCTTGCGTCCCCTCATTCAGGATGTCATGGCCGATTTAGGGGAACGCGCTTTACAAAAAAATATTACGGTGACTTTTAATGAAGCTCAGTACTCTGCCATGATAAATGAGCATTTAGGAAAAATAATGCTCCACAATTTGATTGAAAATGCGATAAAATTTACCCCTATGCATGGTCTCATCGAAGTCTTTCTTCTTAATAATTCTGAGTATATAACACTTGAAATCCATGACTCTGGGCCCGGACTCGGTGATATCGACCAGAAAAATGTGTTTAAGCGTTTTTTTAGGGGAAAAAACAGCGCGCGAAAAATTGGATCCGGTTTAGGTCTTGCCATCGTTCATAAAATCTCCGCATTACATAACATTACTATTACTATGGGAATATCTAAACATAAGGGGCTTTTAGTCACTCTGACGTTTCCCCATGATAGCTCAAAAGAAATGTAATTTCAAAAGTGGCATTGCATTGCACCTCTTTTTGTACAACTTGACCGCTAACAGATAACTGCGAAAACTTCTCATAAAAACCTCCTAAAAATTTAAAATTTTGGAGGTTGTAAAATCAAAAATTAATAGGGCCTGTACTCACATTAATGCGTGGACCTAGTCGATTTCGTCAGCCTAGGCGTAAGCTCAGACGGCATCGTGGGTCTGGGCGAAACACGGCGTCGTTGCAGCTTAGTGCGGC
>JAUILP010000180.1 GCA_030432875.1 Oligoflexia bacterium | reverse complement strand
AAGAAAAAATATAAATTTGGCAGTAATGGGATCTCTATTTGCTGCTTTGGCATGCGGTCGGAACAACGATAGAGGAGCGACATTGCCTAAAAATAGCAATTTTGGCCTCCACCCGCTTGCGGGTAGCTGGACTTGTGATATGGCAGGAACAGATGCTCCTGCCACTAAGATGACCATAAGTTACGATGGCTCAATAGTTTATAATTTTAACACCGATGGAAAAGCCTATACAGGATCTATTAGCAGTTTATCTATATCACCTACTAATACGGTAACAGGTATATGGAATGATGCTTGGGGAAAGGGAAAAGTAAATTGGGATCTTATGAATGTAGGGGGCCAACAGTTTCTCAAAGGAAAATTTACTTTAAAAATGGAAGATCGCTTAGAGGATAGCAATGAGTATTGGCATTGTACTCTCGGTCCAAACGCTTATCCGAGCGAAGCCTTTTCAATGTTTATTAAAAGCATTCATGGTCAGTGGACTTATCATTCAAAAAATTGTAGTGAATTTCAGCCTACTCCCATTGATAAAATGAAATATCAATCAGGCTTTACTTTTGATATAGATTTTGAAAATCAAAAGCCAGTTGTCAAGACTATTCAAACATTATATGAAGATCCTGCATGCACCGTAGAGATTGGAAAAATTAAATTATCAAATGATACTCAGTTTCTAAGGAATTTCGATTTCACCCAGCCCAATAGCTATACATTTAAAGTAACGGAGTTAGTAATCAACGAAAAAATTGAGGGCTCTACGTTTGGCGCCAAGTTTATTTTTGGCTCTGCACGTATTGTTAAAGGCGCAATCAAATTTGTATCGGGTGGGCTAATATTTGGCAAGGACGAAAGATTTGAGACAAATTATCGTCTGGATTTAGAAAAGAACGTTCTATATATCAATAAATGGGGAACCAGAGCGGATAAATGGCAGGAATTAAAAAGGGATGGGGATGAAGGTTAATTTAAGAAAATATTCAAAATTAATTTTTTAGCTATATGCATACACAAGGCAACTTAGCTAGCACCTTGTGTAACCACTAACCACCGAAGTATCGCAAAATTAATTTTTAAGGAGAATAAAAGATTTCCGCCTAAAATAATTGAGTATTATATGCCGGTTACCCTATAAGTCCGCTAAAAAAAGCTGCATATCCTCCCATGAGCGTTTATCGGCAAGCTCGTTATAAGCAGCTCCCTTGGAAGCGTCATTTCCCGCAGATTTATCGGTAAAACTATGCACAGCATTGCCATATTTAATAATTTGCCAATCTACTTTTGCCTCGCGCATTTCATTTTCAAACGCTGCTAAATCTGATTCTTTAACGAACGGGTCATCAGCACCATGTAATGCCAGGACCTTAGCCTTAATCTTTTTCCCCAGCGCTGGTTCAGGACTATCTAGGCCGCCATGAAAACTCACAACACCTTTTAAATCTGCCCCAGCTCTAGCTAACTCGATAGCGCCAGTCCCACCGAAACAGTAACCGACAGCAACTAATTTTGTTTTTTCTACCTTGGCTTGCTGAGCTAACACAGCTAACCCCTGAGAAAGGCGCTGACGATAGAGTTTTCGGTCCGCCTTATAAATCGTGGCCAGTTTTCCTGCTTCGGCTGCTCCCGTAGGACGCACACCTTGACCGTAAATATCTACAGCAAAAGCAAGATACCCTAATTTTGCGAATTCCCGCGCTTTTTCCTTGGTTTTATCCGTCACACCGAGCCAGTCATGTATCACAAGAACGCCAGGAAGCGGTGATTTAAGGCTATCGTCATAAACAAGAAAACCTTCAAATTTTGTAGCTTGATCTTGATAAACAATAGTTTTTTCCAAAATAGCTGCTTCGGCTTTTATGGGCATACTTATTCCTAAAATAATGGCGGAGAGAGACAGTAATACCTCTTTATTGACTTTTATCACTTTTCTTACGTTCCTTCCTATACTTAAGTTTTGTCCTTGATAGATAAAAAATTTCTTCCGAGAAGGATAATTTTTTCTTGCTTTTCTGTCGAGAAAAGATTTTTGACCGCGGGGTTGGGGCAGGGTCCCGTCATTCTCGCGATGCTCGAATGACGGGAAAGGTTAATGATAGTAAGGTTTTCAATGAATTTTGATTCATCCATCCAATCGTCCGAATTCCTTGAGCAATATTTTTAAAGC
>JAUILP010000097.1 GCA_030432875.1 Oligoflexia bacterium | reverse complement strand
CAGCCGCGACCAGGCTGAAGGCCGGGAGCGGCTGCTCATCAGGCGATTAAAAGGGTGGTTAATGGCTAAACCCATCGCCGAAGCGGGTTTGCGAGCTTGCGAGCAAATCCCGCGCAGGCGATGAGTATTTAGACGTTTATCTTTTTTTAGCGTTTCTAGAGATGCGATCCATCTACCCTTATAGTCTAAGGCATCGGCGCTCGAAAGGAATTTTATCATACTGGGGAAAATGGGTTTTATGGCATAAATTAAAGTCAGTCTGCTCGCAAAAATTGCCGCATCGTTTTCGGTCATACTCCTAAACCAAAGCGGAACACTTGATTGATGCTGCTCAGCCCATATGTGTTCTTCAGGATCTTTACTATCCTGGGTTGTCGCCCAATACTCGAGAAGTCGCGCGGCTACGAGAGAGCGCTCAGCCACCATCGCTACGGGTAACGTCGTGTAAATATTTTCGATGAGCTTTAATTTCCGTATACTCATTTCCGCAAAATCGGATTTTTGCTCCCAACTTAGGTAACTAAGAAGGGAAAGTTCGGTGGGGGTAATTTTTTTACTTTCGAGTCTAGCAACCAAGGCTTCTATAGTGGGCACATTATTGCCCAGATATTTTAATACCAAAATCATTTCTTCAAGACTTAAGCCCGTGGCAATGCGAAAAACCTCTTCTCCTTGGGAATTCAAGAAGAGCAATGTCGGATAGCCAGAAACATCTAATTTTTCTCCCCAGTGTTGAGCCATAGAGTCGTCACCATCTAAAAAAACAGGTATTGTTTGCCCCATTTCTCGCCAGAAAAGTGGTTGATTAAATACGGATGATTTTAGCTCGTTGCAGGGCGGGCACCAAATGGCTCCCCAGTAAAGAAACATGGGTTTTTGTTCTTTTTGGGCCTTAGCAAAAGCCTCTTCAACGCTCCCGCGGAACCAAGGCTGTGCGCTATGTGGTAAGAGTTCAGCGCTGGCGATACCATTGGTTCCTGATTTTATGAGCGATTTTTCTTTATGTTGCCCCTCATCAAGTTGAATATTCTGCTCAGATTCCCCAGAATGAATGCATCCGATCAATACGAGAAAAAAAACACCTTGCAAAATAGACCTCATTTTGTACTTATGAAGGGCGTCTATTTTTTTAGAAAGAAAATTGAGCATAACCAAAACTTTAATATATGAGAAAAAAATGATACGCAAATGGCTGATCCTTACATTAGCAATGATGGCAATACCTTACGTTATTCCAGGCTTTATCGTCGATAGCTGGCAGCAAGCACTTCTTGCGGCGGCAGTTATAGGTCTTCTTAATATCATTGTGAAACCGCTATTTATTATTCTTACGTTACCCATAACCATCCTCAGTTTGGGGTTATTTTTATTTTTTATCAATCCTATTCTTCTAATGCTAACCGATTATTTCGTGCCCGGACTCATCATAGAAAATTTTGGCACAGCTTTTTGGGCAGGGCTTATTTTAACTGGTATTAACTGGTTATTAAACGATCAGGAACTAAAGATGAAAATGATTCGCAACAAAAAAAAGTTGTGAAAGAATAGCAAAATTTAGATTTTAAACCATAATCACCATGAGCGATTTAAGCATTTTGATAAGAAAATCCGTAATCCTATCTCGGTTTCCTGCTGCCACTTGTCAATATATTTTATAAATAAAGGAGCTTTTTTTGTTTTCCCGAGCAAAAACAATTTCCAATCAGCTGAGACGGATCGCTTCCCTATAATTGCGTGGATAAAAAACGCCTATATTTTTTTAAAAAAAACTTTGACACTATCTCCTCTTTATAATAAAACCAAGCTAGATAGAAGGAGACATTTTTTGATTGCCGTGTTTCCGCAATAACTGAAGATATGTTGGTATTTCAGGTATTTTGCGGCTGGAGGTGGTCGGAATGATGTCTCTTTTTTTTTGCTGTGCGTATTGCTTGCTAGTACTTAAGGGGAAATAGAAAATTTAGGATGCTCTCGAATTTGTGTTTATCTGCTTCAATAATTTAATGAGTCTGGTGAACTCTAATAGTTTTTTTGAAGAGTCTAAATTTTTGAAAAACACCGGAAGTCCTGTTAGAAATTAGCACGACGGCAATGGGAGGCAAAAGAAGCGTTATAAAAATAGAATCATTTGAAACAAATGCATTCTCAATTCACAGACTTAAGGAGGTTTTATGAGGAAATTTGCATCAATTCTCGCTATGCTTTTTGTGGCGGGATGGGGTTTGACGTTAGTTAACTGCGGGGGAAATCCAACTCAATCTAAACTTAACGAGCGCATTGTCAGCACAGACGGCTATCCGGTTGATTCTGTTATCGTCGTCCCTATTGATGGTGGGGTAATCGGACCTATTGATCCTTACGGCAGCACTTGGTTGGGAAATTATTTTCATAGTACCAATTTATCAGGGCCTGTATACCATCAAGAATATTATCCCGGTAACAGCCTTTCTTTGAATTGGGGCACAGGTTCCTTCGCAGCCGGACACCCGCAAGATAAATTTTCTGCACGCTTTGAAAAAACGGTTTATCTGAGTGGATGGACAGAATTTAAAGGGGCTAGCGATGATGGCATTCGCGCATTCTTATACCCAATAAGTGGTGCACGTCCTATTGAAATTTTTACTGATTGGACTGAGCATAGTATAAAAAACTACAGCGTAGCAAAAAATATCCCTGCGGGTCAGTACCGCATCGTCTTGGAATATTATGAGAATACTGGCTTAGCAGCTCTTTCTTTCAGCTATGGCAATAACACTCCTGAGCCTGTCTATGGCTGCTCTGGAGATCAGTGGACGGTAAAACGCTTCAATAACATTAACATGACAGGCTATGCAACAACCGAATGCCAAAATTATCCCTCTAACAATGTTTCCGTTAATTGGGGACAAGGCCTAGGGGACAACTGGTCGGCGATATGGACCAAACAGTTTACGCCAGAGCAGTATGGCGATTATAAATTTTATGCCAAAGCTGATGATGCCTTAGAAGTTCTTCTTGACGGTGAATCCATTGTTTGGTCTGACCTTTACCGTGGCGTCCCTAACGCTGAAGTTACCAAAAGATTGAATGGCGGCCAGACCTACACAATCACCCTCAAATACAAAGAGTATACTGGTGATGCGAGTTTCAATTTTAGCGTTGAATTGATGAATTGCGGCACAGTGTCTGCGAATATTCTTACTTGCGTCAGACCTTGGAGCGAAACTTTCCAAAATCGTCGCGTAGAAATTTGCCCATCCAATGCAAATGGGCAGTGTATAGGAAAATCTTTTACCAGAACATCTTTTGGCAGCAATGCTGGCGTAACTAAAATTGATGGTTTAAGCTGGAACAGCTGTACTCCTGCTCCTTACTACAAGGTTGTTCGCTTCCAAGATAATGATCCTAACGCTGTTTGGGTTGGACAACTTCATCCCGGTGATGTCAGAACCTCTTTTTGGTGTGATTAAGCCGCAGATATGTTCGGTCTGCTTTCTTGCCCCCTCTGAAGCGTATTTTTCAGGAATAAGAGCAAGAAACCGTTAAATTTCCCATGATATAAGATAGTTGAAATTACTTTAGTTATTATACCTGCAAGTCTTTGTTTTTATATAAACAATAGACTTGCAGTTTTTTTTGTTTAGAAAGCTAAGGCAATGGGGAGCGGCCATATCAGCATTTTCTCCCCCTAAACTCTTTTTAACGCGATATTTTTTACCTATGACTTCTTATTTGGTAAAATAATTGATGGGCCACATTTAAAACGGCCCCGCAATTTAAACATGTTTCAAAGTGTTTTTTAACCCAAGAACCTGAGGGCTAGATGATTCATATTTTTTCCCATCGAGGCAACTGCCGAGAAGCATTAGAAAACAGCTGGCAGGCTTTTAATCTTTCCAAAGAGACAGGGATTTGGGGCATAGAGTTTGATGTTCACTTAACCAAAGACCATGAACTCGTCGTCATGCATGACCGCAGCTTAAGACGTACTGTCGGCAAAAACGGTACTGTTTCGCACTTAACGCGTAAACAGCTAAGCTCAATTACACTTAAAAATGGCGATAGTATTCCATTTTTAGATGAGGTTATTGCCAACCTCGTTCCTGATATGGAACTCAATATCGAGCTAAAAACTTATTCTAAAGTGACCGCAGAAGTTGTCGCGCGTCATCTTCAGGGAACTAAATATCCCAAAAGACTTCTTATCTCATCAAAAAGCAGCAAAGTTCTGAGTCACTTGAGCCGAATCATGCCCGAATCCCGATTAGCCTATGTTTTAGAAACCCCAAAAATTTTTAGCGCAGACTTTCTTCTTAACAATCTTGAAAAATTGATTCAGGATATTCCCACTCTAGAGGCCATCCATCCCGATATCGCTTTGCTAACAGATCAATTTGTTGAAGCCTTTCGTAGGTATAACTGGCTTATAAATCCGTGGTTTCCCCTTGCCAGCGAAAATACCCTGCCTGATCCAAAGTGGTTTGATCTATTGAGTTTTGGAATAGACGGTGTCATCACCAATGAACCGCGAGCTTTTTTGAGCTGGGTTCAGGAAAAACAGGATTTAAAAAAAAGTAGTTAGGCGTGGTGCTTATGCGCCTGCGATTGGCTAATTTAAGTCAATTTGATCGATGTGCGAGTTCTTTCCTGGTTCCGTTACTTGCCACTGCGCTAAGTCAAATTTAAACTTTTTCAAATCAAAGCTTAAAAAAAGTTCTCTCTTAATATATTCCTGAGAATATTCAATGGTAAATGAAATGCCCGACAAAATCTTCATAGCATCATCATCATAAATATATGAGGTCTTTAGTCCCGAACACACATACTTAGAAGCTTTGAGCTTAGGCACAATATCTTTTGAGCGCTTCTTGCCTTTCTTTACCACAAACTCTTTCAGCTTTCCCTCAGGACATGCCATGGAAAGTTTAAGCTGCTCGCCATTTCTTAGTTTAAAATTAATATCCGCCTTTTCCCAGGCCAAAGGCGGATTGGGAGAAGCCAGAAGAGCCGCACTACTTAAAAACAAAAATAGCACTAAACGGTGGATTTTCGCATTTTCAAAAAACCTAGTCCGAGGAATTGTCTTCATTTTTTATGCCTCAATGATAAATTTACAAACAGTTTTTCTATAAAGTTTAGCGTATTTAGTCGGCTAAGACTCATTTTTTTTGGTGCATTTTTATGAAAAATAATTAGATCAACTGCCATTTTTTTCAGGTAAAAATTTTATAGTATCGTCTTAAAGCGCCTTATACTAAAAAAAGCGATAACAATTGCCATAGCCGTCATTATAGACAAATCTCGCACAACCAAACCTGATTCGCCTCCCTTTAGCATAATACTCCGCAGGAGCTCCATAAAATAGGTGAGTGGATTGGCATAGGAAATAATCTGCAAGGGTATAGGCATACTACTTACGGGGACAATAAGTCCTGAAATAAGAAGCGACGGCATGAGATAGATAAATCCCCCCATCATTGCTTGCTGCTGGGTGCGGGTAATCGTAGAAATAAAAATACCCGTCGCGACCGTCGCACAAATAAAGATAAACGACGACGCAATTAATGTCAGCATTGATCCCCGCATAGGCACATCAAATAGAAACACAGCAACACCCAGAATCAGCGGGATATTGGCGAGACCGAGGAGGACATAAGGAATTGTTTTACCTAGAATGACTTCCATTGATGAAATGGGAGCGGAGATTATGGTTTCAAAAGTCCCGAGTTCTTTTTCTTTGGTTATACTCATGCTCGTCAGCAAAATCGTGATTAAGCACATGACCACGCTCATAATACCGGGTACAAGAAAAACGGCAGACCTTAATGTTGGATTGTAAAGGACACGCACATCAAAATT
The DNA here is from genome assembly GCA_030432875.1 of Oligoflexia bacterium. GTDB lineage: Bacteria > Bdellovibrionota_B > Oligoflexia > Oligoflexales > JAGOVF01 > JAUILP01. Next base: position 5,819 of record JAUILP010000097.1, on the reverse strand, counting down.
TATAGGTAAAGCCTGAGACATAAGTCCACTGCGCACATTTTGATCGAGAGAAATTTTGCCAACAATCGCCTCGAGATACCGATTAATTGCCTGGGCGCGAGTGACATTGCTCGCATCAATGAGTATTTGAAGGTGAGAGACCTCATTAGTGTTTGCCTGATCCAAACCTCCTGTTGGAGGCACAATGACGACATCAGCCTTCCCATCCCGCACAAGCGCAAAAGGATCTCCGGCACCGTCATATCCCGCATCAATAAACCATCCTGAGGCCAAAGCCCTTTCTTTTATTTTATCGAGAACCTGGTCACCAGAACTACTATCAAGGGAAAGACGAATATTTCGCGCCTCTGTGGAAAGCGCCATACCAAAAATAGTCATTTGTAGACACGGCACTAAAAATAACAATACACGCATCCTGGGATCGCGAAGGGTTTGAAGCATTTCTTTTTTAAAAAAACCTTTAATAGTCTGCATCATGGCTCGACATCCTTTTTAAACTTAAAGGCTGAGATCCCAATAATTACAAAACAAATAAGTGTCAAAGCCAAAAAAGATTGCCCTAATTCGCTTAAATTTGAGCCCTTTAAATATAAATTATGACTAATTTTAATGAACCACCTCGGTGCCAATACCGCCGTTATTTTTTGAAAAAATGAAGGCATATGCTCAATGGGGTAAATAAAACCGGATAAATAAATCGAGGGAAGCAGTCCCGACACCATGGCAACTTGCATCGCAACCTGCTGAGAGCGGGTAACCACTGAGATCAAAAGACCCTGTGCCATACAGGTCGATAAAAAAATAATGCAACCTAAAAGATAAAGAAGCAGACTACCACGAAAGGGGACACCAAAAAAAAGTCTTGCAGAAATAAAGACAAAGCCAACCCCACCCAGACCGAGAAACAAATAGGGCGTAAGCTTTCCTATAATAATTTCTATAGGTTTTACAGGCGTAGAAAGGAGGAGCTCCATGGAGCCGGTCTCCCACTCACGCGCAACGGTGAGCGAGGTTAATAAAATTGAGAGAATTGCCATAATAACGACACCGAGACCAGGAACAATAAACCAAGGCGTTTTTAGTTCATGATTAAAGTGATAACGAGTTTTTAGCTGAATACCCTTAGGGGCGGTAGAACCAAGTATTTTTTGCTGGGCTTTTTTTTGGACTTCAGGGAGATACGATAATATTGACCCTGCCGAAGTATTGTCGCTGCCATCCACCAGAATTTGTACGTGAGCAGCGCCTAAGCCTCCAGCTAATTTCTCAAACCCATCGTCTATGACCATGAAAGCGATAGCTTCGCCACTATCAAGAGCTTTAAGACCCATGTCAGCTTTTTCAACCGGCCGTATATTAAAATGATCAGAACTTGAAAATGCTTCTGTCAACTGACGCGACGCGAAGGTATTATCTCTGTCGAGAACAGCAAGAGGCATATGATCGAGATTAAATTCAAATGCTGTACCAAAAATCAAAACCATAATTACCGGGAGACCTAGAGCCATAATCATTGTAAAAGGATCGCGCCCAATGTGGGAAACTTCTTTACGCGTTATAGCAAAAATCCGGCGCAGAGAACTTAGCATTAGGGGTGCCCCCCTTCAATGATTTCTATAAAGACATCTTCTAATGACGGCTGAGTTTCCTTAACTAAAAAATAATGTTCCCACAGTGGTTTTGACTTTATAAAGGCTTCTTCTGAAATAAATGAAGCATGATATCTCATCCCATAAGGCTGAAAAGACTTAATTCCTTCCGTGTGTTTAAGCTCATTGAGTTCATCCCGCGGAATAATGATGTTATTTATAGGTGCAAATTCATAAATTGGTTGCTTAAAAGTATTCGTTTTTAATGCTGAAACTGTGTCGAGAGCTATGAGTTCACCAGAACGCATGAGAGCGATGCGATCACAATATTCAGCCTCATCCATATAATGTGTCGTTACAAATATAGTCTTGCCGCGAGACTGAAGTTCTCGAATCAATCCCCAAAAAATGGCCCGAGCTGGGGGAGAAACACCCGCCGTTGGTTCATCTAAAAAAACAATATCAGGGTCATGCAAAAGCGACGCGACGAGCGAAACTTGTTGTTTAATCCCACCCGGTAAGTTTTTAACCAAAGTATTGGTAGGGTGAGCAAATTTGATAAATTCAAGAAGATGCTGTCGTCTTTTTACATATAAACTGTGTTCAATTTTCCTGAGACTTGCGGCAAATTCCAGATTTTCCTGAACAGATAAATCATTATACAAAGTAAATTTTTGCGACATATAACCGACTTTATTTTTTATCGCAATTTCACCCTGTCGATATGATGCCCCGGCAATATAAACTTGCCCTGCTGATGGAGACAACAGACCGCACAGAACACGAATAGTTGTAGTTTTACCCGCACCATTGGCCCCGAGAAATCCAAATATCTCACCTCGGGAGACAGAAATGGAGAGTTTTCTAACGGCAAAAAAATCACCAAATTTCACGTCCAAATCTCGTACCTTGACGATGATATCCCGAGCTACTTCTTGCTGTTTATTATTATTCATCCCTGTACTGTCATCTTTAAATATATTTGGTCTATGCTTTCTACCCCAAATTTTTTTAGTAACGTTATGGGCTCTCCCTCTGCAATGATTTTGCCCTTTTCCATAAGATGTACTTCGCTACAACGCTCAGCCTCATCCATATAGGCGGTAGTTACCACGATCATAATATTTTGCTCATGAAGAGTATAAAGAAGCTCCCAAAATTCGCGTCGACTGATCGGATCAACCCCATTTGTCGGCTCATCAAGTAAAAGAATCTGCGGAGACCGCAACAAGGCACACATGAGGCCGAGCTTTTTATACATACCTCCAGATAGGTTTCTTGCTGATCGTCCCACAAAATCCCCTAAGCGGGTAATTTCCAGAAGTTCCGCTCTTTTTTGTTGATAATCATCTTTAGAAATTTGATACATAGACCGAAAAAACTGTAGGTGTTCATCGACAGAAAGATCAGCATAAAGACTCTGCTGCTGAGGCATATACGCAATTTGCTCCCTGATGTGAGCAAATTCTATGGGAGTCCCATTTTCAAAATAAATAATGCTGCCTTGATTAGGATGCAGTAAACCAACCAAACACCTTATTAGGGTGGTTTTTCCCGCGCCTTCGGGGCCGATCAACCCATGAATTTGCCCGGAAGTCAAAGATAGACTTAAATTGTCAAGCGCCTGATTTTTTCCCATGCACTTATATAGTTGATCGATAGTTATAGAATAGGACCTATTACTCATGCTCTATGCCTGACAAATCAACCTCAATCGGCATACCAGGCTTTAGCACCCCGCTAGAGTTATTAAAAGCAATTTTGATCCCAAACACCAACCGCGTGCGTTCCTCTCTGGTTTGCACGTTTTTGGGGGTAAATTCAGCCTCTTCATTGATTTTGACAATGCGGCCAGGGACCTCGCGCATATCAAGTTCGGGCAAAAGTCCCGATAAACTCATACCCGTTTTAAGTTTTGCCATTAGAGGTTCAGAAACATATATGTAAGCCCAAACCTCATCTAAATTTGCTAAAGAAAGGAGCTTAACTCCTGGAGCAACCCATTCCCCTGGTTCGCGAAAGCGGGTAAGCACAGTACCCGCTATAGGAGCGTTCACTTGACACCAGGAAAGTCTAAGCGCCATTTCGTCACTACGAAACGAAATTTGCTCAAAGGCGTCTCGCGGTAAAGAACCAATTTTAACTAATTTCTTTGCTCTCTTTAAGTTATCCACGGCTAGACTATTCTGGATTTTAATATCGTCGCATTCAAGCTGAGCGAGCTGTTGGTGCTGCTCTACTTTGTCGCCTTCATTCACAAGAACAGAAGCAACCACCGTGCTCAGCCTTGCAGGCACATCTATATTTGTGGCCTCGATGGTTCCCGCATAATAAAATGGCAGTGGTTTTTTAAGGAAAAAATATCTTATCCCGAGGATAATCACACCAGCGGCAACAATGAACATAATCTTTCTTTTCACGGAGTTGACTCCCTTGTCTGAAGCTTATTATGCGCCGATAAATAGTTTAAACTTGCCAATGCTTCCATTTTTCTAGTCTTTATCCTAACGAGTTGAATGCGCATTTCGAGAACTTGATTATGAGCTCTTTGCACTTCGAGGTAAATTGCCGCACCAGCTTTGTGGTTTCGTTCTACAATTGAGGCCTCTTGTTCTGCTAGCACGATAGAATTTTGCAAAATTTTGCTTTGTTCATCGAGACTGTGTATAGCACTCATCTTATCACGCCAAAGAGATCTGAAATCCCTTAGAAGTTCTTCTTTTTCTAGCTGAGCGTTCTTTGCTGCCAGGTGCTTTTCTACGCCGAGATTTTGGCGAAGCCCTGCATCATAAAGTGTAAGAGAAAAGCTCAGTCCGAGTGAGTTCTGCCAAACTTTTTCATCAAGTGGGCCATTGGGATAATCATAAGAAGATTTGATAAAAGCATGAACATGAGGATATGCTTCGCTTTCAATACTCTCAGCTGCCAGCTTTAGAGAAGCGCTAGTCTCCGATAAAGAGGTAACTCCAGGGTGCGTATTCACCGCAAGATGAGTCACGCCCTCTTTAAGCTGGGTCAACGTTTGCGCCATATCATCTAGGTGCAAAATAAAATTAGCCTCAGGAATGCCACCTAAACTCTCGCTGATTTTTGCTCCCGTAGGAATTAAAATTTCTGGTCTGATATTTTCGTTGATCAGGGCAAAAATTTCATTGATATTCTGGGTTAAAGCACCTTGAGCAGAAAAAAATTTAAGTTTTAATTGGTTGACTTCCTGCTTAACGGCAAGAACATCAGAGCGACTCGAAACCCCAACTCTTAGCCGCTTTTCGACATCTTGTTCCTGCAGTTGCGCAATATGCAAAGACTCAGCAACCATTTGTAGCTCTTCTAAACTACCCTGCAAACGGCCATAAGCTAGCCTCGCCGCCAAAGCCGATTTTAGATGAGCATTTTCACGAATCTGTTCTTGGCCCCTAATTTGGGTTTCTATACTTAAGGTCGATTTTTCATCCGCGCCGCCATCATAAATTTTATAGGAGAGTATGGGACCCACGCTATAATTATTGTGCTGGCCAAACTGGAGTTCAGAGTATCCCATGCGTGCCGTGGGAACTTCAGAGAGGTACCGATAATGCCCTTCTAAAGTCACTTGTGGCATAGATTTCGCTTTTTGTGCCTCAAGAGCCTTAGACTTAGCGACCAGTAGATTGTCAGATTTTTTGGAGGTCAGAGAGTTACCAATGGCGCGAGACTCAGCGTCGACTCGCGTTAACGTGTAAATTCTCGGTTCACCTTGGGCAGTCTTAGCCTGGGTCACGGTCAAAATAAAAAAAACAGCCGATAATCCTGCAATAGACCGCATCAAGTGAAACTCCTTTTTTGCAGGTTAAAAATAATGGGGGGTTAGGGGCGGGAAATGGTGGGGCTATCGTGACTCGAACACGAGGCCTCTACGATGTCAACGTAGCGCTCTAACCAACTGAGCTATAGCCCCACAATATAAATCTAACACCATGTTTTAACCGCCAGAAGTAAAAATGTCAACGGCATAAAGCGGATATTCAGGGGCATCGCACTATAAAATATGATTTTTCAATAGCAATTCCCCAAAACTTGTTATCCTCCCGCCTGCTGTTGCTTCCTCGTACACCTAAAATGTCTAGGGCCTGTACTCACATCTAATTTAAACTATTGAAATCAAAACAGTTTCTCACGACAATCTTTTTAAAAAAAACAAAAGGAAGCTTGAGAAACATGTTACGGATGATGCTAACCGATCAAGGATGG
>JAUILP010000179.1 GCA_030432875.1 Oligoflexia bacterium | reverse complement strand
ATCTAAGTCATTTGCGCCAAAACTTAGGGCTAACTGCGCAATATCCTGACCCATCATAACCCAGTATGCTTTTATATTTTTGAAATTATCAAGGAACAGGCGTGCCACTGCTATGGTTTTGAGATCGTCAAAGCTATAGGTATAGCGGCCAATTCCCATTTGATTGTTATAAGGCTGAAAAGCCAGAGGTATAAAAACATTGAATCCACCAGTTTCATCTTGTAGGTTACGGAGCCGCATCATGTGATCAACGCGGTGAGAAAAATTTTCAATATGGCCGTATAGCATAGTCGCATTTGAGCGAATACCCATGTTATGCGCTAACTTGTGAATACCTATCCATTCGTCCCCCGTGAGTTTTGTATCACATATAACTTCTCTGATTTCGGGATGAAAAATTTCAGCTCCGCCGCCCGGCAGAGAATCAAGGCCTGCTTCCCGTAACTTTATCAACACATTTTCTATTGACGTTCTCGCTTTTTTAGCCATCCATGATAGCTCAACAGCCGTGAAAGCTTTAATGTGCAAGGAAGGAAAATTTTCTTTAATAGCTCTAATAAATTCGAGATAAACCTCAAACGCCCAGCGGGGATGAAGTCCCCCAACCATATGGACTTCTGTAGCCCCTTGCTTCACGGCTTCAGAGGCTTTTTGGATAATCTCTTCAGTTGTATAAGCGTACCCGCCCTCATCGCCTGGTTTTCGGGAAAAAGCACAGAATTTACAGGTATGGGCACAAATATTGGTGGGATTAATATGACGATTGACATTATAGAAAACGAGGTCTTTGTTTACCTGCTTGTTTACCGTATCGGCATATTTTCCGATCGACATCAAATCTGGAGAGTTAAACAAAGAAACAGCATCACTTTCCGACAAACGCTCACCGGCTTTTGCTTTCTCAAGAATACTCAGTATTGATCGATCTCTCATGTCACTCTCCTCCTGGTTAAGCAAATCCGCGCTTGGATTTATTCTTAAATCTCTGTGTTATGAAATTAGGCAAAATAGTTTTGCGGTATTTCGCTATAGCTTCCGGCTTTGATTCCCAAAGTAAAAATTAGATCTGTTGCTTCTTTCATTTTTTGAGAAAACTTTACGGAATTTTCATTGACGTACATATTTATATATTCGTCAGCACTAGCTAAGGTAATTTTGGCATTGCTATTGGTGAGGGCACTTTTAAGTGTTTCTTGCCGATGTTCAAAACCATAATTTATGCTCGCGAGATAAATATCTTTTAAATCTTGGATAATTTTTGCGTCTAAGTTTCTTCTTATGACATTAGCCCCAAGTGGGAGCGGAAGCTTAAATTTTTCTTGCCAAAGGATGCCAAGATCAGCAACAACCTGCAGACCTTTAATGGTTGGGTCTAACTGTTCTTCATGGATAAGAATGCCCGCATCGACTTCACCGCTGAGAACTGCCTGAGTAATATCCTTAAAGGGCACGGAAACCGCAGAAAATGGGCCAAATAACTCCCATGCCGCAATATAGGCCGTGGTAAGAAAACCCGGTACGGCAATTTTTTTACCACAATAATCATCGATTTGGTTACTCATTCCAGGTCGCGCCACAATTTTAGGGCCAAAACCGCTGCCTACACTCGCGCCGCTTTCCATCAAAATATACTCTTTACTGAGGGCAGGATATGCGGCTAAGGAAATTGCTGATATATCATAAGTACCTTGTCGTGCTCGTTCATTTAACACCTGAATATCTTCAGCTATAAAAGTGAATTCATAATCACGGGAAGGGATTTTTCCTGTCTTTAATGCTTCAATCATAAAAGCATCATCAGTATCAGGGCTATAAGCTATGCTGATTTTTTTTATGGTCATGATGATAGGCCTACTTCTAAAACGCGGTTGGGGGAAAACATTTTTTTAATGTCAGATAACTGTTCTGGCCGTTCAGGGTCGAGCAAGGCTAGAATATAGCCGCCGCCACCAGCTCCAGTTGGCTTGGCCGCTAATACGCCAATATCGCTGTTTAATGATGAAATCATTCCGCTTAAGTGGTGAGTGACCACTTTTGCGTCGGCTAACCAGCGCGCGGCCAGCTGCATAGCTTCTGCAATGTCCGAAAGAATACCATTTTCTAGGGCATAACGGGTTTGTTTAGCGGCATCCGAAAAGCGCTGAATATGCTTTTCACCTTCTATTCCGCGAAAATAGGGAGCTGCTT
>JAUILP010000178.1 GCA_030432875.1 Oligoflexia bacterium | reverse complement strand
AGCCTCTTGATTCGGAGTATCCCCACCTGAAGCCGCATCCAAGACTTTACCTGCTTCGCTGCAGTACGAAGCGAGGAGAAATAAAAACACGGTACCGAGTCGCTTAATGACATTTATTTGAATTAGTTTCTTAGACATGATTTTCTCATTAAATAAGAGGTAAAACAGAGCACAGGCGGTATACAGACTTTATTATAGCAAATATAATTTGTATTTACTTGTACTTATCAACAATTAAACCTCCTTAAATACTTTAAGATCATTGGCAAAAAGCTTGTTAATTTATAAAAAACAAAGATATTCTTTAGGCGAAGTCACAGGAGGATTTATTTGTTTATGGGGTTCGCTAATTAGTTTTTTTTAAGATAAAATACTTTAAGTAAAAAATTTTTTTCACTTTTAAGAAGCCATGTCACAATTTTTTTCACCTCATCCTTTTACGCGAAAATCACTTTCCCAAGTTTTTCTTGTCGAAACCTGGCCGTGCCAAAAAATAGTTGAAGAAATTGAAAGTTGGTCGGCAAAGCGGGTTATAGAGATCGGACCGGGTGCTGGCGCCTTAACTTTTTTTCTCCTCAAAGCCGGAATAAAAGTTACGAGCGTAGAAAAAGACACGCGATTTTTTGATCATCTCACAGAAATTCGCAAATCTATGCCTGAGAGCAATAAAGATCTCTTTAGCATCGTTAATGAAGATATTTTAAAATTCAATTTAGAAAAATGGCTGTCAGCTTCAGGTGAACCTGCGGCGATCGTGGGAAATATCCCTTATAGTATTAGCACCCAAATTTTGACTCTCGCCCTTAACGCCATGCCCCACATTTTAGGGGCGGCCTTTATGGTTCAGCTCGAATTTGGGCAGCGCCTAGTTGCCCCGCCAAATTCTAAGGATTATAGCAGCCTTAGTATTTATGCACAGCTTAGGGCCCGACTTTATCTTGGACCTGTCGTGCCGCGTCATTGTTTTAAGCCCGCACCTAAGGTAGACAGCGTTCTTGTGATGATGAGACCCATTAACACAAGGATAGAGGAAGACGTGCTCCTCAATACTGAATCCCTGGTTCGCTCAGCTTTTATGCAAAGGCGAAAAAAATTGCGCAATAGCATCGCCTCTTTTATTAGAGACTACCCAGAGATTTCTTGGCCATTCGACTTAAATCGCCGAGCCGAAGAACTCAGTCCTGAAGATTATGTGGCCTGTGGTCGTTTGCTTTGCCAGGCGAAAAAAAAATAATAAACCTTTGGGCTGAATATGGATTATCTTTATTTGTCCTCAGAAAGTACAGCTCTATATGATGCCCAGCTAAATAAGGCTCCCTTGGGTGTTTTTGACCCTCATTTGAACTCTTATAAAAGAATTCCCGCAGGTTTATCACCCCTTATTATCGATACTACGGTTTGGCAAAAACTCATCGCTGATGCCCAGTATTTTTTAGGAGTGATTGAAAAAACAGTTCGCTGGTTACAAAACCGTGATCAAAAAACCCTTTGGGATAGATTATATAAAGAGTTAACGCCACTCGAACAACAGGCCGCACTTGGTGGGTTTGGTAGCGTTTTAAAACTCGCGACTTTACGCCTAGACCTTTTTTTTGACCGCGATGATATTAAAATATTAGAAATTAATGCCACCATCCCTGCGATGCAGGCCTATAGCGACATCATCAAAGAAGCCTATTTAAAAGCGCTCATCGCAGCGCACAAACTAAAAAATAGCGTCTCCGCAAGCAAAGCCACGATCCCCCTTCATTTAGATCCACCTAATACTCATGAACTCTTAAGATCTTTATTGGCTCATTATCGCGGAACGGGGGGAGTAAAAACAAGACTAAATATTGCGATTCTCGCTAGGGCAGGAGACAGCCAATTGGCTGAGCTTCTCTGGTACATAAAAGAATGGACGAAACTAGGACACCAGGTTTTTTTAGCGAGCCCTGATCAACTGAGTATCCTTAAAGACCGTGTTTATTTTGGTACGACCGAATGTGATCTTATATACCGGCATATATTCGCGCATAAAATTGCCCAGCATAATGACATTGTTACCATGCTGAGTAACTATCAGAGATTTAAGATTTTTAATCCCATAGCCGCTCATCTCGAAGCAAAAGCACTCATGAGCATCATTTCTGAATGCACCTGCAACCCTGTGATGGCCCAAGGTATCGGTATCGACGAAACGGAAATGAAGAT